>JBCBOT010000073.1:0-29275 GCA_039821165.1 Planctomycetota bacterium | reverse complement strand
CTCATCCGTTCCGTCAGACAATTCCGCTTTCAGGAACTTCACCCACTCGGAGCCATATCGGCCGCCGTTTCCGAGTGGCAACTGCACACCTTCGTCGCTTGATTTGGAAAGGATGTACTTGACCAGAATGACTTGGTACTTCTCACGATGCGATCACCGGCATCCTCGGAATGATGCGTTTCTCCCGACACGACTCGCCAATTCTGTTGGAGGTGCTTGGGGACCTGCAACGCCAACACGGCGCCAACCAATTGGCGTATCGCGCCTACATGAGCGCGGCACGAAACGTGAAGAGCAAGCTCGCTCAAACGCGATACCAACTCATGGCACAAAACGCGTTGGACTGGACCCTCGTGTCCTGGAAGCAAACGAAAGACGTCAAAATCACGGAAGCCGAAATCGCAAAGGACTTCCAGGAGGAACTGGCCGACGCGGAAGCTTGGTTTGAAAAAGTCGTCGCGGACGAAAAACGCTGGATCGCCGAAGGCGTTGCCGTGGATGAAAAGTTCAATGAAAAGTATCGCGAGGCGAAGACCGTCGCGATCACGACCGATCCCGACGTTGAACGAAGTCGGGAATCCTATTCACCACCGGCAGCGTGGGTGCCGGTCTTTAACTGGTTGGTGGTCATCGGCATTCTCGTCGCGGCGATCGCATTCATCCTGATCTTGTTCGCCGTTCGGGTCTACCAAGCCAGCTCTAACACGAGCGCCGAGCTGTAGCATCTTTCCAAATGATCGACAGCGCAGTTCAGGGTGCCTCGAAGCGGAAGCAAGTGTCGCTCGCGCTTCTTCGTTTTCATGGTTCAATGGAAACCCGACGCGTCAACGAGGCGATCTCGCGAAACAGCTCAATCATCCACTCACTTACGTTTCGGGTTACCCAATCCAAAGCTCAGTCGTTCCTTCACTTACGTTTCGGGTTAACTAATCCAAACTGCGCAACTTCAAAACTTGCGTTTCGACCTACCAACGCGACAGACGCTGCGCTGTCCTGAGATCTATCAGGAGCCGTTCAGATTGCCCACCTCGTCGAACGTGAGCGGCATCGGTTCGCACAAACACTCCAAGTCGTCACGTTTCTGAGCCTCATCCCAATAACCCTCGCTACAGCCGATCTCGGCCAAGTCGAGCGTATTACGGATGTGCATCCAGCGAACCTTTTCGGCCGGCGTGGACGATTGACTTCGCACGGCTTCCAACGTCGCTTGATCCGATTCAAAGCAGGCCGGTATTGCGGCACCTGAGACATGCCCCGCCGTCACACAGTTGATTCGCGTCTTGACCAAATCGATCGCATCCGCAACCCGCTGGTGCGCGTACTCGGCGATTCCGATTCCGCTTGCGTTGCCCGCCGATTTTTCAGTCAAGGATCGAATATAGATCTCATCGATCTTTGGCCATTCGTCGATCTGCGCTTGGCGATCACATGCCTTGCGGCCCAACACATTGGTGTCCATTCCCGTACCGCTGATCTCCTTGCCCATCTCATCGACCATCAAGAACTCGCACCGTCGAAACGGTAACGCCGGCATCCAATCCATCGCGAGACTCAGCAGGCGCGGTTCTTCATCAAGAAAGCGACTGGCCCGCAAAACCTCGATTCTGCCGGCGCGATCAAAGGCGTCTTCCACAATGGCAATACCGAGTGCAACAGGAACCGATGCTCGAAGCTTTGTGACAAAGTCCTCGGCGACTTGATCGAGTCGGTAATCAAACAGCTTGAACGCCTGATGGAACCGCGCCGCTCCTTCGTGCTTCCCTAGCCCGATCATCAACATTTTGCAGAGTCCGCTCTGAATCTCGCCGACCAGTCGTGTGTGCGGCTTGATGCGATTGATGAGGATCACATGGTCCGCGCTCTGAGCGATCTTGTCACAGTGGATCGGAATCCCAGTCTCCGATTCACCGACACAAACCGTGTCCATCGTCGCGCGGATTTCGCAGCCAACCGATTCCGTGGTGATGCCCAGCGATGCCAGCACGTTGACTTGGCCTTCCGCCGTCGCGCCACCGTGGCTGCCCATTGCCGGAACAATGAACGGAACCGCCCCAATGGATCGGAGCCACCGAACCGTCGCGCATGTGACGTCGACGATCGAAGAAATACCGCGACTTCCGACCGCAACCGCGACCGACGCATCTGCAGCGATCAAATCGCGGTTTGCCTCGAGTTGCTCGATCACGACACTCGTGACATCGGCGATCCCGTGGGACGCAAGCCGGGGGCGAACTGTAAAAAACCGCGGCAGTTCAAACGCGTTTTCCATCGCTTCAAACCAGCACTAGTTTTCGGGGGCCGCAACACGCAATTGCAGCGGATTGATGCTCCATTGCGGCTTTGCACGCTTCAGCTGCGCGAGGCCTTGTGTCGTCACCTTTGTCCGTTGAACATCCAATGATTCCAAACGTCGCAGCTTGACCAACTCGGGAATCGCGCCATCACCGATCACCGAACCGGTCAACCATAGCGTTTCAATTCCTGTCGCAGAGTACGCTTTCGCAGTCGGGTCCCCACACCGAGTCCAACTCAAATCCAATTCCGTCAGCTGCCGTGCATTAGAAAGCCAACCACTGATCCCATCGTCGACTTTGGTGGCCTCGAGTGACAAACGCTCCAATGTCTCGGGCCGTGGACAAAGCTCGGTCACGGCATCGCTGCCGATCGGCAAACGCGAAAGATCGAGCCAACTCAGGCGTGTCAGTCCGCCCATCGACTTCAGTCCGCTGTCGGTGACCTCGCACCCCGAAAGACAAAGCTCCGTGAGATTCTCATTAGGTGGGAACGCCCGAACCAAGGCATCGTCGATACGAAGAAAGTCGACCAGGACACGATCGTCCGCCGATGGCGGCTCTGCCCCCGGCACGTCGATCCGTATTCCATACAACTCCGCAAGCTGTTGATACACCCAACGTCGATGAGCGACGGTACCGCCGTCCAAGAATTGGTGCGTCCTGGCGATCGCGTGGGCATACCATCGGGAGATGTCGTTCCGGCGCTGAACCTGTCGTTGTCCCCCCGACACAAGCTCGTCCAGTGGCAAGCGGTCTCCACTGGACAACATTCGATACCGCGCGAATTGAAGCCGTGGACTGTCCCAGCCTCCCAAGCTGGCTCGATTCGCTCCCACGACCAACGACTCAAAGTAGCCCGCAATGCCTTCGACGAGCCAAAACCCCGATTCCATACCTGGCGACCGACTACCGAGCGTGCCTCGGACCGTCGCCTCACGAAACAACTGATGAACCAATTCATGACGTCGCGTCGCGACCGAGTCCGCGTCTTCGGTGGGGTAAAAGAACGACGTCAAACGCTCATCGCTATAGAACCCCGTTGATCGCTCGATTCCCGGAACGGCTTGGGCAAGCGTACGCTGATAGTCTTCCGCGTCCCGAAACAACACGACCCGGAGTTTCTTGCGTGAAGCCAACCGTGTTCCCGCTGAAAGCTGAGCTCCGACCGGTTGATCCAACGACACATTCTTGAGGTGCAACGCGACTTGGGCTTGGGCATCCCAAAATGGATAAAAGACCTGCGTCCAAATCCAATAGACGCGTTCCAGGTCTTGAGCAACTTCACGCCCCGATTCTTCGTCAGCCCGGCTGTAAATACGAAAGTGCGGTGATTCGATTTGGCTGTACGATCCCGCACGCCATCCCAACCATCTCGGCGCACTTCGTCCACGCGTGACCTTCAGGACCGCAAACTCAGTCGCTGATTCCCCGATCGGAAATCCAAGGTATTTCCGTAAGGCCGGCTCGTTCGGCGACGCGGCAAACTCCTTCCAAAGACGGTCATACCGATCCCAGCCCGCCACATCCCACGCGACAACATCGGGTGCTTGGAGTCGGTCGTAGGCCGTCGCGCCACGGACCTTACGACTCTCGAAACCCGCCGAAACCACGTAGGTTCTGTCCTGGTTTTGCGCGCACGCCGGTGTGATTTGGGCCAAACCGAACCATGCGAGAAGCAGGGGGCCGATCAACAGGCACAATCGAGTTCGAACGCGTTCATGAAATGAGTCACTCACGAACACCAGGATAGTCGACTCGGGTCATCGTCAACCAGCCGAGTAGAGGAAGCGAATTGGACGTTGAGGTACTCGCCAAGTAGGCCGACAGCAGCTCCCACCCGTCGCCGTCTTGCTGGTATTTCAACGGGGCGGCGACGGGTCAAACCAGCTAGGGGCGAGACGTTAAGAAGTTTCTCCCGAAATCGCCGTAGTCCACGCCGTCGACATCACCATCGCCATCACCGTCGAAGTTCTCGTCGTAGCCGGTCTGGCCAATCGTTTTCAAGAACGCTTGCCCAAATCGGCCATAGTTCGTCCCGTCCACATCGCCGTCACCATCATCGTCACCGAACAATCGAAAGAAGTCATCGTTGTCGGGATCCGATGCCGTTTGATTCCCAAAAACCACGTTCGCTTCCATTAAGACATCGCCCCCGCCACGAATTTTCGATGCATCGATATCGAGTCGGTAATTTCCATCCTCCAATGAATTCTCTGTGTCGCGTGTCACGACCGATGGTCCCGCCCCAAAGGTCAGTCGAGCACGATGACCACCCTGGAACGTCGACGATGTCACAATCAAGGAGCTGACTACCGTGTTCGTGGTGATGTTTGTCACCGTGAACGCGTCAGCCAACAAGTGATCGTCGAGTTCCGTGTCAAACAACACAGTGAGCGAGGTGAGAACCGAACGAGAGTCCGATCCCTCGTTCACTGAAATGCTCTCGACCGTAGGCGGAGCGTAAATCGGTACTCGGTAGTCCTCGACTTCGCCGTCGGCGGCCACCCCAAACGGCTGAAGATTGCCATCGCTACTCACCCGAACCCGCGCGTAGGTTTCGCCCGCCAAAGCGTCGGGTGGCACCGTGAAGTTCAACGTCTGCAGTCCGTTGCTCACCACTTGGCTGTCGAGGATCTTTTCGTCCACATCGAAAACTCCATTTTGATCGAAGTCCAGCCATGCATCGACGTGTGCCGAATCGGCGTTTTGAAGGTCCACGTTGACTCCCGCCGTGGATTCATTCGTGCGGATCAGCCCGAACATCACGCCGTCTTCATCATCCACATCATTCAAATCGTCGCCTTCTCCATTAAGCGGCGAGGCGGCATCCAATTCGGAATCACGCTCGGCCCCCAACTGAGGTCCGGTTGCAACATGCCGAGCACCATCCTCGTCGAACGATGTCCGATACGAGTCCGGTGCGTCACCAAAATCGATTGGGTCTGGCGGTGTGTAAGAAACAACCAGATTCATTCCGAAGCCTTCACGATCACGAGACGCAAATCCCGCGGTCGTATTGACCGAAGCTCGGGCTCGAATTCCGACAAAGCCCGACGCAAGCGCCGCTGCCAAAGGAGCACTCTCCAACTCAATGGAGCCCGGCCCCACTCCCAGTTCGCTCGTCAATCTTGTTCCGACAAGTGTTGCTGGCGTGGTCGCGTCAGCGAGAGTGATCACACCATCCGCGTTGTAAACCTCGAAATAGACTTCGGAGGTGTCGGTAACGGTTGGCCCCAGACTGACCTGATAGTCCAATCGGACAGAATCGACTTGGGCGCCTGCGGGAAGCGATGACGTATCAAACTCGAAAACCCCGCGGAACTCCTCCCTCAGCACTGGGAGAATGGCATCTCGGACGAGGATTGTCTCGGATACCTCATCGATCCGGTCAAAAACCCCGTCGCGGCCTTGATCTTCGATATGCGCATCGACGGTCACCGGGAAGGTGGCTTCGACCGAGTCATCAATTTCACGATGCTCAATCACCAAGCGAGCTTCCTGAAAGAAGGTCGACTCTTCGGCCGCAATCGAGACGTTGATTCCGCTCAGCAATCCGCGAACACGAATTGTCAGGTTGTCACCCCGAATCGCATCGCTGATCAACGCGACATCAAGCGGCGCCGAGTTGACCCCCAAACTCAATTCACTGCCGGGAATCGTCGCGAGCTCGGATCCAGCTGCTGTCGCATCCGAGAGCGTCGGTACGCCATCACCCGCGAAGCCGTCGATAATCACTTCCGATGACGACGTATAGCTGACGAGGCGATATTGGAAGGTTGCCGAAACAATTTCGTCGCCGTCCGGGATCAACCCTGTTTCGAACTCAAAGACCGCGAGTTCTTGAAGCATCAACGAGGAGAAGTGACGCACGCTCATGGTCGTCAGACTCTCATTGACGACGTCGAACGTGCCATCGAGTCCGTTGTCGACGATTTGAGCATCTCGGGAGACAGACACCGTCGTCGTCGTTGTCCCCGACGACTCTTCATAGTCGACGATCAACTTCGCTTCGGCGCCGCTCGACTCGATCGAATCCATTTGCATGTTCGCGGAATTGATTTGCCCATCCACTCGAATGGTGACCCCGCCGGTATCGATGGCGCTTGCCAGCAGCGTCGGATCCGTGATGGAAATCGTATTGATTCCGAGACTGAGATCGGATGCGGAGATCGATGCAATGAGGGTTCCGGTCGCGGTTGCATCACTCAGCGTGACGACGCCGTCGCCTGCGAAAGCAACAAGGCTCACGTTTGTCGACGAGGTGAAGCTCGCCAAATCGAATTCGAAGTCGATGCTGTTGAGGGTGGCGTTAGCCGGGATTGACGAGGTGTCGAATTCAAAGACGGCGACCTCCTCGACTTTGAACGTGGCGAAATCAAAGTTCCTCACACCGACCGCCGTGTTGGACAATTCGACGACATCAAAGACACCGTCGTGTTCATTGTCACGAATCTCACCGTCGGCGATCGTGGAGAGCGTCGCAACGGCAAGAACGCGTCGATCCTCAAGACTTTCGAACAACGCCCGGCGACTCGACAACGATCGGCAAACCCGCCGTTTTCGAGCCCGAACGACACCACCAACGACACCTAAGAGACCCTGAATCATTCAATTTCTCCCCGTCCAAAGAAGCAACATCTAGGCTGGGGGAGGATCATACACCACCTCGAACACATCGTGTGCAGTCCGGCGCCGCCATCATCCGTAAACACCAAGCCCCACGGCCAGCCAATGCCCACCGCCCGCAATCCCCAGAAGGGGACACAGCACTTAAGAGCGCGAGACAGATCCCATTTCGGGGACACAGCACTTACGTCCGCGGTTTGGTATCCGGGCACCGCATAACCGCCGAATCGGGGACACAGCACTTGCCGCGAATCTGTGCGAATCGGGGACACAGCATGCCGCGAATCTGTGAGCTCCGAAACGACGCTCTGGCATCAGGACATGCACCAACGATCCGGCCATCAGGGTGCCCTGGGGCAGTGCTGACCACAATCTGAGTTCGGGGACAGAGCAAATATGAGTTGGGGGACAATATCAGTTCGGGGACAGAGCATGTTCCGCGTAGTGAGTTCGGGGGACAGAGCATGTTCCGCGTAGGGATTCCAAAATTCGCCGACAATTTGCGAATTCGTTTTTGGCCCCGCCTGGAATTCCCAACAGCTCTTGACGTCACACGATGCCCGATTTCAGATGGATAGTGAGTGAGGGACACTCTTTCTAAATCGCCGAATTGAAGCGCAAGCGCCTTTGACCGGCTTGATTCTGAGGTGCTCACATGTCCCGTCTTGCCCGATGTGAAGTGATTGATCCACTTGAGGTGACCGTTGCTCATGTGATGAATCGCACCGTTCGGCGATGTTTTCTCATGGGTGATGATCCTGTCAGCGGCAACAATTTCGATCATCGCAAGATTTGGATCGAAGAATTGCTTGAGCACTTTGCAGGTCATTTCGGAATTGACCTACTCTGCTTCTCAATTCTGTCGAACCACTACCACCTCATTTTGCGAACAAGACCCGACGTCGTTACGAAATGGAGCGACACGGAAGTGGCGCGACGGTGGCTGTCGATCTGTCCCGCGCGGGCAAATACTGGGACGCCGCGCCAACCGTCCGAGTCCGACCTGAACACGATCCGAAACTGCCCGATCAAGCTCGCCGAGATTCGATCGCGTCTGAGTTCCATTTCGTGGTGGATGCGACTACTCAATCAACGTATCGCACAGCGATCGAACAAAGAGGATCAAGAGTCCGGTCGATTCTGGCAGGATCGCTACAAAGTGGTACGTCTCATCGATGAGGAATCGTTGCTCGCATGCGCGGTCTATGTCGAACTCAATCCATTGCGAGCTGGTCTGTGCAAGAGTATCGAGCAAAGTAAGCACACTTCGATTCAACGCCGCATCCAATCTGAACGTAGCCAACAAGTTGTCGAGAAACGCCGCGATGCGTTCCTTGCAGAACTCACGTTGACCAGGACTGACAGCACGAGCGAATCGGGACCAACACGGTTCCGATGCAGTCACAAAGGATTTCTGCCACTGGAGCTCGATGAGTATCTGAAACTACTCGCATGGACCGTGAGTAATTGCGTGCGCCGACGTCAGGTGCCAACCCAAGAACCACCCATCTTGCGTTGTCTTGGAATCACAAGAGCGTCCTGGCAACAATTGGTGACAAATTTCACCGATAGTTACTGTCACGTCGCAGGTAGAACTGACCGAATTGAAACGATACGTAGTCATCAGACGTCGCGTCGGTTCAACATCCCGAAATCCGGCCGACATCTACTCGCAGCATGACCACAAGCGGTCCTACCTTGGGCACTTGGTCCGAGCGGTCAGCAACATGAAAACGGATCGCCGCAAGTATTGCTGTGCGGCAAACTGTTGGTGTTGAGCGAGAAAGAGGCGCCGGTTTTGCGCTTATCAGCATCAGCCATCCAGAGTCGTTGCGACGTGATGGCCTCCAGGCAACTCAGTCCAAAACACTCTAGCGCACTGGACTCCCGCAATTCTTCGCATGAAAGTCCTCCGAAAACAGGATGGACTTCGAGCTTGTGGAGCGATTTGTCGCTGCAAGGCCGGTCCCCTGTCCCCGAAAGGCCGTGTCCCCGCGAGGCCGACGCATTCGTGAAAGGTGCTGTGTCCCCACCATGACCGTGTCCCCAGAATGACTGCTGGGCAAATATTCGGTCCCCATGAGAATCAAGCAACCTCTCGCGATGAACTTCAAGAGACTGTCGAGGGGCTCTGTCCCCGCGAGGACGTGCCGCGAGGATTGAAATGCTCTGTCCCCGAGAGAACCTGTCCCCGAGAGAACGCAAGAAAATCATGCTGAGGATGGTCGCGTCTGGATGGTCCACGCGACGAAGGTCGCAGGCGACGTTGCAGTCATCACGGTCGGAGTCCATCTGTCACGTAGCGTTGCGATCGATGACTTGGAAGTCGATGTCGTCGGCAGCCATTTCGCGTGCCCCCTTAACCGATTCGCCCCATGACCGTTCGCTTGCGAAATCAACTCAGCCAGAATGACTCGACTTTGAAACGAAAGACGAGAAAGACCGCTCGAACAAACGGCTCCTCGGACAAACGGCTCCTCGGACGCAACTGAATAATGAGCCCCCATGCCCGCAACATCAACCGCAAGCGAGCACGATCAAGTCCGGCTGGAAGGCGTGCAGCGCCTCGCTAACCGATTCTTACTGCTTCCGACGCGGCGGTGGCTCGAGTGGCAAGTCATCTTCTTGCATGATCGCAATCATCTTCTCAACTTGCCTCTCGTTCTGGTCTGCGAGATCCTCCGTTTCGCCAACATCTTTGGACAGATCGTAGAGCCGCCAATCCGGTCCGCCGGAAGAATCCTTGCGATAACGGACGAGTTTCCAGTCTCCCGTTCGGAACCCGATCGACGTCGCGCCCTCTTGACTTGCCCAGTAAAGATAGCGGTGTTCGCGTTGACGGTCGTCCCGTCCAAGGAGTGTTGGCAAATATGAAATGCCGTCGATTTCGCCGGGAGGTTGGGCTCCAACAACCTCACATGCGGTTGCATAGTAATCCCAGAAGGCGGACGGCAGATCAGATGTCGAACCGGCAGCGATTTTCCCGGGCCATCGAGCAATCATTGGTACACGAATCCCACCTTCGTGCATCGAACGTTTGTATCCCCTGAGTGGACCGTTGGAGTCGAAAAACTCGTGATCGTGATTGCCTTCACGATGCGGGCCATTGTCGGACGTAAAAATCACCAACGTGTTTTCATCGATTCCCAACTCCTGCAGCAACGCAAACAGTCGGCCCACGTCCGCATCCATGTAGCTGACCATCGCTGCGAAACCCTTCTCAGGGTCTGGCCACTCTTGCGACGCGTATTGCCCGTACGATGGAATCTCCATGCCATCCTTGAGGACGCGACCGCCTTCGTTGTTAGCGTGAGGGATTGTCCAATGGATATGAAGAGCGAACGGACGTTGGTGATGCTTGCGAATGAAACCAAATGCCGCATCCGTCATTTTGTCGTGGGAGTACGTCACACGCTTCTCGGACACACGGCCACGTGCCTTGGGGTCCTTCATCAGTACATTGCCTTCGAGCGGCACTCGCTGATCGTCCTCCCACAAGAACGGTGGAAAGTAGTTGTGTGCGTTACTTTGATTCATGTAGCCGAACCAGTAATCAAACCCATTTCGGTTCGGGTGACCGGGATTGTCGATTTGCTTTGGATCCTCGACGTTCCCGAGTGCCCATTTCCCAACGCCACCGGTTACGTAGCCAGCTTGTTGGAGCACTTTGCCGATGGTTTTTTCTTGGCCAGTGAGAGACACCGAACGATTTCCCATCAAGCCTGTGTGTCCAACGTGCTTGCCCGTCCACAATACGAGCCGTGATGGGCGGCAGACGGTGTGCCCCGCATAGTGATCGGTGAATCGCATCCCCTCGGATGCCATACGATCCAGGTAGGGAGTTTGCACGACTTGCTGGCCATAGCAGCCGAGGTCCCCGTAGCCGAGATCATCCACCATGATGTAGATCAAATTCGGCGAAGACCTCCCCACCGAAGCGAGGGCAAACAAGGCCAAAGCAACCGAGAGCAGAACTCGCATCAAGAAACCTGCGGCATTTGGGGGCAGAGTCGAAAGAAGACAGAGTCGCCTTCGGGTGTCGCGACGTCGATCGATCAACAAGTGAGAACGACGATGAGCACCACAACAAAACATGCGACCAGCATAAACAACTGAAATGCATCGTGGCTTTTCCGCACTCCCGTGCGCTGGGCATTGCCCAGTAACCGGAAAAGGCACTTGCTACCGACAAGGGAGGCCATCGATGCGATCAAGACGACGGGCGCTCTTGAAACCAAAAACATCTCCAATCGAGCTTCGTCTCCCGAACGCAACCACGTGGCGAGTCCGGTCCAATAGCAAGCCAGTCCCGCCAATGCGGTCACAAGGAAAAGAGCGGCCAGCGAATTCGTCTCGGGATGCTCCATGTCTTGCATGGGAGGAGAATCATACGGATTCATACAAACGCCTTAACACGTGAACAGTCCAGCGATTTGCAGACATCAATGCATGATAGTCATTTTAAAAGCCCGCAGGAAAAACCCGTCTACGTCTGACGATAATCCGCGCGAGACTTCGCATACGAGTCCGCATCAGGCAGGCTTTCCTGTTCGGGCAGCTCCGACTCCCAGAGCTTTCTCAAGAAGGGCCGGCACCAGCCACATCCCGTCCCCGCGCCGAAGCACTGCGAGAGCTGCGATGCGGCTTTTGGTTTCTCGGCGCGCAAGAACTGTTGGACTTTGCGGCGTGAAACGTTGAAGCACAAGCAAATCGGCTGGTCTTCGTTCATGATCCGCGGCAAATCAACGTCGTTGCGACGCGACACGCGTCAAGGTAGTCCGCGATATGCAGTTTCTCTTCGGCCGTATGGATGTTCCGCTGTCCGCACCCTGTCGTCACAGCAGCGATGCCATGTTTGTTGAGCCAATTAGCGTCGAGACCCCCACCGGCAACTTCGAGGAACGGTTCACGTCCGATTGACTTGAGAGCTTCACCAAGAGCCGCGATTGAAGGATCGTCGTCAGGCAGGCGGAACGATTCGTAATCCACATGTGATTCGAACTCACACGTCCCACATGTTCCGTCCGTGTTGGTGACGTTCGCCGCGGCCTTCTCGAACGCGTCTCGGATTTCCGCGACGATCTTGGTTCGCATTCCCGCGTCGTGACTTCGCGCTTCTGCGCGTAGCTTTAGTTCAGGTGTGACGACATTGGTTGCGTCACCGCCCTGGATAACACCAACGTTCGATGTGCCTTCGCCGTGTTCGTTGGAAATGCGACCGTGCCAACCGCGCGCTTCCAGGTCGGCAATCGCTTTCGCCGCAATCACAATGGTGCTGACGCCCGTCTCGGGTGCGAGTCCCGCGTGTGCTGGAACGCCGAGTAGTCGAATATTGATCCGCTCGCCGCCAGTGGCGCCATTCGTCATCTTCTCGACAGTCCCGCCATCGAAGTTAAACGCGAGATCGATGTCGCCGATCTTGGCAACATCGAGGTGACGGGCTCCCTCCAAACCGATTTCCTCTTGAATAAAGAAAGCCACGACGGCCGGGTTGAAATTCGAATCGCCCAGTCGCAGTCTTTCGATCGTGGCCGTCAAAATGGCTGAACAGCCGCTTCGGTCATCCCCGCCCAGCCCCGTGTTGCCTCGACTGTGGACATGATCACCATCCACATAGGGATCACAACCAACGCAGATCGGGACGGTATCCATGTGTGCCGAAATCAACGTTCGCGGTCCGTTGCCGTTTCCTGGCAATTGGACAATCAAGTTGCCGCAGTTCCCTTTCAATCGAGTTCGCGTGTTCGCATCGTCGAACGAAATCTGACTCGGATCGATGCCCGCATCGATCAACTGCCCCGAGATCGCGTCGGCGACCCCTTTTTCATCACCACTTCCACCGGGAATCGCGGTGAGCTTGAGAAATCGGTCGAGAGCTTCTTGTTCGTTGACTTCGATTTTTTGCATCAAAGAGCTACACTTCGAGGAGGCGTTTTCGGTCATCACATTCCTCCCCGTAGCGTAGCGGATGAACGGGCCGCCGCGAACGCGTCTTCATTGCCCTGTACTTCGTTGCCACGTGAATCTCCCAGTCCTCCCACCGAACGAGACGTCCGAGATCGATCGGAAGACGCGTCACCTGTTGGACCTTTCGCTCGACGAGCTGGCGGAGTGGTTGGTGGCGCGTGGCCACAAGAAATTCCGGGCCAAACAGGTCTTCACCTGGGTGTTCGACAAACGGCTCCGAGACTTTGAGGAGATGAGTGATTTGCCCAAGGCACTCCGCGACGAGTTGGCGGCGGAGTTTCACTTACTGGAAGCACAGGAAACTGCCGTGCAGACCAGCCGTGACGGGACGGACAAACTGTTGCTCCGGTTGGCCGGTGGTGGCGAAGTCGAATGCGTCTTGCTCCGTGACGGTCCGCGACGAAGCATCTGCGTCAGCAGTCAAGTCGGGTGTGCGATGGGATGTGTTTTTTGCGCGAGCGGTCTCGATGGTGTCGAGCGGAATTTGACTCGCGGCGAAATCCTCGAGCAAATGCTGCGGTTGCAATCACGATTGGAGGACGGCGAAAGACTCAGCCACATCGTCATGATGGGCATGGGTGAGCCACTCGCAAATCTCGATCGCGTACTCGGCGCACTTGAAATAGCGAGCAGTGGCGATGGACTCGGAATCAGCCCCAGACGGATCACGATCAGCACGGTCGGTTTGCCGCCGGCCATTGATCGGTTAGCGAAGCACGGCGTCCCCTACAACCTAGCCGTTAGCCTCCATGCCCCCAACGAAGAGCTACGAACCGAGCTTGTCCCAGTCAATAAAAAGGTCGGCATTGATGCCGTAC
Organism: Planctomycetota bacterium; assembly: GCA_039821165.1. Lineage (GTDB taxonomy): Bacteria > Planctomycetota > Planctomycetia > Pirellulales > Pirellulaceae > Stieleria. Next base: position 15,570 of record JBCBOT010000073.1, on the reverse strand, counting down.
TCGAAGCGGCGGATCGTTACTTTGAAGCCAACGGTCGCCGTCTCACTTTCGAGTATGTCTTACTCGGCGGAATCAACGACGAACCGGATCATGCGAGGCAACTCGCGAGATTGCTGCGGTCGCGGACGGTGATGTTGAACGTCATACCGTACAACCCGGTCGAAGGATTACCGTACGAGACGCCGAGTAAGGCTTCGATCGCGGAGTTCCGTCGAATCCTTGAATCGTCCGGAGTCAACGTCATGTTCCGTCAAAAGAAAGGCGACGAAATCGACGCCGCGTGCGGCCAACTTCGACGCAATCGCGGAACATAGTCGTTTCCGGCAAGTGCATGAGGCACGGACCCGTAAATGGTAAACGGCGGAACGCTAGCCGCTCGTTCCCCTGAATATCCCGCAGCTTGCATCTTGCGGCTTACCAAAACACAGATCTCGACGTTGTTGCAACATGAAGTTCCTCACTCACGATTCCTGATCGCGGGTTGATTGGTCCGCCAACAGAATCCAGACCGGAATTCGCTTCATGATTTTCCGATCCGAGTCGTTCGAGTGAAGCGGCAGGCGAAACTCTCCTTTGACGTAATCTTTGGTGGCCGGCTCATCGACGATTTCCGGAAAGAAGAACTCCAGATTCCGAACCGTCGATCGGATATCGTTCGATTCGTACCTCACAATCGCTGAAGCTCCCGGCCCCACGGTCGGCTTTTCTCCCGTACTCAAAAAGTACCCCGCGCAGGGCAACGCAGCGTCGCTGGCATTCGGATACACGTAGATGTATGTCGGCAAGACCGCTTTTTCGTGACTGAGATTCTCAAACTCCAGCGCGAGTCGTGACGGACGCGTTCCGTCTTCCCCTGCTTCATCTCCCTGTTGTTCGATCACCATGCGTCCTGCCGGAGTCACGGAAAGCCGCGTGTCATCCAACGGAATTGGACGCAAGAACCATGCCGATCCGAAGATCATGAGCACAGCAAAAAGGGAAAGCACGGACCACCATTGACCGCCTGTTTCAGGCCAGAACCAACGCGTTTGCGTTGTTCCCGCCAGTGGCGACGCCTTTACTTCGGTGATGGGAATCTCTTTAAAGAATCCGGCTCGGAAGAGTCGTATTAATTCACTCGCGTCGCGTTCGGTCCCAAGGATTTCGATCAAAACGGACCCCGGCTTGATATCGATGATGATCCACTTGTCCTTCATCACCAACGAGAGGACTTCAAATGTTTTGGTCAGTTCGATTCCATAGTGTTCTCGAACATATTTGAGGCACGCGACTTCGCTTGCCGCAAACTCAGCTGGAACATTCCCCGGGATCGTGATGGTGATCACCCTCGCATCTTCTATCAGGGACCGCCATTGCCCCGCATCCCCTTTGAGCACACGAGCGATACCGCGAAGCGTGTCCTCCGTCGCCCGCTTTCCTTGAAGGACTCGGTTCACGGAGGCCATTCCCAATTCGTATTCCGTTTCGACAAGCTCGGCATAGATATCGATTGCCGTCAGCCCCGCCGTCTTTTTAAGCGATCGAATCAGTTTCTTGTCGGGAGTGTATGAGGTTTGGGGCATAGCGCTCGTTTTGCGTTCGCGATTCTACGATCGTGGAAACCTAAAACTAGAAGTCAGGGGCTCGCTCGAACGATGGCAACATACTGATCATTTTTCTGATCATGAGCTTTGCGTTTACACCGCTACGATTTCGCCGCACCACGCGAGCAGTGTTGACAGAGTCGTCGTACTGTTCAAGGGCTCTGTCTCGTGGATGTTGTTTGCGAAAGCAGGCGAAGATTGCGAAACAGGGCAACCTTTAATGAGCCTTCAAAAGCAAAAGAATCAAAGCCATGATGAACGCCTTTCGCATCACTTGCTGCGTCGTTGCCCTCGTTAGTGCTTCCATCAACACGCTACACGCAGGCATTCTCGTTTTCGATGACAGAGCGGACTTCTTGAATCGCACGTCGGCACAAAGTGTCACTGGTACGCTACCTAACTTAGGTGAAGTCACGGGCGGTTCGATTCAGCTCGGAAGTGCGACCATTTCGCTGGGGCCAAGCGCGACGCGACTGTTCGTGGGAACGAACAACATCTCCGGACTACCGATTCCGGCGAATAATGATTGGACCGCACGACTTCCTGGCAACGACATTGCGATCACGGGTCTCGAGAACCTCAATGTCGGACTTGGAAACGATGTCTTTTCATTCGGTTTTGATTTTGTGGAGCCGCAAAGCGATCCTAATGTCGGGGCGTTTGTTGATTCCACCTTTTCAGTCCGCCTGCTCGACGATGGAATCGAAGTCGGCGCATTTTCATACAACGCACCGAACGACACGGCTGCGTTCGTGGGTGTGTGGTCGATGGCGGCTTTCGATTCCGTGGAAATCCGCGAGACGACGGGCGGCGTTGAGAATGAATTTTTCGGCGAGTTCTACGCGGGAACGGCTGCCGTCCCTGAACCGATGTCGGCCGCCTGCCTCGGCTCACTCGCTCTGCTCGGAATGTTGCGTCGGCGGCGTCGCTAGTCGCACCAGACCAGCGCACCATCGGCATTAGATTCCGTAAAGCGGCGCGAGTTTGGTTTCGAGATACGACATCAGCGGGTCTGCGGATAGCGGTCCGCCGGTCGCTTTTTCGACGAGTTCGGCACCGGTGTAGTTTCGCCCGTGACGATGAACGTTTTCGCGGAGCCAGTCGAGCAAACCTGCAAATTCGCCTCGTTCAAACGAGCCGCTGAGATCGCCGAGTTGGTCTTCGGCGGCAGCAAAGAGCTGTGCGGCGGCAAGGTTTCCGAGCGTGTAAGTCGGAAAGTAGCCGATCAAACCCGCGCTCCAGTGCACATCCTGAAGCACACCGCTTTTTGCGCTCGGAGCACACACGCCGAGGCAGCGATCGTATTCCTCATCCCAAGCCGCTGGCAAATCGTCGACGCTCAAATCTCCGCTGATCAGCGCCTGCTCCAGCTCGAAACGAATCAAGATGTGAAGGTTGTAGGTCGCCTCGTCGGCCTCCACTCGGATCAAACTGGGTTCGACGTTGTTGATCGCGAAGTACAACTCGTCGATGGACACGCCATTGAACACCGCCCCGGCACGTTTGGCGGCTTCGGGATACAGCCACGTCCAGAACGCTCGACTGCGCCCGACTTGATTTTCCCAGAGCCTGGATTGCGATTCGTGAATGCCGAGTGACGTGTAGCTCCCCGAAGGCAGTCCGAACTGATCGGTACGAAGACCTTGCTCGTACAGTCCATGTCCGGCCTCATGCAGGGTCCCGTACAGACTGCCGGGGAACCAATGCGAATCGTATCGTGTCAGGATACGACAATCATTTGGACCAAGAGTGGTGCAAAACGGATGAACGGTTTCGTCGAGCCTGCCGCGCGCGAAATCAAACCCCACCGCTGCTGCCGCAAACTCCCCGAGACCACGTTGATCTTCAACGGGAAACTCTCGGCGGAGAAGGTCGACGTTGGGTTGATTCGTCGCGCTTCGAATTCGCCGAATCAAATCGGTGAGTCGGTCTTTGAGATCCGAAAACACGGGTGCGAGGTCTGACACGACCGCGTCCGGTTCGTATTCATCCAGCAGGGCCTCGTAAGCGGATCGCGCCGTCCCATCGGCCATCAACTCGCCCGCTTGGCGTTTGAGTCGAACGACGGTTGCGAGCGCGTCACGAAAGACCGCGAATGAGTCTTCTTCGCGTGCCTTTTCCCAGAGTTGCTGTCCGCGACTGGTGGCAACACTCAACTCGGCAACGAATTCTGTCGGCAATTTGCAGTCGCGTTGCCAGTCTCGATGAAGACATCGAATCACGGATGCTTGGTCGCCGTGCGGGTCTTGCCCGTTGCTTTCGCTCGCAAGTTCAGCCAGTTGATCGCCGTATGCCGCGTCGGTTCGCAACCGGTGCGCAGTGGACCGCAACTCCGCGACCTGGGTGGCACGGTAGTCGCCGCCCGACCTTGGCATCTGAGTCCGCTCATCCCATTCGAGGGTATCGGCGATCGAAACGTACACGGCGGCACGCCTCGCGGTGTCACATACGGATTCAAATGTGGTCGACATGGCATTCATTTGTGGCGTCACGGAGAGTCGGGCCTTTACCCGTCCGAAGAGTCCAGAACACGAACGGCATTCGCATTCGCCCGGAGGCTCAATCGTCGAGCAGGCTGTCACAAACCTGGACCTGCGCCCAATTGTCTTTTTGACGCTCGATGAATTCGAGGTGTCGTGGCGCTGTTTGGTAGACATCGTGCGTCGCCCGATCTTGAAAGATCACGTGGAGCGACACATCGAATTGAACGTTCACTTCGCGGTCCAGTTCGGCATCGCGGACACCGACCGAAAATCCGATGACGCCGTCGTGATCGTCGAGGTACGTTTTGCAATCGGCGAGCAGACTGGCGACCGCTTCTTCAGAGTTGTCTTTGAGCGAAAAGAAGACGTGGTGCGCGAGTCGAGCCATCTTGGGTTCCTCTTGGGGATGAAGCGGTTGCTGGGAGAGCGCGGCATCGTAGCGAATTGCGTTCGCCCGCGCAAGTTGCGAGGCAGTAGGTCACCCGCCGGAAGGGGCGTCTGGCTCGCCGAGATACACCTCGACTCGCCCCTCGCGCTGGCGGACAGGAAAGGTCCGCTGCAGTGGTTGGCGATTGACCGTCTGAATCCCGGTTTCCAGTTCGTACTGCCAACCATGCCATGGACAGGTCACTCACATCCCGTTGTCGCCGCGTGAGATCTCACCTTGAGCAATTGGGCCGCCCTGGTGCGCACACAATCCGTCCAGTGCATACCACGTTTCGTCGACCCAAAAAAGTGCGATGAGAATACCCTGAACCGCGAATTCGTGCGGTGCTTCTGAGCGCAGTTGATTGTCGTCTCCGAGGTCCTTCCACAGGCCCGGCCCGCCGACGTCGCTTTCACCGGATATCACAACCGCACTCTTAACGAAGACACAAGCTCGAGACGATGAGCCCGCTATCTGAGATTGGGCGCACCGATACAATCGGGAAATTACGAGTCCCACAGTTTACCCCGTCTTGCAGGAGCCCTGGGCCGTGCGACGAACCACTCTGCTTCGATCCGCGTTTTTCGGAATGCTGATCGTGTTTGCCATCCACAACACCCTGTCCCACGCCCAGGATGTCGCTAAGCCGATGAAAGTCACCGAGATTGAAGGCATTTCGGAATACCGAATGGACAACGGCGTTCGCGTTCTACTGTTTCCCGACGCGAGTAAAGAAGTCGTCACCGTCAATATGACGGTGTTCGTGGGGTCGAGGCACGAAGGCTACGGCGAAGCCGGGATGGCGCACCTGCTTGAGCACATGTTGTTCAAAGGCACGCCGGAGCATCCGAACATTCCCAAGGTGCTGCAAGATCGCGGCGCACGGTTCAATGGGACCACTTGGGTGGACCGCACGAACTACTACGAAACGTTGCCCGCCAGCGAAGAAAACTTGAAATTCGCACTCGACCTGGAGTCGGATCGACTCGTCAACAGCTTTATCCGAGGCGAGGACCTGGAAAGCGAAATGACGGTGGTTCGCAACGAGTTCGAGCAGGGCGAGAACTCACCGTTCAGCGTGATGATGCAGCGGATGCAGGCGTGTGCTTACGAATGGCATAACTACGGTCAATCGACCATCGGCAACCGCAGCGACATCGAGCGAGTTCCGGTCGTCAACCTGCGTCGCTTCTATCGCAAGTACTACCGACCGGACAACGTGATGCTGATCGTTGCCGGAAAATTCGAGCCGAAAAAGGCGCTCGAGCTGATTGCCGACTCGTTCGGAAAACTTGAGTCGCCGGAAACACCACTCGACCCGACCTACACCACCGAACCTCCCCAAGACGGCGAGCGAACCGTGGTGCTTCGTCGTGTCGGCAATGTCCAGTTGGTTGGCGCCTGCTATCACGTGCCTGCCGGTAGCCATCCGGATTTTGCAGCGATCCGCGCGCTTGCGATCGTGCTCGGCGATGAACCGAGCGGGCGACTCTACAAAGGCATGGTCGAGCCGCAATTGGCCAGCAACGCCGGCGCCTTTGCGTTCGCGTTTGCCGAGCCAGGATTGATGATGTCGATCGCTGAAGTCCCCGAGAGTGCGTCGTTGGAATCCGCCCGACTGAAACTGGTGGAGACATTTGAAGAGTCTTTCGCCGACAAGCCGGTGTCCCAAGAGGAAGTCGATCGAGCGAAGGCAAAGATTCTGAAGCAACGCGAGATGGAAGCCAACGACACCGATCGGTTGGCCGTCTCACTGAGCGAATGGGCCGCCCAGGGTGACTGGCGGTTGTATTTTCTGTTCCGGGACATCGTCGAAGAGCTGACCACCGAACAAGTCCAAGCAGCAGCACAACGCTACTTTGTCCGCAACAATCGAACCGTCGGGCTTTTCATTCCGACCGAAGAAGCACAACGAGCAGAGATCCCCGAAGCACCGGACTTGCTGGCGAAGCTGAAAGACTACAAAGGACGCGAGACCGTTCGCCAAGGCGAGCAGTTTGATCCCGATCCGATCGCGATCGAAGAACGCACGCAGCGAGGCACTTTAGATTGCGGAATTCGATTCGCGTTGCTGCCGAAGAAATCGCGTGGCGAGGTGGTGTCGCTTCGTTTGGCACTGCGGTTCGGGACCCTTGAAACGATGAAGGGAAAGAAGGCGGCGACGGAGTTGGTCGGCTGGATGATGAGCCGCGGCACCACGAATCGCGATTACCAAGCGATCCAAGATGAGTTGACCAAGCTGCGGGCCGAAATGCAGATCAACAGCGTCCCGGGGCTTCTCGATGTGACGGTGAAGGCCAAGCGTGAATTCTTGCCGCAAGTGATCGAGTTGCTCGGCGATGTGCTTCGCAACCCTGAGTTTAGCAGCGACGAACTCGAGGTCATCAAGCGTCAAATCATTACCCAGCGACAGCAGTCTGCTTCGGAACCGAACGCATTGGCACCGCGGACCGTCAGTCGAACACTTTCACCTTACGGAAAAGGTGACATTCGCTACGCACAAACCATCGAAGAAGAGATCGAGATGTATCGATCCGTCACCGCCAAGGAAATCCGAGCTCTTTACGAAGAGCTTCTTGGCGGCCACACGGGCGAACTGTCTGCGGTTGGCGACTTCGATCCCGAGATGCTTTGCGAGATCGTCGAAGCTCAGCTGGCTTCCTGGAAAGCAGCATCACCGTACGAACGGGCGGGACGTCCAGCCAACACGGCAGTTGCGGGTTCGATCACCAACATCGAAACCCCCGACAAGGCAAACGCCGTTCTGTACGCGTCACGGCAAGTTCAACTGGCCGACGATAACCCTCAATATGCGTCGCTGGTCTTGGGCAACTTCATTCTCGGAGGGGGATCGCTGAGTAGTCGCCTCGGCGATCGCGTGCGTCAACAGGAAGGCCTTTCCTATGGCGTCAGCAGCGGAGTGACGGCACGGGCGAAGGACAGCCGTGTGGATCTGACGCTGTTCGCGATCACGAATCCGGAAAACAAAGATAAGCTGATCAAGGTGATCAAAGAAGAGATCGATCGTTTGCGGAAAGACGGCGTGACCGAAGACGAACTGGCGCGTGCCAAGACCTCTTATCTTCAATCGCGGCGGGTCCGCCGAACAAGTGACATGCCGCTGGTCGGTGAGTTGCTCGGGACAATTTTCTTGGATCGGACGATGAAGCAAGCCGCCGAACACGCCGCACAAATCGAGGCGGCAACGGTGGAAAGCGTCAACGAAGCGATCAACACGTTCATCGATTGGGATGACATGGTGGTTGCCGCTGCAGGCGACTTTGCCGCCGCCGCGCAAGCGGCATCCAACTAGCCGAGCACAGCTAACGGCTGAATCAAAGTCGGGTCGCCATCGGCCCGACCGAGACGGGCCAAGCGGGATCGCGTTTCTCATCGCTGGGATCGCGCGGAAACGGTTGGCGAAGACGCGAAAACAAAAAAAGGGCCGGACCCACATCCGTGAGGGCCGGCCCATTTGTCATGCACTGAACACGAAGACCATCCTTATTCAATAACGCGGACAGCTAATGATGACAAAAGTGGTGGGAAGAAACGTTCCGTGTTGCAAATCCGGGGTTGTGATCTGCCGGCACTCCTAGCTGCCGTCTTCCAAGGCGTCCCATAATCCATTGCGACCGCCTCCCGAATCGAACTCCTCCGAAGCCGATCCGAAGTTCAAACGTCTGCAGGGGGTCAGCTTGCGATTCGCGATCCCGGGTCGAAACCCCGGTCCGGCGAAAGCACCTCCGACCCGAGAAGTGGGCCTTGGGTGGAACCAAAACTGGCAGCTTGTTGCGATTGGCTGCTCGAATCATTCGATCGGAAAGCTATTTGTCGAATCACGACAAAACGTCCCCCGCGCTTGGCTGTAGACAAGTATCAGTCGCTGAAAAAGTGGTGGACATGTTTTCCACCAACGACGAGCGGGAATGTGGCGATGTTGGTTTCTTCTGTCAACAAGAAAGTTTGACGGCTATGCAGCGTAGAGAAAAAGACAACGTGAATTTATCGGGAATTACCGACTCGAAACGTGGTCATTTTTTTTCCTTGTCGTTTGCGGCCCGATCCTTGCTAAGGCGACACTTGCTTTTGCATGCGAACACACTTGCGTCCGATTGCGAACAGGTTGTTCACACGCGACAGTCGATGTCTTGCACGTGCTAGACTTCCTGCGGCTCATCCCTTGTTCTTGCCTTATTCCGCGTATGCCATTTTACGACAACGGTCCTGTCGCAAGCGACGCTTCGACCGAACCCTCTCAGCAATGGAGTAACGAATACGTTTCGCGGATGCGACGCGAACTCGGCGCCGACGCGTGTCGCAAGCTGGGAATTTTTGCGCTGCCCGACGGATTCGTGTTATCCGTTGTCGTACCGGTCTTTAACGAAAGCCGAACCGTGGCGAGCGTTGTCGATCGTCTCCGAAACACGGGGCTGCCGATGCAGATCATCCTCGTCGATGACGGCAGCCAAGATGGGACGTCGGAAGCGATGTCCCAGTTTGCCAACGATGACGATGTGACGGTGGTCATCCACGAAAAGAACCGTGGCAAAGGCGCTGCGATACGCAGTGGATTTGAGCGTGCCAGCGGCGACATTGTCGTGATTCAGGATGCGGACCACGAATACGACCCCACCGATTTCAGGTATTTGCTCCAACCGCTCATCGCGGGGGAGGCAGACGTCGCCTACGGCACTCGCTATGGCCACTACGACCGACAGCTGTCGCCTTGGTGGCACCAGTCGGTCAACGCCTTCGTGACATTGTTGGCCAGCATCGCGATCGGAATCCGGCTCAGCGACGTGGAAACGTGTTACAAGATGATGCGGCGAGAGCACCTCGAGAAAATCCTGCCGCAATTCAAGGAATCCCGGTTCGGAATCGAGATTGAAATCACGGCAAGACTTGCCCGCCTGGGCCTCCGCTTCACGGAACGGCCGATTCGCTATCAACACCGCTGGTATGACGAAGGCAAGAAGATCGGCTGGAAGGACGGCGTCCGGGCACTTTGGTGCATCGTCAAATATGGCCTGTTCAAGCGATAGAGAAGCCGATCCGAACTCGATCTGAGTTCCGGGACTGGAACGCCCCGGCGGCACAAAACTAAAATGCGAGTCGATCGACCCGCACCCTCTGCACCCCGCCTTGCCATGCACATCTCGCAACGTTCCCTTTGGCTCCTCCTTTTTTCGCTAGCTGGCGTGGCGTCGCTGACGTCGAAGACCGAGGCTGACTGGCCCGGCTTTCGTGGATTGGACGCCGCATGCGTGGTCGAAGACGGGACAATCCCGAGCACCTGGACCGACCGCGACTACAAGTGGCGATTCGATTTGGGAACGCGTGATGTCGGTTCCGTCGCGGTGATGAAGTCCACCGTGTATTTGCTCAGCACGACGCCTGGATCAACGGAGACGCGTCTGATTGCATTGGACCTGGAATCGGGTCAACCAAAGTGGATTAAGTCTTTCTCCCATGCAGAGAATCATTTGCATAGCCGCAACACGCTTGCGTCGACGACGCCGGCAGCCGACGAAGACTTTGTTTACATCGTTCACAGCGATCGCGAGCACACGTGGGTACGTTGCTTCGACCATTCGGGAAAACCTCAATGGGAACGAGACTTTGGTGCCGCCAAGAGCCAACATGGTTTTGGCACATCGCCGACCATCCACGGCGATCTCGTGCTGCTGAATTTTTCTCAGCAAGCAGAGCGAATGCCGCGCGGAGTGTCGCCGGGCCAGAGCAAAATCATCGCGATGAATCGCTCCACCGGCGAGACGGTTTGGGAGACGGCCGTGACGTCGCGACGTGTTTGCTACGGCACACCGATGGTGCGTGACGGTGTCGTGTACTGTGCCAACACGGGCGATGGCGTTTACGCACTGTCACTGGAGACCGGTGAGATGTTGTGGCGTCTGCCTGTATTCAAAATGCGTTGCGTGAGTTGCCCCATTCTGGTTGGCGACTTGGTCATCGGAAGTAGCGGCAGCGGTGGCGGTGGCAATCACTTGGTTGCCGTCCGAGCCCCCGAAAGCGATGGGACCCCGGAAGAGGTTTACCGAATCGAACGGAACGCTCCCTATGTGCCGACCGCGATCGAACACGACGGGAGTCTCTTCATGGTGGATGACACCGGAATCGCGTCTTGCGTTGATGCCCAAACGGGAGAGAACCACTGGACCAAGCGGATCGGTGGCACCTACAGCGCGTCACCGATTCTGATTGGCGACAAGTGTCTGATCATCAACCTCAGCGGGCAAGCAACGATCTTCCGAGCGTCGACGACCTTCGAGAAACTCGGCGAAGTGAACCTGGGCGGTTCGGTGGGGGCGACTCCGGCCTACGTGGGCGGGAAACTTCTGCTGCGAATCGGAAACGAAATCGTTTGCCTCTAAATCGGCGACTCGCTCCCCGCCACTCGCTCCCCGCCGCTCGCTCCCCGCCGCTCGCTCCTCGCCACTCGCTCCTCGCCACTCGCCACTCGCTCCTCGCCACTCGCCACTCGCTCCTCGCCTCCGCGGCCCGACATTGGGAATTGGTTACACTGCGTTGTTCGCAGGAGGGTGTTGCCGTCGCCTTTGACGACGGATGCCCGCATTCATTGAGGTTTGTCATGCACCACCATGTTCCCGGATCGAGTCGCGGCTGTTTCGCGGCGGTCCTTTCGCTGCTCCTCGGACTTGTCCTGTCGATCGGCTGCTCGAAAGAAGATCTCGAAAACGCCGCCAACAGTGCCAAGCAAGCGGCGTCCGATGTCGCTGCGAAGAGCAAGCAGGTCACGGATTCGCTGGTCGAAAAAGCCGAAGAGGCTTTGCCCTCCGCTGGCAAGATCACGCTCCAAACGGCCACGGAGCCGATCGAAACCGACCGTGGAGTGATCGTGCTCTATCGCGTCGGCGATGGACGCAAGAACTCGATGCAGATCACGAGCTACAAACCGGGTGCCTCCTCGATCGGGACGACTGCGGTCTTCATTCATGCAACCACGGAGATCGACACCGTCGCGTTGCTGGGCGGCAAGACCATTCCCTGCAACGTCTACGTCGAATCGGGAGGCGTGGTGGCTCGCAACGTGATCGGACAACCTGTCGACGTCAGCTTCGCAACCATCAATGTCCAAGAGAACACGATCAGCGCGACAATGCCGCCATGCACTCTACTCGGCTCGGACAACAAGCCCGTGTCGATCTCTGGAGGCAACATTGTTGCGGTCGTTACGGAGCAAGAATCATGATGCGACATTTGACATCCTTTGCGGCAGCGACGCTTCTCTGCTCTTTCACCGTTGCGTTCGCGAACCCGACGAACGAAAAGCCGCTGACCGGGATGGCGGCGCACGACACGATCTCCGGCACCAAAGCTCGCATCGAAGCGATGTACGAGCGTTTCTACGAGTGGGAAAAGGCGTGCATCACCAATCAGGCGACAATGAAGCGTGGCGGTAAAGTCGCGCACCGCGCCTTGGCCAAGAACTTTTCCAACATCTACCTCGCAAAATGGTACGCACACGACCTAACACTCATGGGCGAGCCTGCAGGGTTTGACCTGGAGCGCCGCTACGAGATGCTTCGCAAGGAGTACCGGGCGTTCGTGCCCGCGGTCGCGGCTCTGCGTCGCCAAGAGATTCAGAAGCTGTCGAAGGAAATTCCGAAACGTGACAAGACGATTCAGCGCTGCAAGGAAATGGCCGGGAAAGGCCAAATCGTCGAAGCCGAAGCTGAACTTCGCAAGTTGCTGCTTCGCCATCTGGAAAGCCTATTCTACCTGGACGATGCGACGGCAAAGCGTTTTCAAGATCCGATCTCCTCGCCACACAATCAACTGCGAGCCGAAGTCGATCGTCAGCATCGCGACAAGTGGAGCAACGATGCGGAAGCCAAGATCGCGAGCTACACCGAGGCCGTCAAACGTTTGGCCGAAGAGTCGACACGTGTGGTCAACGAATTGAGTTCGGGACCGACCGCAAAACTCGCGGAGGATCAAACCGGCAACGCCGCCGACGCGATTCAATACGTAGGCCAACTGTGGGGAAGCGCCTCGGCAGCCGTCTCCCGGAGTATCGGGATGGCATGGGCGTTCCGGCGCGGTGATCCAGAGTCGATCGCGATCAGCTTTCGTGGGGACCTTCAGCAGGCTGAGAAGGTCGCGGTCGATGCGATCAACCGGATACTCGCTTCATTGGCGACGCAGCCGGAAGAAGACGTTCGAAAGATCTATCCCCGCGTTCTCGAGGAACTCTCGATACTTCAACGACGCTACAAGGGCCGCTTGGCCGAAGAATTCGCGCCTGCGCTCGAAAAGATTCAGATGCAGCATGCGGGTTTGGGGCAGACCGTTCAGCGGTACACCGCAGCAACCGTCGAGCCGACTCGCTGGATGAACCGCTTCGCGTCACGTCAATCGCAAACGCTCAAAGCGGGATTCCCACCCATCGAAACCGCACTGAATGACGAATACGAAGCCAACTCGCAGGCGCGGCCTGAGATGTATGGTCTTCAAGTTCGAAAACGCGTGGTCACCCCCAAGTCCCAAGCGGAACAAATGAGTTGGCTCGCCGCGGACTCACAGGCACTGGTCGGCGCCCAGGTCCAAGAGACCGCGACCACGCGTTTGCGGGGTACGAAGCTCGCGATCGGAAAGCAAACGATCCGGTACTACACCAACCTCGTGGCCGACTTTCCAGCAGAAATGGCCGTCCGCGAAATGAAGGAATCGCTGCTCATCGACGAGTCACATGGTCCACTCAGTTACTCCTCGGCTGATGCGATTTCATCGGCGGCACTGGGCGAGTTCCAAGCCGTCGGTGGCAAGATCAAACGCTTGACGCCAGAGGCTTCCGTGACACGGATCGCGACGATTCCCGATGTGGCACATGCCCTGGTGCCGCTCAACGCGGTTCCGGTGATCGATTCGCGGATGACCCCACTGCAACAGCTCCTGTGGCGGGTGGAGTTGGAACCGACATGGGTTTCGCACCGGTTGTTCAACCTGGGTAAGGGCAATTAATCGGGGGGAGCGACCGGTTTTCAGCGGGTTCCCCCGGACTGTCGGGGTCTTCGTGATCGCTGTATTCCGATCCCATTCGGGCCGAAATGGCTTGTATCCGCAACGCATTGAAGTAGACCCGAGCGGGTCAAACCGGTATTTTTCGTGTGAACATGCGGTGTGCAAGCAAAATCTGCTTGCTGGGTTCCGAAGTAAGAAGTGATTCGGCTCGGTCTTCCCAGTTCGCCTAACCGTTCCGGCAAGTCCCCCCGCTCTTCTGATCCATCCCCGCGATATGTCCACCCACTCGTCAAACCGCTCCAAGGATGCGCGGCCATTTCTGGAGCGTCGTGGACCATTCGGATTGAGCTTCGCACTGCTCATCCTGTTCGCGTTCTTCTTCGTGATGCCGTCGGCATTTCGTGCTGCCCGACTGAGCTTGAACAAGAAAGAGAACGACATCAAAGACTGGCTTCCGTCAGACTTTGTTGAGACTTCAGAGTTGGAATGGTTTTCGGACCACTTTGCCGGCGAAAGCTTCGTCATCGCCACCTGGCCGGGTTGCAATGAAGACGACCAACGATTGACACTGCTGGAGTCCAAGTTGAGGCACGAGTGTGCCGCAGCGGATCCGGCGGACGGGATCGACGATCCCAAACTCGCCGACGATTATCGCCGTGCGAAACAGTTCGGCATCGACAACGGTCTCTTGCTGGCCGCGCGTTCGATGGACAACTGGGGCGGTGCGAATGAAAAGTGGATGCAAAGTGCCGACGAGAAATGGCACTACATCACGCCTGACGGTCGGCTCTATCGCTGGGAAGAAAAGGCCAACGGTTTGAGCTTGCTGGCACGGAGCATTCGTCGCGCGTCGGGAAGCTACAAACTCGAGGGAACGTACATCACCGCATTCGGTGATCAAGAATCCGACGAGATCCCAAACCCGTTTTACAACGATCCCTCGATAGTCTGCGCACCGATCTTTCAGACGGTCGAAACGGGGGTCACGCTTGCGGATAAATTGGCTGAGGAAGGCGGCCCGTTGTGGCCGGTCGACCTGACGGACCAATCACGGCGAGCCGCCGTCGCCAAACGACGAGCGACGGAACGTTTGACGGGATCCCTTTTTGCACCCGCCGTCCCGGCCGACTTCGCATGGACAAGCTCCGCATTCTTGGCCGAGATCCCAGTCGATCGACGCGATCAAGTACCGGACGACTTTGCGTTGCAGGTGGAAGAGTCTCTTGATGAATTCGCGGAAGAACATTTCGAAGGTGACCGAGAACAATTGGCGACGGCCTCGAGCGAGTTGCAGACCGAGGCGTGGTATCTAGTCTTCGATTCGGCAGGAGTCACACCTCCACCGCGGCAGACATGCCTCCTCATCACGCTGACCGACATCGCGAAGGATCATCTCGCACAAGCCCTCGGTCGCGGCATCATGGGTGGTCCCCGTGGGCGCCTTTTGCAGCTGGCAAACGACTCCGGTGTGCAACCTGCGTCTCCACCTTCGATGGCTCCACCTCCATTTGACCAACCCGAGGTCGAGTCGATCGCCGGCGCGCCACCACTTCGGCTTGGCGGTCCGCCTGTCGATAATGTGGCGATCGATGAAGAGGGCACGGTGACGCTCGTTCGGCTGGTCGGCTACAGCGTCGTCGTCGGTTTCGTGTTGTCGTACTTCTGTTTCGGCAGCTTGAAGATCGCAATGATGGTCTTCGTCGTGGGCGGCTCTTCAGCGATGCTGAGCATGGCGTGCGTGAGCTGGACCAACGGTAGCGTCGACGCGATCTTGATGAGCATGCCATCGCTCGTCTATGTGCTGGGGCTTTCCGGCGCGATTCATGTCGTGAACTATTACCGCGACGAAGTTCGTCAGTCGGGCCGCAGCGGCGCGGCGGGGCGGGCACTCAAACATGCCTTTTTTCCGTGCTCTCTTGCGGCTTTGACAACCGCGATCGGCCTGGGTTCGCTGGTGACCAGCAACCTCACGCCGATTAACAACTTCGGGTTTTACGCGGCGATCGGCGTGATCGCGACCTTGGCGATTCTGTTCTCGTACCTGCCCGCTGCGCTTCAAACCTTCATTTCC
>JBCBOT010000072.1:0-29307 GCA_039821165.1 Planctomycetota bacterium | reverse complement strand
GCGAGCGTGACGAAACGCCGAAGCAAGCGGAGCGTTCTGCTGTCGAAGCAACGGCGGTGGAGGAACCGGCGAGCGAATCGGATCTAACGGAGCCGCTGACTCGCGATGAAATCATCACAGCGTCCGAGTCGTTCATGGAAGATGGAAAGCTTGAACAGGCCGAAGAGCGGCTTCAATCTCTGTTGGTAGTCGATCCCGATGATGTGGAAGTGATCTTTCGTTTGGCGAACATTCGAGCGGGGAAAGGTGATTTGGCGGGGGCTGTCGAATTGCTCGATTCGATTCCTTTCGACCATCCCGAAGCCGGCTTTCCCGCACTGGGCCAATCGGCGGATTGGTGCTTGCAATTAAGACGCTATGACGATGCCGAACGTCGATACCGGCGCATCTTGGATCGGTTTCCGGGCTCGCCCGTCGCGCACCGAAAGTTGGCCTTTCTCTACAACTGCCAAGGCCGTCGACATGAAGCGGCAGCGCACGTGTATGAGCTTTGTCGGCAGGGCAATGTTCGCCAGGACGAGTTGCATTCGTTGATTCATCTCAGCCACGCGATGCACGGTGAACTTGTCGATCAAAGCAAGTTGCGAGAGTCCGAGTCGGCGGAAGAGGGTGACTATCGGCCGATCGGCGAAGCCGCCGACGCTCGTTTGTTGTTCACACAGGAAAAGTATCAAGACGCAGCGATGCGTTTGGAGCAACGAATCGCCGCCGGCGGTCCACCGTCCGTCTCGGCGTTGTACGGGAGAGCGGCGGCCGAAGCGCAAGACGAGGATCGTCTGACACGATGGTTGTCAGAGTCGCCAGAAGCAGTCCGAAGCTTTGCCGAGTACTGGGCCGCGCTCGGGTTGTGGTTGATCTCAGAGAACCGGTACGAAGAAGCAGCAAGGGCGTTGTTGGAAGCGGTCGATCGTGACCCGACGGATGTGCGTTCCGTCGGTCGATTGCGTTCTGTCATGGAAACACTCGGCCGCAGCGATGAGGCGGCTCAAATGGAACAGCGAGCCGTCGCGCTTCAGCGTTTGTTCGCCATCAATAATCGCGTGGCCGATGCGACGACGCCGGATCTCGCCGCGATGGAGTCGCTCGCAAAAGCGCTGGTTGACGTCGGACGTCCACTCGAAGCCGTCTTGTGGAGGACCATTGGCGCGTATCATCGCCAGGCCCCTCGTGATGCAATGCTGCGTCTCAACGCCCAGCTCGGCGAACTGGCTCAAGCCGACGCTTCATCGGGCAGTCGCGACGCAAAACTCTGTGGCATCGATCTCGATCAATTTGCGTTACCCCGCTTGGAACTGCGGCCTCCAACCGAAGCCGCTCCGAAATCCGGAAACGAGCAACGACGCATCGCGGCAAACTTTCGCAATCTCGCCGAGGATCTTGGAATCGATCACGCGTATCAGGTTGCCGCCCAACCCCAGCCGCGCGGCTTTTCCGTTTATCAGTCCGTGGGTGGTGCCGTTGCGGTGCTCGATTTTGATTGCGACGGAAACACGGATCTCTACTTCGCCCAAGGCGGGGCCGACCCGCCGAACTTTATTGGCGATCAAACCAATCAGCTGTACCGAAATCTTGTTCACACGATCGCAGAGGTTACCGAGTCGTCAGGTACGAAAGAAACGCGGTACTCCACCGGCGTGACCGCTGGGGATTGGAATCAAGACGGTTTCGACGATTTGATCATCGCAAACATCGGCTCAAACGTATTGCTGCTGAACAACGGCGATGGAACGTTCACGCGATCGGCTTTCGACAATCGCGACGACAAGACATTGATGACCACCTCGCTCGCGATTGCGGATCTAACCGGAGACGCGATTCCGGAGGTGTTTGAGTTGAACTACTTACACGATCCCGAGATCAGCCGTCGACCGAAGACGGGGCCGAGCGGTGCAGTGCTTGAATCCTTGATGCCTCAAGAGTTTCAACCCGGTCTCGATCGGATGATTGTTCAGTCGGCAGACGGGACGTTTTCGTTCCGGGAGATGAAGGAGACGGCTTCACCGGCGCGAGCCGGACTCGGTGTGGTCGTCGGTGACTTTGATCACCAAGTTGGAAACGAGGTGTTTGTCGGCAACGACGTTTACGCGAACCAACTTTGGCGGCGCGGCGAAGATGGAGCTTGGGACGAGATCGCAATGCAAGTCGGTTGCGCGTACGGATTCAGCGGCGCAAAGACGGCTTCAATGGGGATTGCCGCGGCGGACTTTGATCGCAACGGTTGGCTGGACTTTCACATCACCAACTTTCAGGGTGAGAGCGTCAGTCACTACATCAACTCGAAAGGACTCTATCGCGATCGAAACCTGCAGTACGCCTTGGCTGCTCCGAGCCAATCGGTCCTGGGTTTTGGAACCCAAGCACTGGATTACGAAAATGATGGCGACGCAGACTTGGTCGTCGCCAACGGTCACATCGAAGATGTCGCGGGAAGCCGTGCGCCATTCGCGCAGCCCGCTCAGCTTCTTGAGAATCTGGGCGATCGGTTCGAACTGTGTTCCGTGACGGATGACTCGGGCTACTGGGTTGCAAAGCATGTCGGGCGTGGACTCGCCCGTTTGGACTGGAACCGTGATGGCAAGCTCGATTTTGTTGTCACCCACCTGGGGGAATGTTCGGCACTGCTCATCAATCAAACGGAGTCGGAGAACAATTGGATTCAATTCCGGTTGCGAGGGGTTGAGAGTGAACGAGATGCGATCGGCGCTCGTATCGAGCTGCGGCGAGGCGAGTCCACCGAGACCCAGTGGGTGGTTAGCGGAGACGGGTTTTTTAGCCGCAACGAACCGCTGATCTGTTTTGGATTGGGAGCCGCAACGGCAGTGGATGAGGTGCGGATCACATGGCCCAGTGGTAACACGCAGTCGATTGCCAATCCCGAAATCAATCGTCGCTTTCTCGTCGTCGAAAAACAGACGGAGCCGTTTCCGCTCTAGTCGGTTGTCTGGCATCGGTCGGTCTTCGAGATGATGCCCATCGCGAAACACGACGACGGTCACCGGGTTCGTCACACCGTGCCGAGAGTTACCATAGATTAAGCCCGCACAACGCCACTCCCGCTTTCGGTTATGACAAACAAGCGTTCGATCCCCCGTCTCCTTCCGCTCCTTGCGATGGCGATGCTATGTCTGGGTTGCACTTCGGATTCAGGGACCGAGGAGACCACGTCGGGAAACGATTCCTCGGGCGTCTCCGAACCCAAGCCGGTGGACCATCTCGCCGTCGCCCGCCGCAAACTGGAAATGAGCAACTTCAAAGCGGCAGCGGAGGCGGCCTACAAGTCTTTGGTGATGGACCCTGACAACATCGAGGCGAGCTTGATCGCTGCCGAGGCCGAACTGGGGCAGGGAAATCGTCAGCAGTGCGCTGAATTGGCGGCCTCGATTGAAATGGATCCCGAGTCTGCGTTCGTGCTTCGATTGATCGATGTTCACGCCCGAGCGCTCTTCGAACTGAAGCGAACTTCGGAAGCCGCTGATGTCCTACTCAAAGGCCTTGAGCTTCGGCCGACTCGCCTGGAATGGCGACGCGGAGCCTGGGGTTTGCTCAACCGTGTCGGGCGCCGTGAAGAAGCCTCGCTGCAAGCCGATCGTCTTTGTCGTGATGGCCAAAGCAGTATCAGCGAACTGAATTCACTGGTGCGTCGAACCGAAGCGTACCCGACCGTACTCCCGAACAACGGTGACCCCCGGAGCGTTTTTGAGGCGGGTCTGGGGATGGCGCGTTGGTATTTCACGCGGCGTGAATATCGCGAGGCACTCGACGAGTTGGCGGAGGAAGCGGAGTCAGGTTTTTCGTCGGTGGCATCCGCGGCGCTCTACGGCCGACTGCTGTCGGAAACGCAGCAACTCGATGAGATCCCCAAATGGCTCGGTTCGGCAGACCGGGACTCGATGGAGCGTTTCGGAGACTACTGGGCGGCGCTCGGAACATACTTTTTCGATACTCGCCAATACGATGCGTCGGCCGCCGCGTTGCTCAAAGCGGTGTATCTGAATCCGACGGATCGGTGGAGCACGCAACGCCTCGCCAAAGTCTTTGATGCGCTCGGTGATTCCGAACAGGGTGAGCAGTTCCGTCGCAGGGGCGTTGAACTGGCCCAATGCGAAGGCATCTCGGACAAATTGCAGGCCGCGACGCGGATGACACCGGAATTGATGGGTGGTCAAACCGATCTGATGCGACGGCTTTTGGAGTTGGAGCGTCCCTTCGAAGCCATTGCCTGGGCGATCCAGTTGCAACCTTCGCGGCGAAACCAAATCGAACAACAGCGTTTGCAGTTCCTTCGCGAAAAAGAAACCATCGAAATTGCGAATGTTGCTGCACTGATCGGGGTGGAACAGAAAGACTATCCCTTGGGAAAAGCCTATGACGAGTTACTCAAACTCGCCCAATCGTCGAAGGGCGGCTCCAGTGCAGACGAGATTGTGCCGCTCGCGAAACCCAAACTGGTGAACGTCGCAAAATCGGCGAAGCTCGATTTCCAGTGGTACCGAACGCTCCAGCTTGATGAATCGCCGATCCCGATTCACGAGTCGATCGGTGGGGCGATCGCCGTGCTGGATTATGACCGAGATGGCTGGCCCGACATTTACTTTGCGCAAGGTTCCGGGGAGCCGCCAACTGATCAATGCACGCGTTCGAATGTCCTGGTGCGAAATCTCGACGGACGGTTTGCGGAGGTGACGGCGCCGGCCGGAGGGGAAGATCGCAACTATGGGTCCGGCCTGACCGTTGGTGACATCAACCAAGACGGTTTCCCAGACTTGTTCGTTGGGAGTTTGGGGCACAACCGCTGTTGCTCAACAACGGTGATGGAACATTCCATGATGGGACAGATCGCTTGGGCGATGTGGGCGATCGATTCACGTCATCACTGGCCATCGCCGATCTCAACGGTGACTCGCTTCCAGATTTGTTCGAAGCGGTTTACATCGAAATGGAAGGAGCATTTGCGTTGCCCAAACCGGACGCGAATGGTCGTCCGACGCAGCCTTCTCCCCTCGAACACTACGCCGAAGCCGATCGCTGGTTCTCAAGTTCGGGGGACGGCAAGTTCAAGGTGCATGAGGTGGGGCGAAGCATCGCACGTCCCGGCACATCGCTTGGTGTTGTTGTGACAAACTTCGATGGCAAGTCAGGAAACCAAGTCTTTGTCGGTAACGACGTTCGCCCGAATCACCTGCTTGTCCATGTTGGCGAGAATGAGCTTGCCAACGCGGCGGATGCCCAAGGCGTCGCAAATGGTTTTCGCGGCTCCGCGAACGGCTGCATGGGAATCGCGTCGGGCGACTTTGATCGCGACGGAACCATCGACCTGCACATCACGAACTTTACCCAGGAATCGGCGAACCTCTATCTCCAGGCTGTATCGGGAGGTTTCACCGACTACGCCACGCGGTATCAACTCGATCAATACAGCATGCCCATGGTCGGGTTCGGGACCAAAGCGTTTGATATCGATCGCGATGGATGGCTTGATCTAGCGGTAACCAACGGTCATATCTTCGACATGACCGAAGCCGGCGACGGCTATCGCATGCCACCGCAATTCATGATGAATCGGGGGACACGTTTTGAACTCGCGGACGTCCAGGACGACTCAGGATATTGGGCAAAGACTTATCTTGGTCGATCGATGGCGAAGACTGATTTCGACAACGATGGAGACACCGATCTCCTGATCAATCACCTCGATCAGCCGACCGCGTTGCTGCGAAACGAGACTGAAACAGATGGTGATTGGCTACGAATCGATCTCGTCGGGACAGCCAGTGAACGTGATGCGATCGGCGCAAAGGTCGTGATCAAGACAGGCTCACAATCTCAGTCTGCATGGGTCACGGCAGGAGATGGTTACCTTTGCAACGATCAGGCGACCTTGGAATTCGGCCTGGGTAAAGATGCCGTCCTCGAAACGCTCGAAATCCATTGGCCATCCGGCGCGAAGCAAACATTCGCAAAACCGAGCGTGAACCGAAGTTACTTGGCAATCGAGGGCGATTCGGTCTTGTCGGTTCGTTAGGACTCGGGTGGCACGTCAAACCCGCCGAGGATGCTCGCGATTCTCGAAACGATTTGCAGACAAGTATCCGCTCGATGTTGTCTTTTCGGCGGTTCTGCTATCATAGAGGTTGGTATTTTGCCCTGATGACGTTCATCCGGGGTCCTTACGAGAAGGTTATTTGTGGGTTAGGTAGATGAAGAAACTATTCGCCATAGTCGCCCTGGTTTGCTTGCCGTGCTTCGGCCTGACAGGCTGTGGCAACTCGGAAAACAAGATCGTCGACGCTCCTGAAGAGCCGGCAATGTCGGACGATCAAATGAGCCAGTACGAGGAACAAATGCGGTCCGGTGAAGGCGGATCGGGCCGATAGGGTCCCACCGTTCGGTACGTTTTCGCGCCGCCTAACCGCGAGGTCCAGGCGGCGTTTTTTATTGGCCGCATCTTCTCGCGGCTCAACGATCCCGCACTGACGGATTGTCACCGGACGCGAGCGGGTAGCGGTCGAGTTCGAATGCACCTTGGCCTTCGATCAGTGCGTAACGCATGTCGGCTGACAACGTGCCGATCTCTTCTCGACGACCATTGGGCCAGGTCACTACGACGTCGGTGATTTCATTGTTTTCGCCCAGGCCTGCTAGCAGTGTCTTTTCGTTGCTGCAAAAGTAACCGTCGCCGGCGAGTCTCCAAAGTGTTCTGGGTTTGCCGTTGACCCGAAAGCGGATGATGGCTCCGACAGCATCACGACTCGCTTGTGTCGCAATCAATTGGAACCCGACACAGTGACTTGTCGATTCAGTTTCATTGATCAGCAAGCCGATCGGCTCACGTGTATGGGTCACGACGGCGTCCATTCGGCCGTCGCGGTTCACGTCGGTGGTCCAGAGTGTTCGCCCGACATGATCTGTTCGAAAGTACGATCCCCACGGATCGTCGTCGACGAGTTCAAAGGTTCCATCCGCGGTGCGTCGAAAGAGCTGGAACGGCTGCTCGTATCGATCCGCACCGGGAGTCTTGAATTTCCCAATGTTCCCGTTGGTCACGAGTATTTCGTCGATCCCGTCGTTGTCGAGGTCGATCGCTTGGGCACCGAATCCGACGAACAGCAATGTCGGCTCGATCAGCTGCATCTTTGCGGTTTCGTCTTTCCAAACGCCCGGAACGACCTGCTCGTAATAGATGTTGTATTCACGACCAAAACCGGTGACGTAGAGGTCGAGGTCACCGTCTTGGTCAAAGTCACTCGCGGCCACGCCCATCGAAGCTTGCGTCTGCGACCGACCATCGACGGCAACTCCGCGGGCGGTGGCGCTGTCGATGAATCGTCGTGCTTGCTCGCCGCCGCCGGAAGAGTAGAAGGAATTGCGAGTCATGTCGTTGGCAACGAAGGCACCGAATTGGCGGTTGTCGAGTGCGCCGACAACAAGACCCAGTCCGCGGCCCGCAACCGGTTCGCCGACCCATTGCGCGGTCACATCCTTCAGTGAGCCATCACCACCGCCCCGAAAGAATTGGTCGGTGTCACCTGCGAACGTCATGGGATGGCACGGCCCGGATTCTCCTTCGCTGTCGGGACAGGGTTTGTCCAGGTGATCTACGGCAGCGCAGTACTGCGTCAGAATCAGATCAGCGATCGAATCACCATCCGCATCCACGAACGCTGCGGACGTGGACCATTGCTCGGGCCCTTGGTCGTCCAGCAATTCAGAGCAATCGCTGAATGTTCCGTCCCCATTGTTACGCAGGAGTTGGTTTGAACCAAGATTCGCAATGAAGAGGTCGGGGAAGCCGTCCTCGTTGAAGTCTCCGACCGCAAGGCCTTGGCCGTAGCGAGTGCCGTTGACGCCGGCCGCGTCGCTGACTTCGACGAAACGGCTCCCGAGATTGCGGAGCAGGTCGTTTGCAAGTGAGTCATTGGCGAGCATCGTTCCGCCCGCGTTGACGACGACCATGTCCGCCATACCATCCAGGTCGTAATCGATCGAGCCGCCGCCCGCGCCGGTGGAGCGGATCAGAGGTGCCACCCATGGATCGCTCGGGTCATTTCCATCGCCGATCGTTCCGACGCCCCAGTCTTTTCCGCGTTCAGTGATGCGGACGTGATCGTGTGTTGGGAGGTTCGGCACCAGCATGCCACCGTTTCCGGCTTCGGACAACGTTTCGATTTTTGGAAGCGGCAACGTGGAGTAATCGATCTTCATGGCTGGAGTTCGTCGGGCGATCCAACTCGAATCTTCCTGAAGACGCGCGAGAATTTGACGACGCAGTTCCGGTAGGCTCGCATCGGGATCTTTCTTGAGTGTCGAAGCGATTGCGGACCAGGCTTCCGCTTCCCAAACGCGGCCCAATGCGACCAACTCGCGCGCGACCCGCGCGGCTTTGGCTTGGCTTTCTTCCTTCACGCGTTCCTGTGTTTCGCTTCCGCTAAAATCGTTGAACGAATCACGCAATGCGTGCACTCTTGCGTTGTGCTTCGAAATCACACGGACGTGGTCTTCGGTGATCTCCGCCGCCATCGGTGACTCACTTTGCCGAAGACGGTCGATCGCCAAGCGAAGTCTGTCCCAGGCGAGGCTTTTCGTGGGCTCTTTTTGTGTCGCCTCCCAATAAGCGCGGACGGCTTCGGGGAGCTGCTCGCTTCGGCTTGCGTAATCACCAAGGGTCAACCAGTGATCGGCAAAGCTCGAACTTCCGGTCGGCGCTGAGCGATACCAGTCAGGAATCCGCGCCCACTGGTTCGTGAGGACGAGTGCTTGGCCGTACATCGCGTGCGCGGGGGCAAAGTCTGGCTGCTGGCGGAGCACCTGTTCCAGGATGTCCGCGGCGGCGGCGGCTTGGCTGCGATAAAGTTTGAGGTAGGCATCGACAAGACGCACACGAAGGTCGCCGGGATTGCGTTCGAGGAGTCTTTCAGCGGACTTCTCGGAAAGCCTGCGAGAGGAGGTCTCGGTGATCGAAAGCAGGAGCGGCAAACTAAAGTGTCGATCTCGAATCAGTCTGGCGAAGTGTTTCGGAATCTCCTCCGTCCGCTGGACTTCGTTGTAGAAGCCGACGAGTACCTGTCGGTGGTCGCTTCGGTCGGGAAACCGTTCGAGCGACTCCTCAAGAAGATCGATTGCAGCGTAGATCTCGCCCACGTCGATCAGACCACGGATGGCGGTATCCACTCGGCCACGCGCAAAGTCGGAGATGCGGGCGGCATCGGCCAGCAAGGTGGCAGCATCTCGCTTTCGGTCGCGGAATGCGGCAACCCCGGCGGCCAGAGTCATGATCTCCGGGTCATTTGGCTGCTCAATCAACGCTTGTGTCGAATACTGCTCCGCTAATTCCCAGTCTTTCGCCGCGATCGCAGCTCGCATCATTTCCGCGACACTTTTGGGAGGGTCAGCGGTCGGCACATTAGGACTAGGTCCTTCACATCCACCGGAGAGTGCCAAAATGAAGCCCAAACCGGCCAAAACGGAACACAAACTCACTGAGGAGGTTGTCTTGCCCCCCTGAAAGAGCTTGTCGATTATGGACGAGAAAATGACAGAAAACCTAAGGTTAGGGTCGATTCTTGAACGTGCAATCCGCGTTACTAATGTCTATATTTGTTGGCAACGGCGTTTTATTGCGCCAAATTTTACGGTAACCGTTGCGTTCTTGTTTCCTTTTTTTGGAGGTATCTATGTGCCGAAGTAGAAGGCATAGTGGTTTTACCTTGGTAGAACTGCTGGTCGTGATTGCGATCATTGGAATTTTGGTCGGTCTCTTGCTGCCTGCTGTCCAGGCTGCACGTGAAGCCGCCCGCCGAATGAGTTGTAGCAACAACTTCAAGCAAATTGGCTTGGCGATGCACAACTATCACTCGGCTTACAAAGAGTTGCCGCGTCAAAATGGCGGTACAGGACTCGGTATTCTCGAAGGTCGAACTTCGTGGTGGGAAGGTTCTACGACGACCAACCACGAAGAGCTGAGTGCGTTCGTTGGATTGACACCGTTCTTCGAACAACAAGCTGTCTGGGAAAACATCGTCAACGGCGGAACCAACACGGTCAACGACCAGGGTCTGCCCGGCGCCGCCGGCACCATCTTGGGTGCATGGCCGTCGATGGGTCCGAACCCGCGTCTCGACCGTAATGGTGGTGAGTCTCGTCGATTCGTCCCATGGTCGACCGAAATCCCGACCCTTCGCTGCCCCAGCGATCCTGGATTCGGCCGACCGGCTGGTGGTCGTTCAAACTACGCAGTTTGCCTCGGTGACTCGTGGACCCAAGTTTGGGATCACGGCCCGAAGGAAGCTAACCTGACTGACCCGAACGGTAACTGGCGCCCCGAGTGGTTCCAAGCAACCGACCGTGGTTTCTTCTCGAAGCGTCGTTCGACCAAGTTCCGCGACATGCTCGACGGTCTGTCCAACACCATCGCTGGTGGTGAAATCATCTCCGACCTCGGAGACTTGGACAAGCGAAGTGCTCTCGGTGCTGTCACGCAGAGCTGGGTTGTTGAAAACCAGCCGATGCACTGCGTCGACAACAACTGGATCTCGTCTGAAGAGCCCCAGTTCTGGTGCGATCCCGACAATCCCGTCAACTGCACGCCGCCGACCCGTTTGATGCAAGGTCAAGGTGGTCGTGGTATGAACTGGGCTTGGGGTGCGATGGTCATGACCGGTATGCACACCATTCGTCCGCCGAACTCGGAAATGTGTGAAGCACACTGGTACGACAATGTCGGTACCTGTCCTCCGAGTAGCCGCCACCAAGGTGGTGTCCACGTCCTCATGGGCGACGGTGCGGTCATCTTCCTGACCGACTCGATCGAAGCTGGTGATCAGCGTGCTCCGGTTATCGGTGCTCGTCTGCCTGGCGACGTCAAGAACCGTCCCGGTAAGAAGAGCCCCTACGGTCTGTGGGGTGCACTCGGAAGCCGTGGTGCCAAGGAATCCATCGAAGAGCAGCTGAATCAGTAGGTTCAACGTTCTTCAAGACGTCTGCGAACCTCGTCCGCTTCGGTGGGCGAGGTTTTTTTGTTACCCAATGTTCGAAATAACCGGTCCCCAAAAGCATCGTTGAACCGCAACGCCAATCGACAACAATGATGCTAGCTGACTCGAGGGCCAATTCGTTGAATCGACATCTTACTGCGATCCTACTTCCGCTCCTTCTCGCTTGGTTCTGCGAAGCCGAGTCGGAAGAACCAACCTTCGTTGGTCGCGAAGTTTGCCGTGAGTGCCACGCCGAGAACTACGACCTCCACGCATCCCATGGTCACAAGCACTCATTCGCAACGACAGACGATCCAAAGATCATCGAACTGTTTGAGGGAAAGTCCTTTGACGCGGGAGAGCCGTTCGGAACCTTCACCTACCATGCTGACGAGGAAGGGCTCTATGCCCTGTTGCCCAAGAAGTTTGGCGATCGTCCCTTCCGTTTGAACTACGCGCTCGGCTCGCCCGACATCGCCGTCACATTGCTCTCGCTCGTGCCGGACCCGGTTGAAGGCACCGTCGCGATTGAGCATCGCGCATCATGGTATGACAGGCGCGGTGCCTTGGGGCCGACGCCGCTTGACCCGATTCCACCTCGCACGCCGGCCGAGATGTTTGGACTTCGTCACGAAGGAAAGGTGATGGAGCGATGCATCTATTGCCACACCACCCGGGCAACCATCAAGGACCAACAAATCACGGACCTGATTCCGAACGTGAATTGCGAGAAGTGCCACGGGCCCGGCAGTGTGCATGTCCAGCAAGCGAGGGCGACGAGTACGCCGCCCAAATACTCGGTGGGGCGAAAGGAATGGGATGCCGAATCGGAGATTCAACTCTGTGGAGACTGTCATCGATTGCCCACAACCATTTCGCGGAAGAAGTTGCGGGACTATCCGGACGAACTCACTCGGTTCCAACCCGTTGGGATGTTGAGAAGTGCTTGCTACGTCAAGTCAGCCGGACGGATGCGCTGTTCGACATGCCACAACCCACACCAGTCGGTGACGAAAGTCGCGCGCAAGGAACACATCCAAAACTGCATCGCATGTCATCAAGAGGACAATCCCGATCACGTGCTCTGTCCCAAGTCGACAACCGAAGGTTGTATCAAGTGCCACATGCCGGAAAAGGATCTGCCGGGACTCGACATCACGTTTCACGATCACTGGATTCGAGTGATAGATGAGTGATCTTTCGTTGCCCGCAAAACAGGGCCGCGTGAACACGCGGCAGCACAACCTCTTCGTGGTCGTGTTGTTGATCCTGTGCATTGGTTGCGATCGGAGCAAAGAGGAGCTGCCTCCGACGCCGCGAACGGAAGCTTCCACGATCGAGTTCGCAGATCCCGAGGCGGCGTCGACGGAGGAGAGTTTCGACGAAACCAATTCAAAAACCGAGTCAACAGTCGCGACGGCCGTCGAAGAGCCTGCTAGTCTCGAGAAAGGCAATGCCGAGATCGAAATGGCGGACCCGGCAGCTGTACGTGACGCCGCCATTGAGTCTCTCGAGGCTGGCGACCTCGACCGAGCGTTCGAACTGACGCGCCGAGCCAAGCGACTTGATCCGGCGAATCCGGAGACCGTGTTCTTGAATGCTCGTGTGCTCGCCGCCCGAAATCGTTTCGCCGAAGCGGTCCAGGCACTCGATGATCTCGCCGCCGCGGTGCCCGAAGCGAAACTCCCTGTGCTCGGTCAAACGGCCGAGTGGATGGTGCTTCAAGGGCGTTACGACGAGGCCGAGAAACGCTACACGGAGTTGCTCGACGTGGTCGGCGAAGGCGGTCTCGTTTCTCGACGTTTGGCGCAGTTGTTCCTGCGGCAAGGGCGACGTGTCGAAGCGGCCGAGCACCTGCGTGTACTTTGCCGTGAAGGAAATATTGAGGAGGTTGAGCTTCGAGCTCTGCTCTCCATTGCGAAACCTATTTCGGGGGAACAACCCGACAACGATGAGCTGGAGCCGATCGGTGCACTGGGTCGAGCTCGATTGCTTGCCAGTGGTGAAGACTGGCGCGCCGCTCGTGCCGAGATTGAATCGGTCGGCTCGCCTTCGATTGATGAATCCGCGCTTCGTGCGCGGGTTTACGCTTCGGTCGATGAATTTGACTCATTGGCGCAGTGGCTGGAAGGAGCGGGGAAGCCGACGGAAACGGTTCCTCCGGATGGCTGGTTTGCCATTGCATGCCTCGCCGCACATCAGGGGAAACACGCGCGAGCCGTCGATGCATTGTGTAACGGCGTGCAACTCGATCCGACAGATGCGGAAGCGTATGCCCAGTTGAGCAAGTCACTCGCGGAACTGGGGATGGACGAGCAAGCCAAGGATGCCGCGATGCGAGCGGAACTGCTGCGTCAAACCCAGGAAATCGGTAAGCGGATGTCGAACGCTGAGTCGCCAGGCTCCGAGGATCTGGCATCTCTCATCAAACTCTTGCGACAGCTTCGACGGCCCTCGGAAGCCCTGGCATGGAGTGCGGTCGCGACCATCTATGCCCAATCGCGATCTGAGATCTCGCGTGCCGATGCCATCAAGAAGCTAGAACAAATCAATCAGGACCGACTCGTCACGGCATCAGAATCAAGCGACATCAAGCAGTTCATTCTCTGTGGTATCGATCCGGAGCAACTTCCGCCCGGTGATAGTCAGTAGAAGCACCCAAGCTGAGCGATCGTGATGACAGCCCAACACCCCGGCAACCAACCGCTGCAAAGTTTGGAGGAATGGGAAGAGGACGTCATTCGTCGCTATCCCGAGGAGGCGTCGGCGAATTCAGAATTCACGGATTCAAGTAAGCCCCGCGACGCCTTTCGAAATTACGACAGTGACGCCCGTCCTTCGGTGAAGGAGTTTTATCGGCTCAACCATCGTCACCAAACCGTCGACTTCGTTCGGCGGAAACGGGAGCAGTATCTCGGCCTCGATCGACGCAAGATGGGGTTTGGGAAGCGCTTGAGTTCCTAA
Organism: Planctomycetota bacterium; assembly: GCA_039821165.1. GTDB lineage: Bacteria > Planctomycetota > Planctomycetia > Pirellulales > Pirellulaceae > Stieleria. The sequence goes on along the minus strand of JBCBOT010000072.1, from coordinate 15,373 downwards.
ATACGCTTGTCGATGACAGCGATCCCGATACGGAGCTGACGCAAATCCAGCACCTGCTTCAAACCTCCGAAGCGATTCGTGCCGACGGGCATCCCCGATGGTTCGTTGCCGCAGGCTTGATGCATGACGTCGGCAAAGTGCTCTGCCTGTACGGCGAGCCGCAATGGGCCGTTGTCGGAGACACGTTCCCGGTGGGTTGCCGTTACAGCGATCAAGTGGTCTTTGCCGAGTTCTTTGCCGAGAACCCTGATTCCCAAGTGGCCCAGTACCAGGAAGAGACCGGCATCTATGAGCGAAACGGAGGGCTGGAGAGCGTGATGCTCTCTTGGGGACACGACGAGTACATCTATCACGTTACAAAGGACTACCTCCCTAAAGAAGCCCAGTACATGCTTCGGTACCATTCGTTCTATGCGTGGCACCGTGAGGAGGCCTATCAATACCTCACCAACGAAGAAGATCGCGAATACCTTCGTTGGGTCCGTAAATTCAATCCGTATGATCTCTACACCAAGAGCAGCGAACCACCGGACGTCGCGGCGCTGAAACCCTATTACATGGATCTGATCGCGGAGTTTTTTCCGGATGAGCTAGCCTGGTAGAGAAGCGCAGTCTGATTCGTTGGCCTCACTCGGCTTGACCGGCCACACGCCGCCCCCGCGCGGGGCATTGAAATCGAAGACTGCATCTGGACGGCACGCGAAGCGAGATTGGTCGAGTCTTCGCTCCCATCCAGCATCGGGAGCTCTCGCAAAAGCGAGTTGTTCGCGATGTCACGCGTCGCCTAGTGAGAGCGGCGAAGGTGAAGAAATAGATCGTGAAAAACTTTCGGATTTCGCGCAGGAACCGAGAGGACGATCGCAGTAACCTTGGGGCACGCTCCGCTTCTACCGATGCCGCATGACTTCCGACTCCGAATCCGAAATCGTTTCTGAACTCGCCAAGGAATATCTGCGAGAGCGACGGGCTGGACGGCGTCCCCAACTCAGCCAATTGATCGAGCGACACCCGGATTTGGCCGACGCGATTCGCGACGCGGTTTCGATGATGGAACTGATGGAGGATGTCGCGAAAGACTCCAACTCGGCACCCGAAAAGCAACTCGAGCGGCTTGGGGAGTACCGGATTCACCGCGTCATCGGCAAAGGCGGTATGGGGACGGTTTACGAAGCGACCCAGGAATCGCTGGGACGTCGCGTCGCCCTCAAAGTTTGCCCAATGCAGGGTAGCGATCGGCAGCGCGAGCGTTTTCGTCGCGAATCACGCTCAGCTGCGATGTTGCACTTCACAAACATCGTGCCCGTCTTTGCGGTCGGTGAGGCGGACGGGTATCTCTACTACGCGATGCAGTTTATTCGTGGAGCGACGCTCGCCGATGTCATCAGCGAGTTGGAGCAGATTTGGCAAACATCGCCCGCGGCCAAGACGCGTCTTTCGGAAGAAGGCATCGCGTCTGCGAGCATGGCCTCGCGAGTCGCACTGGCGATTTCTCACACCGGCTCAACGGATGATCTCCCACTCGATCCTGGTACGTCAACGACGGAGATCGCACGCCTGAGCTTGCCCGGACAAAACGAATCGAGCAACCAACGTCAAGCAAAGTATTGGGAAAGCGTTGCGAGGATCGGAGTCCAGGTGGCTGAGGCTCTTGCGTACGCGCACGGCAAAGAAACGCTCCACCGCGACATCAAGCCGGGCAACCTGATGCTCGACCAAAGTGGTGTTGTTTGGTTGATGGATTTCGGTTTGGCAAAGTCGGCGGAAGAAGAAGACCTGACACGTGATGGAGAGCTGATCGGCACACTTCGCTACATGGCACCCGAACAGGTCGCCTGCAAGCCGACTGCTTCGAGCGATGTCTACAGTCTCGGCCTAACGCTCTACGAAATGCTCACCCTTCGTCCCGCTTTTGACGAACTGAGCCGCAGTGCCTTGCTACGCGCCGTCTCCAACCGAGAGCCGATTGCACCGAGGAGAATCAACACGCACATCCCACGTGATCTTGAAACCATCGTGCTCAAATCGATGGAGCGCGAACAGAGTCGACGATATGGGTCCGCTCAAGCCCTGGCCGAAGATCTGGAGCGGTACCTGGCCGGCGAACCGATCGAAGCGCGACGTGTCACGCCCACCGAGCGGCTCCGCAAATGGGCTCGGCGACGGCCACTCGTTGCAGGCCTTACGTCTGCCCTCGCGATGGTATTTCTGATCGCTTTGACACTCGTCACTTGGCAATGGCGCGCCGCGGTGGTCGCCCGCGGCGAAGCAGAAGCTCAAGCTTCCGAAGCCCAACTGCAGAAGGCACTGGCGGAAGCCTCTCTGGATCAGGCACTTCAAGCCGAGTATCGGAGCGGTATCAGTCGAGCGGGGGCGATTGCGCGGACGTCGCCGCAAGAGGCGGTGTCTCTCTTGGATCGTTTGGCTCCCGAAGAAGACGCGACGGATCATCGCAGTTGGGAGTGGGGTTATCTCGCTGAGTTGGCGCAACAGAGCGAATTCATCTTTCCGAATTGCGGCGCGGAACAGGCCGAATGGATCCGCTCACTGGCATTCAGCGCTGACGAAACCTTGCTTGCGGTTGGGGCGGGTCGCACTGGATTTACACTGCCGCGAATGAAGTCTCCGAGAGGTCGAGTGACGCTCTGGAATCTCCGTCGAGGCCAACTCGTCCAGGAGTTTCCGATCGATGACTCGGCGTACGCGCTGGCGATCAGTGATGACAAGGAACGCCTCGTCATTTGTGAAGCGAAAGCGTTGTCATTCGCTGAAATCGGTTGGGGTGGGCCGACTTGGATATGGGACATCGCATCCAATCAGCGGAGTATCCAACTCGAGATGCCCGAGTTCACGCTGGGCGGTCGGGACGAGTCACGGACGATCATGAGGACCAAAGATCTTCAGTTTTTCGATCGCGATCAGAGTTTGATCGGAACGATTTGGAGCGACTATCCCTACCCAGCCGGAACGGCGATTTGGGACACCCGTGACGGCAGCGTGGTGTGGTTCCGCGAGCGATCTGAACTGATTTCGTTGAACAAGTCCGGCAATCAGTTCTCCATTGCCAGTTACGAAAAAGGCGATTTCCATATCGAACGTTTGGAACTCGATTCACGTGACAGCTTGGAGCGTCTCGGAGGGATCCTTGGACGACAGGTCCAGCCCCACGTAGGATTCTCCGTCGGTATGGAGCTTCCAAATGCGAAGAACCGTCCCTACTTGCATGAGGTCAAAAGCGGTCAAAAGACGTTGCTTTGGGGGGACGACAAATACAAATCAGCGGGCGGGCAGGTTGACCGTCCTATCCACTCCGTTCACCCATCGGGAGACACCATCGCGATCGGGGGGAGCGACGGAACGGTGCGTCTTTGGCAGACACAGACCGGCGAACTTCAGCGGATTCTGTACGGGCATGGGATCGACGTACAAGCGTTGGAATTCAGTCCCACGGGTCGTTGGCTCGCCTCGGGTGATTGGAACGGTGAGGTTCGCGTGTGGCAACCAAATCGGTATGCCGAGTACGTGACGTGTGAGCCGTTGGGGCAATCGCCCACCGGCTGCCACATCGAAGAGATCGCGTTTCGCTTCGATGGAAGTGGCTTGGTCAGTTGCGGATACATCTTTGACTCTGGCTTGTACGGAGATCTGAACCGGAATGGTCATTTAACGTCCTACGAACCTCATAGCGGAATTCGACTGCAGGACTTTCTCACTCCCGCATTGAAACTTCGCAACCGCGAACGCACGGTCAAATTCAGTCACGATGGTCAATCGCTTGCGATGATCGGGCGGGATGGAAGTTTGCGGGTGCAGCGCATCGGAGATCAACGAGTCACTTTTGAATCGCAATCGATCGAGCGTGACATCAAGCAAGTGGCGATTAGCGACAACGTGATCGCGACATCGCGTGGACCTGACAAGGACACGGGTGCGGAGGAGCAGGTGGTGATCCAGAGCCTCGTCACCGCCGAACCCGTTGAGTCATTCTCGGCTTCGCGGACGGGAGCGCTTGCGCTGAGCCGTGATGGGCGGCAGCTCGCCTTCGCCTACTCAAATACGGGGGAAGAATGGACAAACCGCTTGAGGCATTGCGACCTCGAAACGGGCGAGATCGTTGAACTGCCTCTACCCACGCAAGACAACGGCAACGACTCGAACATTTCTGCCATCGAATTTTCAAACGATGGGGCGCGGTTGGCCGTGGCTTGGGAGAATCAATTGCTCGGACTCTACGATTTTCGCGAATCAAACAACGCAACGGATCCGGTGTTTCGTTCGGCACCGCTCGGCACCACCGACTTTGCGTGGCACCCTTCGGGAATGCGTGTGGCGGGGGTGAATCGCGAGGTTTGCACACTTTGGAACGCTGCGGGAGAAACGTTGCTGGAACTGCGCGGCCGTCCGCGTTCTGCCGACTTGCCTTTTGATGCCGCCGTCGCGTTCAGTCCTGACGGAACGATGTTAGCCGCGACTCAATGGGATAACACGATCCGCATTTGGAAATCGTCCAGCCTGTCGCTTGAGGAGTCGCAGCGTCACGGCCTGTTGCTACCAGACACACTGCCCCCCGTCGTTGCTCGTATTCCTCGCGAGGCGCACTCGTTTCAAGCCATGAGTCGTGCCATCGACGCGGAACCAGACAATCCTTGGTTCCTTGCGGTACGGGGACAGGTTGGCAGTCGGATTCGGGACGCTGCCGAAACACAATCGGATTACTTCGCCGCAAAGCAAATGCTTGCGGGAGAGGAGCCTTGCCTGTTTCTTCACGGAGATGCCTACATCGAAGCGCCTCAGTTGCCACTGCATGATTTCCGAGAACACACGTTCGAAGCATGGATCAAGCATTGGAACTATCAACAACCCGGTCAGGTCTATGGCGTCATTGCCTGCCAGTACCCGCGGGTTCCACGTGATTACTTCCGACGTCAAGCTTACGCCTCCAGCCCGGCATATGACAAACTCGGGCTTTATTGGCTCCGTCCCACTGTTTACCGCGACGTCAAGAGTCAGTGGTCTCACGTCGCGGTCTGCTTCAGGAACGATGGTCGACAGTACTTTTTGAATGGGAACAAAATTGCTCAATCGGCCAAGGTCATTCCCTTTCCCGAAGAGATGACGTCCTTTTTTGTCGGCGCGACACCACTGCACGATCCACAGGTCAAAGGTCAGGGTTTGATTCGGTCACTGCGAGTTTCCAAGGTCATTCGCTACGAGGACGATGATGCGTTTGTTCCTGACCAACAGCTCACACCCGACCAGGACACTGTGTTGCAATTCGACTTCACAGAGGACGATGGATTCGCGGGTGCGACGCCAACGCTCATTCGCGATCGTTCAGGAAACGGAAACGATGGAAAGCTCAAGCATGCGTGGTGGATCACTGAATAATGCGGGCAACTCTTTGCCCGCCACTCCAACCCTCGATGACTCCATGGACGATCAGGACGAACCAGGAAACGACGCGACTGTTCGGACGCAACTCGAAAGCCACCGCGAGCGGCTTCGTAGACTCATCGACTTACGGCTTGATGATCGAGTGCGTGGTCGTGTCGACGCGTCGGACGTTATCCAGGAAACGCAAATCGAGGCCTTGAAGCGGGCTGATGAGTACGAAGAAAAACGCGAAGTCCCCCTATTCGTGTGGCTTCGCTTCTTGGCGCTTCAGAAAGTCTCGCAACTCCACCGTCATCACCTCGGTACTCAGGCGCGCGACGCGAATCGCGAAGTGTCGATGTTTCGTCGCCCGATGCCCTCGGCAACCTCTGCTGCGCTTGCCGCTCAGCTCGTGGGTAAACTCACCACGGCGAGTCAGGCCGCTGAGCGCGCCGAAATGAAAGTCCGTGTCGAAATTGCACTCGGTGAAATGACGTCCACGGATCAGGAAGTGCTCACCTTGCTGCACTTCGAGCAGCTAACATACCGCGAAGCGGCGGCCGTTTTGGAGATCAGTGAAAAAGCCCTCGGCGGTCGCTACGTCCGCGCTCTCTCCCGCCTAAAACGCTCGCTCGCCAATCCATGCAACGAAACCCAATAAGGCTCCCCACGCTTGTTTGCGTGGCGTTGATCCTCAGCCACGCTGCGGCAAACCACGCCCTGGCAAACAATGACAGTTCCCGCACCAACGTGGTGCTGATCATGGCCGACGACATCGGCTATGAGTGCTACGAATCCTACGGAAGCACGTCGTACAAAACACCCGTCCTGAATCGGCTCGCGCGGGAAGGGATGCGTTTTACCAACGCCTATTCCAATCCCGTCTGCACTCCGACGCGGATCAAGATCATGACGGGGCTGCGCAATGTCCGAAACTACATCGGATTTTCGTTGCTCGGCAAAAGCGAGCGGACGATTGGGCACATGATGCAAGCCGCCGGCTACAAAACAGCGATCGCAGGGAAGTGGCAATTGTTGGCGGCCGAACACTACAACAAACGCTTCCGTGGTAAAGGCTCCTATCCGCAAAACATGGGGTTCGACCGGCATTGTCTTTGGCAGGTCGAGAGACTCGGAAGTCGGTTTTGGAATCCGACAGTCACAACCGATAGCCAAACGGAGAAATTCGGCGAAGACGTGTACGGCCCGGATCTCTACGCGCAGTTCTTGCTCGACCGTATGGAAGAATACCGCTCTGAACCGTTTTTCTTGTATTACCCGATGGCACTGGTGCATTCGCCGTTCGTACCGACTCCCGACAGCGCAGATCGAACGAGCAAGAACAAACAACAGAACTTTGCCGATATGGTTGCCTACATGGACAAGCTGATCGGTAAATTCGTCGCCAAGAGCGAGGAGCTCGGCATCGCCGAAAAGACGCTGTTTCTCGTGACCGGTGACAACGGAACGCACAAGAGTATTAAGTCGGAACTCGGGGACCGCGTCATTGTCGGCGGCAAAGGCTTACCCACCGACGGCGGAACGCACGTCGGGCTTTTCGCTTATCAACCGGGAACGGTTCCGGCGGGTAAAGTCTGCGACGACCTGATTGAGTTCTCTGACTTGATGCCAACGATCGCCGCCACCACAGGCGCTGAGCCGCTCTCGCCAACGGACGGCGTCAGCTTTTACCCGCAACTGCTCGGTGAGCCAGGCAATCCGCGCGAGACCGTTTTCGTTTATTACTGGCCGCGTCCCGAAAAGGGAGAGCCGCTGCGCTTCGTCCGAGACAAACGTTGGAAGCTCTACGGCGACGGCAAACTCTATGATATTCAGAACGATGTCTTGGAGAAAAAGCCTGTGAAAGGTCACGATCGCGTTCGAGCACGGCTGCAGGCCGCAATGGATCAGATGCCTGCCGAAGGCCAAAATATCCTCAACCTCGAGAACAATTGATGCGTCTTCTCCACATCGCAGCACTGTTCTTGGTGATTCATCCTGGCATACTCAGCGCGGGTGAGCCTACCGCCCGCTGGTATAAAGGGAACTTGCACACGCATTCTTTGTGGAGTGACGGTGACGAATTCCCGGAGATGATTGCTTCTTGGTATCGTGATCAGGGCTATCACTTTCTCGCTCTGTCGGATCACAACGTACTGAGCGAAGGCGTCAGGTGGATGTCAAAAAAGGCAATCGTCAAACGCAGTGACGACGGAATCGTGGACCGCTACATCGACCGATTCGGCAGCGCGTGGGTCGAGCAACGCAGCAATCCCCGGAGTGGCGACCCCGAGGTCCGACTGAAACCACTTGATGAGTTTCGTTCCCAAGTGGAATCGGCCGGCGAATTCATCATGATCCCGGGCGAAGAGATCAGTGATCGTGCAGAGGGCAAGCCGGTGCATATCAACGCAACCAATCTCGCCGAATTGATTGAACCGGCTCGTGGCGAAACCGTCCGCCAAGCGATTGCGAACAACCTGCGGATCATCCTCCAGCATGAAAAGGATCATGGTCGCGAGGTATTGCCGCATCTCAATCATCCAAATTTTGGCTACGCCGTGACCGCAGAAGACCTTGCGGCCGTGACCGATGAGCGATTCTTCGAAGTGTACAACGGGCACCCGGGGGTGAATCACCTGGGTGATAAGGATCGTCCAGGCGTCGAGGCGATTTGGGATCAAGTTAACACGATTAGACTGCAAGCCGGCGTGCCGGCATTGTTCGGGATCGGCACTGACGATAGCCATGAATATCACGGCGTGAAAGGCTCGCATCCCGGCAGGGGGTGGGTGATGGTCAAGAGTTTGTACCTCAGCCCGGAGCATCTCATCCGCGCGATGAAACGCGGCGATTTTTATGCTTCCAGTGGAGTCGAGTTGGAGTCCATCACATTTGATTCTCGGACGCGTGAATTGAGTGTTCGAGTCGCGCCACGTGAGGGAGTTGCGTTTCGAACGGAGTACATCGCTTCCACTTCCAGGGAGGTTGGCATCGTCGTTGCGACGTCTTTCGAACTCTCGTCACGATACGAAATGAAGCCGGGTGAACTCTACGTTCGCGCGCGGATCACAAGCGAACAGTCTCATCCGGATCCGTCTTTTGAAAACCAGAAACAGCAGGCTTGGACGCAGCCGGTCGGTTGGCAGCTTTCTGATCGTTGAACACGTGCTTGAGTCGAACGATGACGCAGGATTTTGATCCTCAGAAACGGAGCGAACTTCTTGATTTGCTTCAGGCCAACCGCAAGCTAGAGGCGGTGAAACGGTATCGCGAATGGACGCGGTCTTCGTTGTTGGATGCAAAGAACGCGGTCGAGCAATTGCAGGAGACCGGTACCCTCCACTGGCCGCAAACCGAGGGTGAATCACTCGATGATGCGGCGATGGACGAGGTTTTGGAAGCAATCGAGCGGGGACAGAAGATTGAAGCCTGCAAGCTTTATCGGGGCCACGCCGGCTGCACGCTTAAAGAAGCCAAAGAATTTGTCGAGAGTTTGATGGGCGAATTAGGGCACTCGTCCAAAGCGGGATGCCTCGTCGTTTTGCTCGCCGCCCTACTCGTCACCGCGACCGCCGTGACGCTGGCGTGATTAGAACACGCTCCCAACGATCAGAGCTGCCTGCGAGAAAACGCTTCTAACGACAGTTGGCTCGGCTTCATTCGACGGCCGGTCTTAGGAAGATTGTCACCACGATCTTCCGTGGGAGCGTGTTGCTTTTCGTCTTTGGTCTGGGTTGCCACACCTTCCCTTTTCAACGCCCATTCCTTGGCGACGACGAAACGCCCCGATCGATCGGAGCAGGATTCGTCTTGCGTTAGCGAAAGAATTCGCTAAAAAGAGCGAAGGAATTCGCTAAATATGATGGAGATGGGCATGCCGCGTCCGCAGAGTTCTTCGCCGACCGACACCGAACTGCAGATCCTTCGCGTGCTTTGGAATCATCAGCCATGCGGTGTCGGTGAGATTCATGAACAGCTCCACAACGCGAAAGGAACAAACTACTCGACAACCGTGAAAATGTTGTCGGTGATGCTAGCCAAGGGCTTGGTGCGGCGTGACGAGACCAAACGCCCCCATCTGTACCGCGCCATTTGGACGCGGGAACGGACGGGAAAGAGTCTTCTCAAGACGATCACGAAGAAGGTCTACGAGGGCTCTGTTTCGAGTCTCGTTCTTCAGGCGTTGTCATCCAGCAAAGCGAGCGCGGAAGATATCGAACAAATTCGCAAGATTCTCGAAGAGATGGAGAAAAGGAAATGAACTCTTGGATGGATTCTCAGTGGCTGACTCAAGCGGGCTGGATCCTGCTTCATAGTGGTTGGCAATTCACGCTCATTTCGATCGTCGTCTATTGCTTCAATCGATTGCTTTTTGCTTCTTCGGCGAAAACGCAGTATTGGCTTTCCTGTTTCGGTCTCGTCACGATAGCCGTTTGCCCGATCGTGACTTGGAACGCATCGGTTAAGCAATCGGCTTCGCTACGATCCAGGCCGGCCGTCGAGTCGGGGTCTCCCGTTGGTGGTCCCCACGCAATGTCCATGCCGCTGGCGGGTATCGACTCCGTTTCGGGATCCGTTCCGAGACAGGTGATCAATCGGAACCGTTCAGATCAATTCGGCGAAGTTCCAACGGCGCCGTTCCACATCGCGGTTCGACCGCTTCCGGTGATTGGCGTGATCTGGCTCTGCGGTCTTGCCGTGTTCTCGATGCGACCGGTGCTCGGTGTTGTGGGCCAGTACCAATTGAGACGCCGAGGCCGGCCGGCTTCTGCAGACTTGTCGCAACGGCTCGCAAGAACGGCGGCGAGGATGAGGGTGCCGCGACGGGTGAAAATTGCGGTGACACAGGAGCTAGTCGGACCCGTCGTGATTGGTGTTTTTCGCCCCATGATCCTCGTCCCAGTGGCACTGGTGACTAACCTTTCAGCGCGCGAACTTGATGTGTTACTCGCTCACGAATTGGCTCACCTTCAAAGACACGACTCTCTCGTCAATGCAATTCAAGTCTTGCTCGAGACAGTCTTCTTTTACCACCCGGCGGTCTGGTGGCTTTCGCGAGAAGTCCGTCAAACACGGGAGTACTGCTGTGATGAACTGGCCACTACAGACGCTGGAAGCCGAGTGGATTTGGGACGTGCTCTTTTAGCGCTGGAGACTCGTCGCTCGCTCTCCGTACCTCTCACGCTGGCGGCGACAGACGGTGATTTGTTGAAACGGATTCGGCGGCTCGCTCAGGACAATCCACCAAGAATCGGTCCGAGTCGAGTACGCGTGGTCTTTGGTTTCGGCATTCTCGTGTCGCTGGTTCTCTTCACATCGAGTCTCCCGGCTCGGGAGGCGCCACCATCCGATGCCGGTCAGCAGGCTGTTGGTTCGACTGGTCAACAACCCAACGGTGATCTTGAGGACATCCGAGTCACTGATTCGAACATGCCAGGCCAACGCGAAGAAGTGACGGTCGAGTCAGGTGACGACGCTTTTTGGGAACTCGATCTCGAAGAGTGTGTTGCGATCGCTTTGAACAATGCGACGTTTTCGACTCAAGTCACGATTCGCAGCTTTCCAGATGACGGGACCGAGGTCGGCTCGCAAATGGTCTTGAGCGTTGATGAAGAGGCCCGCGTTGGTGAGCTTGAAGTTCAGGTTCGGAACTTAGTTCACGAGATCGAAGTCGCCTATTGGGAGCTTGACGCAGCACACCAGAGCACGGATGAGTTTGCGGGCCAATTCGAACAGCTCGACCGCCTGCTGAAACGGGCAACGGAACACTTGCATGGCGGGACTGGCACGCAACAAGAATTAGAGCAAGTCGAATCGGCGGTCCATGCGGCCGACGAGAGTCTGCAAACCGACCAGCAGCGTGCCAACGAAGCGAAAGATCGTGTTAGTCTCCGCGATCGCGAGATGGCGTTGCGAGTCTTGATGGGGCTCCCGGAAACGGATGGCCGACTGATTCGTCCTTCCTCGAAAGTGGTGCCTGTCGAGAATCTGGAAAGGGAGCATGGTTACGGCGCGGCAATGGAACGGAATGCCGAGCTGAAAGCACAAACCCGACGCCTGAAGAAGATGGAAGCCGAGTTGGCGTCGATGAAAGAACAACTCGCGAAGGACCTGGAAATCAAAGTGGAAAAGCTGTGGCACCCGTTCGAGAAAGGGGAGGTTCCCAGGAGCGTGAGCGTATCCAAGATTGCCGATTCTTCAGAGGACATCGAAACCTTTTCTTGGAAGATCGGCGCCCGGCGGGAATTTGCGAGAATCCGACGGTATCAAATTGAGGTTGGAAGAAGCAAGGAATTTGTGGATGAGATGCGAAAGACCTTGAGACACGTGATCGATGAGCACGAATCGCGCTCCGCGTCGCTCACGCGTCTCTCACAAACCGAAGCGATGCGCGTCCGCGCCTCTGAGCAGGAGGTCAAGGTCCGATGGGCGGAGTACGAGAAGGGGCTCACGCCCGTTCAAATACTGCTTCAGTCTCTTGAGCGATACGGAGAGGCGAAGCAGAGCTATCGTCGGTCACTTACCGAGTACGCCAAGTCGATGAGCCTGTTGCGGATGGCACGCGGAACGTCACTCGACCAATACGGCATTCAGGTAAAGAACTGACTAATCAGTTCGACCGAGTAGTGTCCCACCCATTTCGAGCATCCGCGTGCGTTCGTTGAGCGGCGCGTTGAGTGGGAGTTGGGCGACGCCGATGAGTCGGCGGATGAGTTCGATCCCCGCAAATTGTTTGAGCAGGTCCATTTCAACCGTCGTTCCACCCGATGTCTCATAGGTGCGACGGACCAGCTCCAGGGAGTCTTCATTACCGCCCACCAAAATACGGTGGGCTGCGAGGACGCCGAGGTCGAACTCGCGGGGGCCGGCGAAACAGAACTCGGGATCGATGATTCGCAGCCCCGCTTCGGTTCGCAGCCACGATCCCGGATAGAAGTCGCCATGCAGAAGTGTCGGGCCGCGACCGAGATACTTCTTTCCTAACGCTTCCGCGTCGGTTTGAAGCAGCGGGTGTTGGCGGAATTCGGCCGCAACCGATTCCAGTCCTTCACAAACGCTATCCAAAGGAATCGCCGAAGGCGTCTGGAATGGAATCTCAAAGATGTGGGCGTGATTCAACTTTCGGAGTTCATAGTTGCCGATCTCATCCGTCGGAGGTTCCAAAACAACGGCGTGCAGTTTCGCTAACCAGGCGGTGGCTTCTTGAAGCGGAAACGCATCGAGGTCACGCGTCTCGTAGAGGTCCGCGTAGTCGCTGGCTTCCCCGAGATCCTCAAGTGCCATCAACCGTTGTGAACCCTCTGATCGCAGCAGCTTCGGCATGGATGCGGCCAACTCATCGTAGGGCTCGACACGCTCATAGAAGTCGACTTCTGCGAGCAAGCGATCTGCCGGCGCGGCGATTTGCGGATACTTTTCGACCCAAGGTCGCGATTGTTTCAGGATGAAGCGACGTCGATCGGTTTCAATCCTCAAGACCAGATTCATATTGCCTTCACCGGCGCGCTCGACCCCCAAGACTTGTTCGCCCGAATCCAAAAGTCCGAGCTTCCGAGCGGCGGATTCGATCGTTGCGGGCTCATCGGTGCCGATGAGCGTGAAGGGCGCAGTTTGCGTCATGGTGTTGTTGGTTCCGAAGATCAGCTAGCGGTTGCCTGCGGCTTGATCCAGCGTCTCGACCCAGTTCTCAATGGACTCGTCAAAGTCGGCGGACAATCGTTGGGTCACGGCGGAGGCCATCGACTCTGGGAAGATGTCCTTTCCATGCACTGCACCCGCCAAGGCGCCGAGTACTTGCGCGTAGGAATCGGTGTCGTGGCCGAAATCAAGTGTCAGGTGCATCGCGGCGAGTGGGTTGAATGCACACAGTTTGAGGATCGTCAGTGGGACCAGCAACGTGAAGTGGGCATCCCACCAGTAGATCGGTTTGCCTTCGGTTTCCAAGAGCTCAAAAACCTTCGCAGGACGGCCATCGGCTCGCTCGACAATCGAATCCGCAAGGTCGAGCCACCGATCGAGTGGTCTTCCCGCGAAGGGAACCTCGCGTAGACGAAGTGGATCGGTCTCGCGAATCGTTCGGAAAAGCAGCTCCCAACGATCGCCTACACTTTGATCGTTTGCAGCGGGGGCGAGAACGGCTGCCAGGCCGGCGTTCATCGATGACACAATGTCCCGGGCGATCGGAGCATCGACGAAATCAACGAGATAGGTCGCTCGGTAGGCTTGCTCGGATTCGCCCGCGTAAAGGCCTGCGAGCGGAAGGAGGAACATTTGCCCGCTGCAATTGGAGATTCCGGACCAAAGTCGCTCGATTGGCAACGCGATTTCGGGATCACGCTCACCGAGAATCCAATTCGCCGCGAGTCGATACTCGCGCATCCCTTCGTCGACGAGTGCTTGCAGTTCACCGTCCGGTGCACGCGTCGGGTGCGGTTGAAAGTCCACGATCGCACGTGCCAAGTCCTCCGGAAGCAACTCGCAACGACCGTCGTTGAGGACCGCTTTCAATGCGCGAATCACGACGATCTTGTGTCTCGAATCGTCGGTGACGGTTCCGCGTGGCGACCTAGCTTTCCATGGCCCGTAGGCGGCAGTTTTCGGACGCAACGTCCGATAGGGTTGCATCTCGAGCGAGCCTGCCAGTTCATCAAGCACCGATGCGTTGATTGTTTTCTTGGCGCTCCATCGACGCGTCCCCGGAAGGATGCCGCGAACGCGATCGGGTGGCAGGAATTCGATCGGACCACCGAGTGCATCGCCTATCATCGAGCCGATGAGCATGCCCTCAAGCCTGGACTTGCTCGCGGTAGTTGCCGCGCCGGCGAGTCGGGCAGATGCGAGGCTCAACGCGGTGCCCAAAAGAAGCGTTCGTCGATTCAGACGCATGCCAGATTCCCGGGACAAAGAAAAAGCTGACGTGCGGTCGGCACGTCAGCTTTGCGTTCATTCGGATTGGTGAGTGGGATCAGCCAGCTTGAACGAGATCCTGTCGACGCAAACCTTCGATGTACTCGCTAGCGATGTTCATCACCTCGCGGTTGTAGAAGGTGTCTCGATAAGCCTCGCGTTGATCTTGCTGGCTCAGTTCCTCTTCCTCCTCCTCTTTCTGGGCATCGAGTTCCGCGCGGCGCTCGAAGAAGGCGGTTTCATTGAGTGGAACGGTGTCCTCTTCCTTCTGCTTGACGAACAATTCGACGCGACGGACCAGGTCGACGAATTCCTCATCTTTCTTGACGCGAGAATCGGAGTTTTGTCGCAGCTGGGCGAGCAAGTTCCCTGGAACGAGTTTGTAAACGTCGTGGCGTGCCGGGTTAATTTGGTCTGTCTCCAACGCGTACTTGAGATCGCCTTCGGCTACATCCATTTTCTGCGTCAGACTCGGAAGAATCACGTCAGCGGCCACACCACTTCGCTGGGTGCTCTTGCCGTCGGGCAAGTAGAACTGCTGAAGCGTCACTTTCAGTGCCCCGTAGTTGGCACGCTGGGTGAAGAACAGCTTTTCGCCGAGGTCCATCAGTGTTTGCACGGTGCCTTTGCCGTGGGTGGCAGGATCACCGACGATGATGCCGCGGCTGTAGTCCTGGATCGCTCCGGCGAAAATCTCGCTGGCACTCGCGCTGAACTTGCTGGTCATGACGACGAGCGGACCGTTCCAGACGGTACCGCTTTCTTCGTCGTTGTACTGTTGGATTTGGCCATTGGAGTCTTTGACCTGAACGACGGGACCACGGTCGATAAAGAGCCCTGTGAGATTGATCGCCTCGGTCAGGCTACCACCGCCATTGCGGCTCAGGTCGATGACGACGCCGTCCACGTTCTTGTCGCGGAACTCGAGCAAGATGCGACGCACGTCGCGGGTGCTGCTGCGGAAGTCTGCCCGCTGCTCACGTGCGGCCTGCATGTCCATGTAGAAACTCGGCAGATTGATAAAGCCGATGCGGTAAGTCGAACCGTCAGCCATCTTGTGATCGATGACCTTGCCCTTCGCAGCGGACTGTTC
>JBCBOT010000071.1:0-29641 GCA_039821165.1 Planctomycetota bacterium | reverse complement strand
CTCGAATGTCGATCCGACCTCCGTGTGCCATGGCATGCCGCGCGTTCATCACAAGATTGAAGAAGATCTGCTGCAAACTCAGATGTTCCATCACGATCACGGCGCCCGGACAATCCACTCTCCACCGCGTTTCAACTTTGGCTCCCGCGATTCTTTCAACGATGGGCCGAATCTCTTGAACGAATTCGTCTATCAGGATGGGGCGATCGACCGTTTCTCGCTGTTTTGCAAACGACAACAAACCCTCCGTCAGCTCCGACGCCTGCGTTTGGGCACTCATGAGTTCGGAGCGAAGCTGTGCGTCATCGAATTTTTCACACAAGACGCCGAATACGGTCAAGACGTTATTGAAGTCATGCGCGAGCCCCGCACAGATCGTCGACAGGCTCTCCAGTCGCTCGACTTCCTGCATCTGATGACGTGAGGCGATCTCTTTCTCGATATCGCGGATCGCGGTAATGAATCGTGGATGGGAGTTCGAATCGATGAGCATGGTGGTTGAAAAACTGACCCATCGTTCACGCTGTTCGGCATCGAAGACACGCACCTCTCCCGTCAACCCGCCGGATCGATCGGGAGTCTTTAGACCCCATGTCCGCCGGTGACTCGGAACGATCAATCCGAGCTGGCGGCGGCCGATGAGGTCGCCTTCGTCGAATCCAAAACTGTTCACGAGCGGCCCCTGAGCCAACACAATTCGACCGGACTCATCGGACTCAACGATGGCCCCGTACGTGCTGTTCACGACTCGTTCAAGACGAATCCGTCCTTCGTCAGCGTCTGCGCGTGCGGCGCGCTCCTGTTCGTCCAGCCGACGACTTCTGAGTTCTTTCCAAGCCGCGGGAATCGACAGTGCCGCAGCAATCATGGCGACCGAAAACGTTTCACCGACGTAGCTCCGAGGGTAAATACGGCGGATCCCACCACTCAACTTGGATCGCGATCGAGCCCAACATCGCCAGGACGCCATAACTGACCAGAACAACGATCGAGAAGCGTGATCGCAAAAACATCGCGGCAGCAAACGGAACCGAGTGCCCCTGAGCGAGATAAAAATGATCTCCGGAAAGTACAAACAGGCTGAAGAAACACGCCCACGCGACGAAAATAGCCAGCGACATCGTGAGCTGGAGCGATTTCGTCCAAAACAACATGGGAAGCAGCAACAGTAGCCCGATCCCAGAGCAAAACGCGACGATCGAACGAACGCCTGTCCCGAATTCGAAGAGCGGATCGAGCAAGCCCACCAAACCACCCAGCAACAGCACAAAGGCAAGCGATTGCCTCTGAAGCCGGTCGTGATTGTCCGCAGTCCCTCGACTCATGTCCTTCGCACTCGGCGACCCCAACGCGTATCAGGATGAAAAGCCACCCCGGTCTCGTTTCAAGCTAAGACCATCGTTGCCACTTCGCAACGCAACCACCCGTTGGAGAAACACAGCCGGAGCGTTCACGCGTTGGATGTGACCAGAGGCGAGGGAAAAGGAACGCAAAACCCGGTGACTGCGTTCGGACCTCTCTCCGTCCCACGTGCACCCTGCGATGTTCCGCGAGGTGTGGTTATTCGCAACAGCATGCCCCGGCTTGCGGCCGCGTCTTGGTGAACCTTGGGGCGTTGAGCAGCCACCGGGCCTGGGTGGAGACCGTGGCGATTGCGAAAAGAAAGTTTTGTGAAGAGACTGCCAACAGCCCGTCAGCCAGGGAGAGTCCGCTCGAAGGCTCGGTCGTTTAGCGAACCCTGTCCTTCGTGATGCAGTAGACCTTGGTCAGTGTGCGAAGAAGCAGTTTCCCATCGACCACACTCGGCGTCGCGATGCAAAGTTCATCCAACGGATTCGTCCCCAAAATTTCAAATTCGCTTCCCGCCTTGATGACATAGGTCAAACCGCTTTCGCTCAGGCAGAAGACTTTTCCGTCGTAAGCCCATGGAGAGGACGTGAACGATCCTTTGGGCGAAAGGCGACGCTTGCCATAGACCTGCTCGCCCGTCTTAGCGTGATGGCATGTCATAAACCCCTGATCGTAGACCGTGTACAAGTAGTCGCCGTAAACGATTTGGCTTGTGTTGTAGGGGGATGCTTGCGGCTGATACCAAGCAATGAATTCGCTGTCAGCGAAGTTGCCGTCCGTCGCAAGTTTACCTGCGGCCCCCGGACGGATCGCGAAGGTTGGCCGATGTGAGTCGCCCACGTAGCCCGACGAGATGTAACACATGCCATGGGCGGCAAATGGTGAAGGAATCACCAGCACGGACATGTCGCCGTCAAAACTCCAAAGCTCTTTGCCGTCCAACGAGTAGCTTCGATTGACCCGCTGACCGGGAACGACGATCTCTGTTCGTTCTTTGTTCTTCCACACAAACGGCGTCGCCCAAGACATCGTTTCATCGCGTTGGGTGATCCAACGCTGCTCGCCCGTCTCGGAGTCGAAAGCAGCGATCCATGATTCCTCTTTGTTGTCGTAGACGACGAAGACCTGCCCCTCGTGAACGACCGGCGAAGCCGCGGCGCCGTAGTCCATGTTTGTCTTCTTGGGTTCGATCTGATGGGACCAAATCAACTCACCTTCCAGGCTGTAGCAGTACAAACCGACGTCGCCAAACAAAACAAACAATCGCTTGCCGTCCGTCGTCGGAGTTTCCGCAGCGTAAGAGCTTTTGGGATGTCGTGGCACGACGGGGCGGCCGGTGTGCGCTTCGTGACGCCAGCGTTCTTGCCCGGTGTTGAGATCAAAGCAGTAAACCATCCAGTGATGGATCCCCTTCGCAGGATCACGGACTCCTTTGCCGAGATAGAGCCCGGCTTGGGGCTGAATATTCTCTTCGTCAGCGACGACAGAAGTGACAAAGACACGGTCGTCGACGACGATTGGGCTCCCCCATCCTTGCCCCGGCACATCCACGACCCAGGCGACGTTCTCGGTTTTACTCCAGCGGTCAGCGAGCGACGGGTGGTCTGCCGCGACACCGGTGGCATCCGCGCCGCGAAACCGAGTGAAGTCTTCCGCGGTGGTGACGGAGCCCCCAGCGAAACAAAGTGATATCGCCGCGGCAACGAGAATTCGGCTCAGCTGTCTCACGAAAGCGTCTCCATGAAAAGAAAAAGAGAGAGTTGAAGACCCAACGGGCTCTCAGGATAGCGAATCGATGAACGCCCCAATTCATCACAGGGTGACCCTCCGAAGAGCATTCACAGAGTCAGGCCCACTCCGGTGCAGGATTCGGTGCCATCGATCGAAGCGATTGCGCCGAACCACCCACTGGCCAAGACGCGGGGTCTGGCTTGAAACGTCTACATGCCGGCGGTTTTCGGTTAAACTCTGGCGATTCCCACCCTTTAGGAGCCCTCCTGAATGAACAATCCGTTTCGACTTGTCCTCGGTTCCGGCTTTCGTTCCTCTCTGCTTGCCGCAATTCTCGTCGTGTTGCCGTTTGCATCACTCAATCCAGCGGTCGCGCAGGTCCCGTTCGAATTCAAAAAAGGGGATGTTGTCGCGATCTTTGGAAACGGCCTCGCCGACCGGATGCAGCACGCCCCCTGGGTCGAAACCGCACTCCAAGCCCATCTCAAGGGCATGAACGTGCGATTCCGGAACATGAGCTTTTCCGGGGACATGGTCAATCAACGACCGCGGAACAAAGGGTTCACCAACGACACCGAGTACTTGCAGCACGTCGCGCCGAGTGTCGTCTTCGTCATGTACGGGTACAACGAGTCGCACGCAGGCCCCGACGGTGCCAACGCGTACGCCGATGAACTCGTCAAGCTGGTCGAAAAGTATCGGGAACTCCGAAAACAGGATGGCGTCCAAGCCCGCTTTGTCTTGTTCAGCCCGATCGCCTACGAAAACCACGGCAATCCGCTTTTACCCGATGGTTCGGAACTCAACACCAATTTGCGAGCGTTCGCGGAAGCCACTCGGGAAGCGGCGACACGAGCCGACGCGTCCTTCGTTGATTTGTTCGAAACAACCGCCCAACGTTACGCGACAACGGACGAGCCGCTGACGCTCAACGGCATCCACCTCAATGCATCCGGATACGCGGCCCTATCCGAAATCATCTCGCAGGACTTGGTCGGCAAACCAGCACCCGAAAAAGACAAACTGACCGACATCTACGCGGCGGTCGAAGACAAAAATTGGCACTGGCACAACCGCTACCGCGCGACCGATGGAAATGATATTTGGGGCTCACGGTCGGGCCTGAGTTTTGTCGACGGCCAAACGAATGCCGACGTGCTCAAGCATGAGTTGAAGATGCTCGACGTCATGACGGCGAACCGCGACACGGTGATTTGGGCTGCGGCCAACGGCACCTCGATCAAACCCGACGACAGCAACGTCCCGGCTCCGGTCATTGTCAAGACCAACGTCGGAGGCGGAAGCAAGAGTTCTAGCAAGGACAAGGAAGGCAGCACCAGCTACCTGACGCCCGAAGAGAGCCTCACCAAGATCAACGTTCCCGAGGGCTTCCAGCTCAACGTGTTTGCGTCGGAAGAGATGTTTCCCGACTTGGCAAACCCCGTGCAGCTTCAGGTCGACACGAAAGGAAGGCTCTGGGCGGCGAGTTGGAACTCCTACCCGAAATGGGAACCGGGCGACACGCTGTTGGACAGCCTGATGATTTTTGAAGACACCGACAACGATGGTGTCGCCGACAAACGCAAGATCTTCGCCCACGTCCACAATCCGCTTGGCTTCGAATTTTGGGGCGGCGGCGTTCTCGTCACGTCAGGTCCCGACTTGTTGTTCCTCAAGGACACCGATGGTGATGACAAAGCCGACGTGCGGTATCCGATTCTTCAGGGACTCGGTACGTCAGACACGCACCATGCCGCGAACAATCTGATCCTGGGACCCGATGGCGGAGTGTATTGGCAAAGCGGGATCTTCTTGGTCCACAACCACGAAACCCCGTGGGGCGGCAACCTGAGCACCGGCGGATCGGGTATGTACCGTTTCGATCCACGAACGTTTGCGATCACGCCGATCGCCGCCAATAGCCCCAACCCACACGGCACCAGTTTCGACAAATGGGGCTACTTGTACGCGAACGACGGCACGGGCGGTCGGTCCTACCAGGTGCGACCGTTCAACGACGGCTTCCGTATGAAGACGCTGCTCACCAAAGAGTTCCGTCCCGTTGCGGCCAATGAGATTCTTTCATCAGACCACTTCCCCGAGGACATGCAGCAGGATTTCCTGATCTGCAACGTGATCGGGTTCCTCGGCGTCAAGCAATACGACTTGGACCGCGGTGACGGTGGCAAGCGTGACTACGGTGATGTCTGGGGAACGCCGGGAATGGAACTGCTCAATGGTGATGACCGGAACTTTCGCCCCAGCGATGCGATCGTGGGCGAAGACGGTGCGTTATACGTCGCCGACTGGCACAACATGATCATCGGTCACATGCAGCACAACATTCGTGACCCCAGCCGTGATCATAAACACGGTCGAATTCTGAGGCTCACCGTCAAGGAACGTCCACTTCAAAAACCAGTTGCGATTCACGGGCAATCGATTGCTGCGTTACTCGATAACTTGAAGCATCCCGTCAATGGCGTTCGCCACCGAACGCGAGTGGAATTGAGTGGTCGCGATTCGGCAGAGGTGATCGAGGCTGTTCAAGATTGGGCGGCACAATTCGACCCGACGGTTGAAACCGAGGCGCACCATCTTCTCGAGGCGTTGTGGGTGCACCAACAGCATCATGTTCCAAACTACGACATCCTCAACGCGATCCTCGATTCGGACAATGGGCATATCGTTCAAGCTGCCAAGACGGTCCAACACATGTGGACCAAGTTCGACATGCGGCGAGCCAACCGATTCGCGGCCTCGCCCGAAACCAAGATCGTCAAATATCGAACTCCGAAACACCTCGACAAGAAGTTCCACAAACTCTATTCGCAGGGTTCGCAGATCTTCCAACGCGAATCACACTGCGCGACGTGCCACCTCACCAATGGCGAAGGCAATGCGGTCTATCCGACACTCGTAGGTAGCCCCTGGGTGACCGGCAGCGAAGAACGCTTGGTCAAGCTGGCGTTGCACGGCATGTGGGGCAAACTGACGGTTCGAGGAAAGACCTACGATCCGGCTCGTGGTGTCCCGCCAATGACCGCCTTCCGGGACATTCTCAAAGACGACGAACTGGCGGCGGTTCTCACCTTCGTTCGCAACACGTGGGGAAACAAGGCCTCCGCGATCGATGCAAAGACGATCGCCAAGATCCGCGCCGAGACTTCGGAGCGAACCGTGTTCTGGAAACCCGAGGAATTGCTCGAACAACACGCGCTCGAAAAGGAACTCATGATCGCGGGCGACGAAGTGGAACAGATCGACAACGTCGAACTTGAACAGGAATTGCTCGCAGCGGATGTCAGTGAGTTGGCTGACATCGCGATGAAACGCGGGAAGTTCTCACGAGGAAAGACGCTGTTTTACAAATCCGCCGCGGCCTGCTTCGCCTGCCATGATCCCCCGACGGGCACACCGCGTCTCGGACCTGATTTGGCGACGATGAAGACGAAACTCTCACCAAAAGAACTCGTCGATTCGATCCTCTATCCGTCAAAGCAAATTGACAAAGAGTACGCTCAGGTGAGCGTGCTGACCGCAGAGGGCAAGGTGATCACAGGTATCCGTGTTTCGGAATCCGAGGACGAAATTGTGCTGCGCAATGTCGCATCGCCCAAGCCCATCCGGATCGCTGACGACGACATCGAGGAAGTACTGGATTCCAAAGTTTCGCTGATGCCCGCTGGATTGGTGCGGACGCTGAAGAATCGCCAGGAATTCGATGACCTGATGAGGTACATCCTGGAAGTGCGAAAACGCTAGGACCAGGATTTTGACGCCGACGGAGCTGTTTTCGGCCCGGGTCTGAATCCCGGGCCACGGGTGCTTTTCGTCGGCCTCTCTCCCGATCAAGATGGAGCCAGTTCGGCGGATTGCGCCGAACTGCTGCCCCCTCAAGACGTAAGACACCGACAACTTGCCACCCACTGATAAAGGCCCTTGCAGTGTCATCTTCCAAGCCGTGGATCGCGTTCGTTTTTTGCTGCCTGCTCATGCCATTGAATCAACCTGCTCAGGGTGAGGAGCCGGACATGTTCCCACCGACCGGCGGGATGTGGTTGCCAAGCCAAATCCCGTTGTTGGAAGGCCCCCTTCGCTCACTCGGACTGGAGATCGAACCCAGCGAGTTGGCCGATCCGACCTCGAGCACGCTCGAGGCCATCGTCAGTCTCGGTGGCTGCTCGGGATCATTCGTTTCAAAGAATGGGCTGATCATCACCAACCACCACTGCGTGGAGTCGTATCTTTCGTACATCACCGAGCAAGACAAAGCGGCACTCAAGAAGACCAATGAAGAGCGTGTCGCGAAGGGATTGCCGCCCATCGAAGCCGACATTGACTACATGCGCGACGGTTTTGATTCACGAAAGAGTGGCGAGCGATTCACGGGGCCAGAGTCTCGTGTGTTCATCACCTTCGAACAAACGGACATCACGGATCGGATGACCCAGGGTTTGGAGTCGATTCAAGACCCTCTCGCGCGGTCGGAGGAGCTTGAACGCCGCCAGAAAGAGGTCCTGAAGGAGGCCGAGACCGAACCAAGCATCCGAGCGGAAGTGAAGAGTTTCTTCCGCGGTGAAAAGTTCATGCTGATCCGCAAACGACAGCTGAAAGATCTGCGGATGGTTTACGCGCCGCCGCAGGCCGTCGGCTACTTCGGTGGTGACGAACGCAACTGGGAGTTTCCGCGACACGTCGGCGACTTTGCGTTCCTTCGTATTTACACCGGCCCCGACGGCGGAAGCAGGGATTACTCACCAGAGAACGTTCCCTACAAACCGAAAAACATCATCCCGGTTGCAAGCCGGGAAGACGGGCTTGCACCCGGCGATTTGGTTCTCGTCGCCGGCTACCCCGGTCGTACCAATCGAGCGACTTCATTTGCCGAGGCACAGGACACGGTCGGGCGATCGATGCCCTTCACGATTGACTACCTCGATCAGATTCGCGCCGTGTTTCGGGAATTGGAGTCTCGAAACGAAGTGCTGGCGACCAAGGTGCAACCGCCGCTCTTCGGGATCGAAAACTACCTGAAGAACAACCGCGAAGCGCTGCAAATCCTCGATGGCATCGACTACCTTGGCAAGAAAGAGCAACTCGAAAAAGAATTGCTCGCCTGGGTAAGCGCCGATCAGGGTCGAAACAAAAAGTACGCTCCGGTCCTCGCGGAAATGGATCGTATTCAAAAGAAGTACGAGGCAAACTGGCAGAAGCGAGTCTTCACGAGCCGACTCTTCAGCGCGTACTTCAACGGCATCGCAAGCTCGGCGATGGAACTCGTCCGCGTGGCGAAGGAAAAGGAAAAACCGGACGCGGAGCGATTGCCGGGCTACCAGGAACGCGACTACGAAAACCTGCGTGACGAGTTGCGTCAGATGCAGGGAACGTACGCCCGCGAGATCGCGGTCGAAGTCAGCACGCACTTTTTGAAGGAACTCGTCGATGCGGAGGGCACAAACCCCGCATTCGTCGCAAAATTCCTCGGCGAAAACGTCAGCGAAGACGGGATCCGCAGCCGCGTCGAGTCGGTCCTCCAATCGACAAAGCTCGAAGACATGGACCATCGCCTCGAGCTATTCGAGAACGCGAGCTACGACGACCTTCAGTCCAGTGACGACCCGCTGATCCAGTTCGCCGTGCTGGCAGAGCCCGACTTGCTGGCCGCCGAAAAGCACAGCAAGACGGCCGCGGGGGAAACGCTTCTTGTCGCACCGCTCTACATCGAGATGCTGCGTGACTTCTTGCTCAGCCGAGATCAAGTGATGGCGCCCGACGCGAACTCGACGCTGAGAATTACTTTCGGTCAAGTCGGTGGCTACACCAAGATCGAAGGTGACACGACGAAGTACGTCCCGGCGTTCACCAACATTCGGCAACTGATCGAAGACGAGCACCAACCCGGCAAGAAGGACTTCGAAGTTCCTCCGCGTTGGATCTCGGCCTACGAGCGTGCCAAGACGAAGGGCTTTGGTCCGTATGGGGATCGGTTCTTCGGAAGCCTGCCACTGAACTTCCTCGCCAACGTCGACACGACCGGTGGGAACTCGGGCTCGGCTGCGTTGAACGCCCGCGGAGAATTGATCGGATTGCTTTTCGACGGCAACACGGATTCGCTTTATGGGGACTACGTTTTCGACGCAAATGTACGCAGCATCCTTTTGGATGTGCGCTACGCGTTGTGGGTCCTTGATGAAGTCGAAGGCAATGGAGCCCTGCTTCGCGAAATGGGTGTTGAGCCCTCTTTCGCGGAATAGTTCGGCCCCAGTCAAGACGCTTAACGGCCGTCGCGTCGCCCTTCTCCGGGTGACGCGGGTGCCAACAAGTCTGCCCGGGGCGTCCTCTTCTCGTCAGGCAAGCTCTTCTTGTCGGACCAATGTCGATTGCGGACGCCCCAGCGCCGCACGATATGAACGAGCGCGCCCCCTTCGTATCGATTCCCCCTTTTAACAAAAGTGGGCGGGGACGGTCCTCGCTTGCTTCTTTCTCAACCACCTCGAAGTACGATGTTCGCGTACTCCACCCCACCCAACTTTGACGTACCGCAATGCCCTTAATTCGAACCGCCAAACTTCTCGGTTTTCTGTTGCTGGTTGACGCAACACTGAGTGGTCACGCACACGCGCAGGTGAAACCCTCTGCCGGCATGATGCGTTACCCGGATGT
This sequence comes from Planctomycetota bacterium, assembly GCA_039821165.1. Classification (GTDB taxonomy): domain Bacteria; phylum Planctomycetota; class Planctomycetia; order Pirellulales; family Pirellulaceae; genus Stieleria. Next base: position 19,894 of record JBCBOT010000071.1, on the reverse strand, counting down.
TAGCGCCGACAAGATCGTTTTTAGCTACGCCGACGACCTCTGGATCGTGGACAAGACGGGAGGCCTCGCGTCACCGCTCGCGAGCCCCCAAGGTGCCGAACGCTTTCCCCGTTTCAGCCCCGACGGAAAAAGGATCGCCTTCGTCGGTAACTATGAAGGCGGGACCGATCTGTATCACATTTCGGTCGCCGGTGGCGTCGCGGAACGGGCGACCTATCACCCGGCTTCCGAGTCGTTGTGTGATTGGCTTCCTGATGGCAAGACACTGCTCTATTCAACAAACGGTTTCGCCGGGCTGAGCCGACAATCGCAGCTGTTCACGATCTCCAAAGCGAATCCGATTCCGCAGCCGCTTCCCGTTCCCTACGGCAGCAATGGAGCGATCAGTGACGACGGAAAATGGCTGGCTTACACGCCGTACAGCCGAGACAGTCGCACTTGGAAACGGTACCGCGGCGGTATGGCATCGGATATCTGGCTGTTCAATCTTGAGAACAAGACGTCAAAGCAGATCACCGACTTTGAGGGTACCGATTCACTCCCCATGTGGCACGGCAGCACGGTGTACTACCTGTCCGACGCCGGCGCGGAACATCGCCTCAACATCTGGTCCTATGACACGACTTCCGGAGAACGTTCGCAAGTCACCAAATTCGCCGAAAACGATTGCAAGTGGCCGGCGATTGGCCCCGGCAGCGACGGCGAGGGCGAGATCGTCCTTTCCAACGGTGCTGACCTCTTTGTCGTGAACTTGAAGTCCAAGGAGGCCAAGTCGGTCGAGGTGACGATCCCCGGCGATCGTCCAAAACTCCGTCGACAGAGAATTGACGCCGCAGACTTTATCGATTCGGCGGACGTCTCACCGAAAGGGAAGCGAGTCGTTGTTTCAGCCCGAGGCGACCTTTGGACGCTACCGGCAAAAAATGGTTCGCCGCGCAACATTACCAAGACGGCCAAGGCGCGCGAACGATACCCGATGTGGAGTGGTGACGGCCGCTGGGTCGCTTACTTCAGCGATGCGACGGGCGAGTTTGAGCTCTACGTGACTCAATCCGATGGACGCGGCGAAACTCGCCAGCTTACGAAGAACGGTGATTGCTTCCGTTATCCAGGCGGATGGTCCCCCGACTCGAAGCACCTGACCTACACCGACAAAACGGGCACGTTGTACTTGTACACGCTCGAGTCGCAGAAGACGACAAAAGTGGACGTGGATCCCTATGCCGGTCCGATGAGTGCGAACTGGTCCCACGATTCGAGTTGGCTCTGTTATTCGAAATCCTCCGATGCCCGCGTCGCGACGGATTGCCTGTGGGTTTACAACGTCAAGGACGGAACCAAGAAACGGTTGACCAGCGGCTTTTTCAACGACTCCAGTCCCGTCTTTGACAAGAAGGGCGAATACATCTACTTCGCGAGTTACCGCGCGTTCAATCAGCCGAGTTATGAGGACGTCGGGACGACGTTCATCTACTCCGACACCGAAGTGCTGATGGCGATGCCGCTGCGTGCGGACGTCAAATATCCGATGCTTCCCAAGAGCGATGAAGTCGAGTGGGAAGAGGAGAAGGATGAAGAGGACAAGGACGATGATGAAGAAGATGGAGATGACGCCGACGAAGGCGATGAAGATGACGAGCCGGAGGATGGAGACGAGGAAGCGGAAACCGGTGGCGATCCTGTCAGTGGTTCCTGGTCCATCACACTTGATTTCGATCAGATTCCAGAGGCCGCACGTTCCGGCACCTTTGATTTGACACTCGGTGACGACGGGACTGTCACGGGTTCCGTTTCCGTCATGGGACAATCGTCCGCCATTCTCAATGGAAAGTTCGATGCTTCGTCTGGTGAGGTGACATTCACAACGAAGACGCCTGATGGCGATGTGGCAACCGTCACCGCCACCATCAAAGACGACAAGATGGATGGTACCGCCGAGGTCCGCGACATGTCGGTTCCGTTCAGCGGAACCCGGACCAAGGCCGCCGAAGCCGACACGGATGATGAAGACGCCGACGAAGAAGAAGATGGCGACTCGGAAAAGAAAGGGGACACCAAAGCGGACAAGAAAAAGAAGGAGGATGACGAGCCGCTAAAGATTGACTTCGAAGGGATCGAAGGACGAGCCTTTCAATTGCCGGTTGGCCAGGGCAGCTTCGGCAGCATGATGGTCAACAACAAGAATCAGCTCGTCTTCGGCACGCGGTCGGACAGCGGCTCATCCATCAAGTTGATCGACATTCACGCGGACAAAGTCGAAGCGAAGACGGTTGTCAGCGGGACCGCCAATTTCGGCTACACAGCGGATTTGACAAAGCTCTTGATCACTCAAGGAAAACGCATCTCCGTGATCGACGCCGCTCCGGGTCAAAAGCTCAGCGGCAATGTTTCCACCGACGGCATGAATCTCTACGTGTCGCCGCGTGATGAGTGGGAGCAAATCTTCTGGGAAGCATGGCGAATCGAACGTGACTTCTTCTACGACCCCAAGATGCACGGCGTCGACTGGAAGGCCATTGGTGACCACTACGCGGCAATGCTTGACGATTGTGTTTCGCGGAGCGACGTGTCTTTCCTGATTCGCGAAATGATCTCGGAACTCAATGTGGGCCATGCCTACTATCGAGAAGGTGCTGGCGGCGAGTCTGGACCGGGTAGCACGGTCGGCTTGCTCGGTTGCCCGTTCGTCGCGGACGGGGAGCATCTCAAGTTCGGCGAGTTCTATCGCGGTGCCGCGTGGGATTCGGACGCTCGCAGCCCGCTCGCACGGCACGGCGTCAAACCCGGTCAGTACCTCCTTGAGATCAACGGTTCACCGGTCAAATCGGATGTGAATCCCTACTCGCTTTTCGAAGGCTCGCGGGGTCAAACCGTCGAACTGACGGTGAGCGATGACACAACCGTGGACGACGATGACAAGCGTGTTTTGATGAAACCGATCAGCGGTGATACGAACCTTCGTTTCCGCGGCTGGATCGAAAGCAAGCGAAAGCATGTTGAGGAAAAATCCAAGGGACGCGTCGGCTACATCTATGTCGTCAACACCGGGGTTCCCGGACAAAACGACTTGGTTCGACAGCTCTACGGACAGATGAATAAGGAAGCGTTGATCGTCGACGACCGCTGGAACGGTGGTGGCCAGATCCCAACGCGGTTCATCGAGTTGCTCAATCGCCCCGTGATGAATTACTGGGCACGGCGCGACGGGCGAGATTGGTCTTGGCCGCCGGACGGACACTTCGGGCCAAAGTGCATGCTGATCAACGGGTTGGCGGGCTCCGGAGGTGACATGTTCCCAGCGCTTTTCCGTCAGAACAAACTCGGCAAACTGATCGGACGTCGAACCTGGGGCGGTCTCGTCGGTATCAGTGGCGGCCCCTCGTTGCTGGACGGGGCAAGCGTTACCGCGCCTTCGTTCGCGTACTACGAAAAGGACGGCACGTGGGGCATCGAAGGCCACGGCGTCGACCCGGACATCGAAGTCATTGACGATCCGGCCAAGATGGTCGACGGTGGTGATCCTCAATTGGACGCCGCCATCGACTTGATGCTGAAGGAATTGGAGACCAAGGCCTACAAGGCTCCGAAGCGTCCGGACTATCCAGACCGGAGCAAATTCGGACTGGCGCCCGAAGACAAGTAGGAGAGTCGCAACGACACCCTCGACGAAAGGAGCGGCAACTCGGTTGTCGCTCCTTTTTTTCATTGGATACCACGTGGTGCCGAATCCATCGCGCGAACCTAACTGGTCGTGTCGGTTATCGAAGTTGTAGGATGGCACGAGTTGTTGACAAAACGCCGCGATGACTTGTTATCGTCGAGGTTGGGCTATCTTTCGGATAGCGTCGAGCCGTCTCCGATTAAACTGGCTTCGACGGGGTTCACGAACGTCAAACGCCATTTCACAGCTGGGCACCGATGGCAGATTCCGCAGGCAAACGAGGCGATTCGGAAGGGAAACCGGTGCTTTCGGTACGGGATTGGAGCCTCGACGCCACAACCGCCTATTTGCCGTCGGCCAATGACGGACCGAAGCCTGCGTCTCACATGAAACCGCTGCATGATCTGGCGTTCGCGGTGGCACTGCGCGATTCCGCATTGTTCACCGAAGGCCAGCTCGCGTCGGCGACTCGCGAATGGACCGCTTTCGGTGAGACGACCCTGGCGAACCATCTCTTGTCCGGATCGATCGCGACCGAGCCGCAAGTGGAGGATGTGCAGAAGGCCGCCGACACGCTCTTCGAACGAGCCGCACGCAGCGCTTCGTCGGCGCGTGGCTCCAGCGAAACCACTCCCCATGGTCGACTCATCGCCGCCCTGAATCCGGACGGACGAATGGCCTCACTGCTGGGACTGGTCGGCCAATCGACTCTTGTCGGCGATGCGATCGAAGATCGTAGCGTCGGTGCGAAATACACGCTGCTCCGCAAGTTGGGGCAGGGAGGTCTTGGAACGGTTTGGCTCGCGCGCGATGAAAATCTCAACCGCTATGTCGCCGTCAAAGAGTTGACCGCAGAACCCCAAGCGGGCGACGTGGCTCTCGAACATTTTCGGCGTGAAGCGGAGATCACCGGACGCCTTGAACATCCCGGCATCGTTCCGATCTACCAATACGGGTCGGACGAGAAGACCGGTCGAGCGTTCTATGCGATGCGGTTTCTCGGTCGTCGAACGTTGCAGGACGCGATTGACGAACATCACGAACGTCTCGAGAGCGGATCGGAAGACAAGATGCTGCTGCATCGGCTGCTCAGCTCGTTCGTGAATGTTTGCCACTCGGTCGGCCATGCTCATGGACTCAAGGTCATCCATCGGGATCTGAAACCGGCAAATGTTGCATTGGATGAATTCGGGCAAGTCACCTTGCTCGATTGGGGACTGTCAAAGGTCAACGAGGCGACGGGGATCTACGAAGTTGCCGGACGAAATGAACCGGGCGACCTACACGACATGAAGTCCGGGCATGGAGGTCGAGTGATCGGGACGCCACTCTACATGGCACCTGAGCAAGCGGCCGGGCGACTCGAGGAAGTCGACACGCTTACGGACGTCTATGGATTGGGCGGCATCCTGTACACGATTCTGACCGGCGTCGGGCCGCACCAAGCCACCGGCAAATCGGGTGATACCGTCGTCGGCCGCGAACAATTCCTCTCGCGGATCTTGGCGGACGATGTCATCGAACCACGCGAACGAAGAGCCGATGTCGCCCCGGAGCTCAACGCGATTTGCATGAAGGCGTTGTCGCGACAAAGGTATCGACGTTATCAATCGGCCGCCGAGCTCGCCGAAGAGGTCGAGCGGTACATCGCGGGTGCGCCGGTCGAAGCCTACGAGGCTCCGCTCAAACGGAAATTCTCTGGCTGGATGACGCGGCATCCGACGCTGACACAGATGATCTTGCTCGCCGCTTCGTTAATCCTGATCGGAGTCATCGCGGTGGGACTGACGGCGAGATCCGGACAGGAACGCTTCATTCAAGCTCGGTTCTCTTCCGCCTCCGAGACAGCGCACGATCTGGAGGTCAACTTGTTATTCGAAGCCAACTCCCTCGAACGCGACTTGCACTTTGTGACCGATCTACCGCTGATGTCATCGATCACCGAGTCGCAATGGGACGACGACACGCAGACAGGCGCGAGCGAAACAGACGATGTCATGGTCGAGCAAGAATCGGAGGACTGGCTCGACCGCCAGGGAAATCTGTTCGACGGCTTCCTCAACGCGAACCCTTCGTATCTGATGATGGTCAGTTGCAAACTGGAGGGTGAAAACGATCTCATTGAGCTGGTGCGAAGCGAACGCGTCTCCGCAGGCCAACGGGCCATGCGCGTGCCGCCACGCCAACTGCGCAGTACGGGCGCGGACGCCAATGGGACGGGGTTCTCCGAGTTGCTTCGCCCCGGAGCCGCATTGCTCACGACCAATGATCGGCTTTCAGATGAAATCCCAACCAATCACCGATCACCTATGGTGCTGAGCGGAGTCTCCGCGGTCTATCGCGACGACGGCGAATTCTTTGGAATCAATGTCATCGAGCTGGATCTTCGGAACCGACTCGAGAGCTTGATCCCGGCGATCGCGCCCGAATACGTCAACGTGTTCATCACAGATGCGTCCGGAAAGGTTGTGATGGACTATCGGGGAGGGCGGTTTATCGAGTCGGAGGGCAACCCCGAGGTGACCGAGAAATTCCCGCTGCTAGAATCCTTGTTCAGTAGCGAAGCCGAAACGAGCGAACTCGGCGACGGACGATCCTTCTACGCTAAGCGAGTGAAACTCGGACAATTGTCGAGCCAAGCCCACGTAGGCATCGTTGCATACGTTTCGGATCAGCAACAATAGTCCGCTGAGCGGTGCCGAGTTCCGATCGACAGACTCCACCATTAGAGTCGCGGATCGTTCATCATCCGCAATAGATTTGGCATCGAGTCGCGTTAGACTCACCCACACGATTCATTTCTTTCCAAAACAATCGACAACGAATTCCAAGGCCCATGGCACGACGACTCACATCGCTTTTTGTTCTCGCGATTTTGGCATTCAATACTCACGGCCAAGAATTTGAATCGCTCTTCAACGGCAAAGATCTTTCGGGCTGGAAGGGAAAAGATGAATTCTGGTCGGTAAAGGATGGAGCAATCTTTGGCGAGACGACCAAAGAGAAACCCACCAAAGGAAACACGTTCCTGATCTGGGAAGGCGAAGTCGCCGACTTCGTCTTCAAAGCGAAGGTCCGATTTCAGGGCAACAACTCCGGCGTCCAGTACCGCAGCGAACGATTCGGCAAGCCGGAGGATTTTGTCGTCAAGGGGTACCAAGCCGACTTACATCCCAAGCCTGAGTACTTCGGCATGCTTTACGCCGAGAAGTGGCGTGGCATCGTGGCCCAGCGTTTTCAGCGAGTCGTGGTCGGCAAGGACGGAAAATCGAAAGTCGTCGGCGAAGTCGGTGACAAAAATCAAAAGCTCGTCGACACCGAATGGAACGAACTGACAATCATCGCGGTTGGCAATCGGCAGATCCACCAGGTCAACGGCGTCACCACGATGGACCTGACCGACAATCATCCGGAAGCGAAACGCAGCGGCATATTGGCCCTGCAACTCCACGCCGGTAAGCCGATGACGGTCGAATTCAAGGACATTCAGTTACAAAAGGTCGAAGGGAAGAAAGCCAAGGCGGCTTTGAATGCGGTCACCCTCAACAGCGCTGATCAGGCGACTCCTGTCGATCGTATCAAGGCAGCCCAAGGGTTCAAAGTCGAGTTGATCTACTCGGTACCAAGCGAGACTCAGGGTTCATGGGTCAACCTCTGCACCGACAACAAGGGACGACTGCTGGTGAGCGATCAGTTCGGTGGCATGTACCGCATCACGCCGCCAGAACCAGGAATGACCCTGCAGGCGTCTGAAGTCCGCCCCGTGCCAGCCGACATTCGCGCCGTCAACGGAATGGTTTGGTTGGACAATGCCCTTTACGTCGGCGTCAACGACTACGAGAAGAAGATTCCATCTGGTCTCTATCGCGTGACGGATAGTGATGGCGACGACAACCTCGACAAGGTGGAGATGCTTCGCGAACTCGAAGCGCGAGGCGATCACGGGGTCCACGCTGTCGTTCCAAGCCCCGATGGGAAATCCATTTTCTTGGTGACCGGCAACAGCACCAAACCGACCGATTTCGCGACCAGTTCCCAGGTACCCGATGTTTGGGGAGAAGATCATCTGCTCCCCAGTTTCCCAGACGGACGCGGGCACAACCGTGGTGTACTCGCGCCCGGCGGAATCATTTATCGCGTCGATCTGAATGGAGAGAACTTTGAAGCCTATGCCAACGGCTTTCGTAACATTTTTGACGCGGCGTTCAATCGAGACGGCGAGCTCTTCACATACGACGCCGACATGGAATATGACTTCAACACGCCCTGGTATCGCCCGACTCGAATTAACCATGTGACGAGTGGTGCGGAATTCGGTTGGCGAAATGGGGCGGGCAAACGGCCGCCGTTTTATGCCGATAACCTGCCGGGTATTCTCGACATCGGCCCCGGTTCACCGACGGGCGTCACGTTCGGTTACGGAGCTAAGTTTCCCCAGAAATACCAGGACGCGCTCTACGCACTCGACTGGAGTTGGGGCAAGCTGTACGCAGTCCATCTGACGCCCAACGGATCGTCGTACCGCGCGACCAAAGAAGAATTCGTCACGGGTGCTCCCCTACCAATCACCGACGCGATCATTCATCCCGTCGACGGCGCAATGTACTTCACGATCGGCGGCCGCAAGGTTCAATCAGGTCTCTATCGCGTGACATACGTCGGAAACGAGTCCACGAGTGGGGAACGTGCACTCGCGTCGGGCAACGAAGATCGAGAACTTCGTCGATCGCTGGAGGCGTTCCACGGCCGGCAAGATGCCAAGGCAATCGATTTTGCATGGCCTCACCTCGATCACGAAGATCGCTTCATCCGGTACGCCGCTCGAACGGTGCTCGAACATCAGCCGTATGATGGATGGTCCGAGCGGGCAATGTCCGAACCCGATCCCTCCAAACGAATCGAAGCCCTCTTGGCATTGACGCGTGCGGCCGGTGTTTGCCCGCTACACCGCGACGAGTCGACGCCTGATATCGATGTCGCGATGCGTGACGGGATTCTCGCCGCGCTGCTCGAGATCGATCTCTCGGCCCTCGGCGAACGTGATCAACTGACACTTCAACGGACACTTCAAATCGCATTCAATCGGTTCGGACGACCAAGCGAAGAAACACGGCAGCAGTTGATCGCCTCCATCGACCCGCTTTTCCCATCGAATTCTGCAGACCTGAATTGGCTGTTGTGCGAGACACTCGCCTGGCTCGAATCGCCAAACCTCGCCGAAAAGGCCATGAATCTGATCGGGTCGGCACCGACACAAGAGGAGCAAGTCCAGTACGCGAGGTCTATCCGCCTGCTAAAGAGCGGTTGGACACCAGAACTCCGAACCGCCTACTTCGAATGGTTTTTGAAGGCCGCAAACTACAAGGGTGGTGCGAGCTTTGACAAATTCATCGAGTTCATTCGTAAAGACGCCGTCGCGTCTCTGAGCAAGCCGGAGAAGGAATCGCTCAAAGAGGTTCTTGCCAAGAAACCGATCAAGAAGTCCGCCCTCGAGAACCTCGGTGAGATCTTTAAGGGTCGAGCCGAGACCAAATGGACGCTCGACGAGCTCGCGGACGCGGCGACAACGGGACTTGAGGAACCGCGGAACTTCGACCAAGGCCGAAAGATGTTTGCGGCCGCCGGTTGCTACGCATGCCACCGATTCCAAAACCAGGGCGGCATGACGGGGCCTGACCTGACAACCGCCGGTCGTCGTTACTCTGTCCGCGATCTACTCGACCAAGTGGTCCACCCTAGCAAAGTCATCAACGAACAGTTTTCATCCGTGCAAGTCTTGACGGACGAAGGCAATGTCTACAACGGCGTCATCGTCAATCTTGGTGTCCGACGCGACGGCGGTGCGATCGTCTTGAACACCGACCTGACCGACCCCAACCAACGCGTCACGATCTTCCGCGACTCGATCGAAGAGTTAATCGTCTCAAAGACCTCGGCGATGCCGGAAGGCCTGTTCAACCGGATGACCAAAGAGGAAATCCTGGACTTGACGGCCTACTTGATCAGCGGTGGCAATTCGGAGCATGAATACTTCGCACGGTAAAGGTGGTCGCAAGACCTCTACTAAGTGCCGCGGGGGCCAAGTAATACGGAGCGATCGCAACCTGGCGCGGAGGGTCTCCAGGCACGGTCATTTCATTCCCGCGGCACCAATCGTCTGACGACTCGGGCCGTGTCCGAGCGGTAGTGGCTAATCGTGATGATAGGCGTGCGAGTGGTCGTTGCTATGCGTGTACGTCCCAACGACCGTCCATTCACTCGCTGCGTACTTCACTTCCAGTTCGAAAACATCAAACGAAAGGAGCTGTTGTGGAACGCTTTCAAGCGAGGTGACAAAACGGGAACAGAATGCGTCGGGATCATTCGGTCGAGGATCGCTTGAAAACGGCAAGTCGAAGTGCCGTCCACCGGCGCGAAACGATGCGTCCAACGTCTTGGCCGGCAACGGGTAGGGCTGGCCATTCGTTGAATCCTCCACGTACAGGACCATTAACTCACGACTGCTATCCAGAGTGAACTCAAATCGGAAGCCGACTTCTCGTGACATCACGAGGTGATGTCCTCCGTGAAGCCCGAAGCGCTCGGTGTTTCCCATAGGCTCGTCGGTCGCGCGATCGCATCCCCCCGCAAATAACAGCAGACAGATCAAGGCCGACAGGCATACGACACGCAGCCTAGTAGTCATCGATACGCTCTCGGTCATTCCGCTGTGCCAGTCTCTGGTACACCTCCATATCGATCTGCTCAGAAAGGAACTGCACGGAGCCATCGGCAAAAGCAAAATTCGCACCACCCGCGTGGTAACTACTGAAGTTTGCCGAGCCTTGACCATCACAGTCAACATTGAGACTGATCGGTGGATCGTTGATCGGATAGGACGCTGTGCCGAGCACCATCTGGTTGTCGGCAAATCCACATTTGCGCCATGAACTGGTGCCGGCCCAAACGGCCGCGTAATTCTCCATGCACCGTTCGCCTATTGCGAGTGTGTGACTGGTACCGTCCAGTACATCGGCAATGCGGATGTCGGAGTTTCGGCCGAGCAAACCGTTTCCCTTAAAGTCACCGTCGTCCCAAGTAGAACGTCGCGACTTCCATTCGCTTCCGTGAGAGCCGATATAGTTTGATTTAGAGATCTGCATTCGGAGCGAAATCCCCCCCGATCCTGATCCAGGCGGAACAGAAGTGTGTGCAAGTAAATTCTGCGTCTGAGGTACGTTGCTGGCCAATGAAGTCGAGATGACGATTGAGCGGAACGGATGCGCCTGGCTGTCCCCTGGGTCAGAAGGGCAGAGGAAAAAGCTGACGTTCGACTGCAAGAGACGTCGCCCCCGCGAAGTGGTGGCGACGGTGTCAAAACTAGACTGCGTGACACCTAATCGGTTTGAGAACGCCCCTTGCTCGATAAACGGCAAGAGCACCGCCGCCCATCCCCAACTCCTGCCATCACCATCATCCCCGAGGTCGGCGACGTATCCGGGCGGGAACGTCGAGTGAACGCCGTGATAAGCATGTAGCGCCAGCCCGGTTTGCCGCAGGCGATTGGCGCACTGTACGCGACGAGCGGCTTCCCTCGCGGCCGAGACGGAAGGTAAGAGCAATGCGCCTAGGAGTCCGAGAATCGCGATTACGACTAGCAGCTCGATCAGAGTGACACCCTCACGACCATGATTCCAAGCACGTATTCGCATCAAAGGCCTGCTAAGAACAAGGAGATCGGCTAGAAGTGTTGTGATTGCCCGTTCATGCCCACGACACGCTTCGCAATTTCGAGCCACATTGCGATCGTACCTGGCGGGAGCTTGCCACTTACGCGGCCAGCTCCCTTGTCAACGACTTGTGCCACCTACGAGGGCACGTTTCAAAGCGGGTGTCGGTAATAACCGGTCGGGTCATGAACGAAATAGCAATCGAACGGTTGGAGTCGCGGGAGTCGCTTGAACCGTACTCCTCGCTCGTCAACTTCTTCGACTCCATCGAAACTCACCGGTTCGAGAGTCGAGCCGATCACAATGGTAGCACCGCCCGTACTTCTCGTGCTGGGCATCTTCACCACGGATTCTTCTCGAATGCTGGAGACAACGTTACCGACCCACCCAAGTTCCTGCGCTCGGTCGGCGAATTCTTCCCAATCGCCAGTGGAGCTATTCTCATACATCTCTTTGACCCACTCTTCGGGCGTCGTCCCTAGCTTTTCGCAAACCGGCTCCATCAACCGGCGTGCCCACTCTTGGTTGACTTCTAGCTGTTCTGCTTGTTGCGTCATATTCCCAGACACGAATGACGACATCTGGTGATGCAAGATAATCGCATTGGGGTAAGCATAGGAATCGTCCGCGAGCGTCGTGATAATCGCAGCCATGCTTGCCGCGTACGACTTCACGACGACGTGGATCGGTGCGTCACTTGCTTCCATCGCCTTCACAATCCGATAGCCAGCCATGACCGAGCCTCCCGGTGATGAGTCGATTACGACGAAGATCGGAGCGTCTGACTGGTTGTTGAAGAAGTGAATTCGCTCTGTAACGTAATTCGCGGTTGCCGAGGTGATTACCCCGTTGAGCGAAATCCGTCGATCGGTGATGCAGAGCTCGCCGCCTTGAAACGGACGCGACTTGTATTCGATCTCAGAGAGAACGCGCGACTTCACCTTCTCGCGGTTCTCGGCAAGCGCAATACCGCTGGTGATCTCTGCCAGAGCGGCTGATCTTTCAAGGGTTGCAATATCGCCTTGTTGCTTGAGCTTGGTCATCTTCTGCTTAAGCATCGCGTTCTCTGCCAACAGGACGTCCGTTTCAAGGCCGTAGACTCCAGTGGCCTTCTTGCGACGCGCCGACTCGAGGCTCGCTTCGGCGCTTAGCCGCTCAAGTTCAAGCTTTAAGGCGGAGAGTTCGGCATCCTGACGAGCCTTCTCGAGTGCCGTCTTTGCCTTGAGTTCTTTGATCTCGAACTCCATCTCCGAGATACGTTTTGCTCGAGGGTCCGGTTTCGGAGATGGTTTTGGTTCAGTGCTGGATTTGTCGCTGGCCGACTTCGACTCTTCGGCTTTTTCATCTTGCTTAGCCTCGGTCGATTCGGGTTCCGAACCCGAGTCCTCCTCGGACTTGGCATCGTCGGATGTCTTGTCTTCTGACTTGTCTTCGGTTTCGGTCTTTTCCTGACTCTCCGTGGCTGCCCCCTGAGCGGGTAACTGCCCGGTATCAAAACCCAGGAGGCAACAAATCGCCAGAAATGCGGTCACACTTAAAAAACGGCTATGGAACATCTGTGAATCTCGAAAGTACTGCTGGCTTTCGCCATCGGACACAAAGGATGCAAATGCAATCAATATGCAACTAGGCCATTATCGTCGGACTCGCCAAATCTGCAACTAACTCGTCGTTTGAAATTTGCGAGCCGGTCCGATCGATAGAAATGGTCGTCGATCTCGCGAAGCGCGAGTGTTGCAGGAAACCCTTCCGCCGCCCCTAAAAGGCCCCGAACGTGAGACCAGCCCCCTTAAGTGCGAAGCCAACAATCACGGCAACGGAAGGTGTGCTTTCCCCACGACGGAGCCTCCTATGATGCGGCTCAGCTCGGGGAATAGACGGCGAGCCGTACGACTTGCCGTTTCCAGCGTAGCGGTTCGAGGACCGAGCGATCCGTGCCTGTGAACGTCTTTAAAATTCGCTCTTAGTTCTTGAGTAGCGCGTGTTTAGCGATCGCACAGCCGAGCGGGTCGTTCTTGCTCTCGCAGTATTCCATGATTTTTTGGAACCCCGTTTTATCGCCGGACGCCGACGCTCGTTCAGCGATCTCCATTAGCAAGGGCACGATGGTTTGCGACGGTACATCGTCTGGAACACCAGCGGTTGCCGCATCGATTGCCTCGAGATGACGTCCGACACGGTCGAGTAGGTCGACGTAGGTTTCAACGGCGGCTGTGCCGTGTTCGAGCGTGTCCACCGATTTTGCCTTGCGTTCAAAAATCTTCAGCCCCGCGTCCACGTTCTCACCGAGCAGGATCGAGTAGTAGTTCGCATAGGCCGGGTAAAAGTCCACAAAGGGCTCGTCGCCGGGGTACTGGAACTGGTGATGCAATTGCCGACCGTACTGCGTCAACTCCCAAGCTTTGCGGAGTTGGACCGGATCGGTCAGCGGTGCAGCGATTCGAACCGTCGCGGAGAGGTGTGTGGTGTCGAGGTGATACCCGCCGTCCTTCAGCACCCAGGGACGATTGTGAATCATGTCATACAGCGTCTCTTCAGCGTCGGGGGCTTTGTCACGCGATGTAATGTCGTCGCGCACCAGTTCGCTGAGTTCGTTGTAGAAGTGCTCAAGCAATCGCGCACCGGCGGCCTGGCGATCCGTCTTACTACGTTGAGCGATCGCTTGGTCAAAGAGCGTGATGCTGTTGCAAGTGCCTTGATGGTCGAGCACCGCCTGATAGCCTCGGCCGACATCGATCCCTTCGTGTAGCAAGACGCGTTGCATTTCATCGAAGTTGTCGTCGTTGATCTCGATGTCTTCCGCCAATTTTCGGACGAGGTCATCATCGCCGGTTGGTCGCAAGTACGTCCAACCCTCGAAAATCTTTCCCTGTCGCATCAACATTTCGCCGGCTTCGCGGCAGGCATCCAACAGGCCAAGCTCCAATTGGCGTTCGATGTCTTCCGGCCGCGTCGGTTCGTCTTCGGAAGAGAGCAACGGGAGGCCAAGCTGGTCGCGAACAACCATCTTGCGTGCCTCGAAGAGTTCCATCGGCAACCCCTCGGCTCGATAGTACTCCACCAAGTCACTCAAAATCTTGGCGGGCGGCCCCGCGTTCTCGTTTAACGATTGAAAAATGCTGGTGGCTTGCTCAGGCATGTTCGGCTTCTTTCGTTCAGGCGATCCCCGGTCAAGCGGGGTCATTCGGTGTGGCTGGGTTGGCTGCGGGTGGATCAGGGGCGGGAGACAGCCCCGAGGAGTCGGCGTACTTGAGCAGCGTGTCAATCAACTGACTCAAATGCTGCGCGGCTGCGGGCAAATAATTGTCGCTGTGCTCAATCATATCGGCTAGAGGGCCGAGCATCTCGTCGCACTGCTGGCTCATTTCGATCGAAATCGACTTGGCAAGTGACCGCTTCCTCTGGCACAGATCCAAACGCTGCTTCGCTCGCCGCACGCGTTTTTGTGCTTCCAAGGCACTCGGGCGATCTTGTGCTCTCGCCGCAGACTGTTTGCGTTGCAACTCATCTTTTGCTTCGGTCACCTCACGCTCCGCCAACTGCGTTTGCTCCCGCCAATAGCTCGGAACGACGGACGTAAAGTATTCATCGGCACGATGGATGACGACACGAATTTCCTGGAACGTTCCATTCCAATCATCAGCGAGTTCCAACAGAGCCGCCTTCAGTCGCTGTAACGACTCGATACTGCGGACGTCACTTGTCGACATACGTACGGGCCTCGATAAGAAACTAAAGTCGAGCAGATGAGGTTGGAAGACGGGCGAAGATCACGAAGGAGACGTCCCAAGCGACGATTGTAATCGATCAAAACCTTCGTCCATGCTGACTCGGATCCGATAATCAAAACAGGACTTCGCTGCCGAGATGTCAAAGTAGTGATCCTTGGCCAACTGCGCGGCAACGAATCGCGTCATTCTGGGCTCGGAAGTCTTTCCCAGCCAACGGTACGCCGTCTCCAACACACCGCCGATCTGATAGGCCGTTCGAAACGAAATGCGACGTGTCGGGGGCGGCACACCGCCGGCCTCACAGATCTTTCGAATCCAATCCCAGCAGTTGACCGGTTCGTCCTGCGCGATGAAGAACGCGCGACCGCCGCACCGCTCCGGTGTTTTGATCAACGTGTCCAGCGCATCCAAGTGAGCCCCCGCCGCGTTCACGACATGAACCGTGTCAATCAAATTGGTTCCGTCGCCGACGATTCGTAGCTGCCCCGTCTTCGCTCGTTCAAGAACACGCGCGATTAAGTGTGGATCATCTTCACCCCAAATCAGATGCGGGCGCAGCGAGCACGTGTGAAGCGTTCCGGGCTTGTGGGCGGCAAGGACGGCTTGTTCGGCGAGTGCCTTGGTTTGCGGGTAGGCACACAACCAACGGTCGGGATACGGCTCGGACTCATCGACGCCACGTTGATGTTCGCCGTTGAACGTGACGCTCGGACTGCTCGTAAACACCAACGTCCTAATGCCCGATGCGTGGCACGCCTCGAGGACCCACTGCGTCGCCGTTGTGTTGATGCGATGAAACTGTTCGTAAGGCCCCCAAACGCCAGCAATGGCCGCGGTGTGAATCACGGCATCGACGTCACGAACTGTTCGCAGCGTGAATTCGCGATCAGAGAGATCACCGCGTCGATAGTCCACACCGAGCTCGGCAAGCGCTGGATAGTCACCCCTCGAGACCCCCACGACCTGATCCCCACGAGCGATCAACTGTCGCGTGATTTCGCCGCCAAGAAATCCACCGGGACCAGTGACGAGTACACGCATACGGCCTACGCGGCCGAACGCCGCAATGTCTTGAGGGACGAAGGATCAAAAAGATTCCGATCGTGGAACGGCATCAGGACCGCTCCCGAGTCGCTCAGCAAACCATGATCCAGCACCCTCGACAAGAACCCTTGCCCATCGAGATGTCGATCGTAGTAGTCCGCCGCGGCATCGGAAAGATTTCGCAGAGTCCGTGCTGACATCGCGTCGATGCGTCGGATCGCGTCAGCAAGCCCCGACCGACCCTCGAAACAGATGGCATTTTGACCATCGACGAGGTGCGGAGTCATCCGACTGGAATACTCCAGAATCGGAACCGTACCGACACTCATCGCCTCGATCAAATGGTGGCACACTGGTTGAGAGGCGCCCGGACAGCACAGGAAAAACTGATGCTGAGCGATTGTTCGAATCCAATCGTCACTTTGAATCGGATGCGTGCTGCTGTCACGAAGCACGATCCGATCCACGTTTCCATCGGAGGAACATTCAGCGATCCGCTCCGGAAATTCCTCACGAAGGGTCTCAAGTACAGCCAGTCTTGGCAGGATGCCGAACTCGGCTCGCATGCGGTCGCGACCGTAGCGTGACTTTTGATTGCCGGCGAAGAAGACTCCCGCCTTCGTTATGACACGATGCATTTCCCGCGATCGAGGCGTCGAACGTAACGTGTGCACCGGGAACATCGGGTACGGCATCACCGGAATCCCGTCGACGAAGTCTCGGCCGATCAGCATTCGCACCGGACGCTGTCCCGAGAGGTCTCGCGTCGCGTGCTGCCGGGCCACGTCCAGCAGTACCACGCATTCCACCGGAAAGCCCCGTTCCGACTCGATCCACTCGACATTCGGCAACGCGAGTAAATCACGTCCGAGTTGTTTGTGCGCAATCGCCGCAAGCATCATTCGGCTCGACCGCAGATAGAACCGACGTCCGAGTTGGTGTGCGGATGCCGCGAGGCAGGTCAGATGGCGACCGCAATCGAATAAGAGGTCTTCGCCATAGATGTCCACCGCAAGACTGACATGACCACTCCGTTGGCCTTGGTCGAATGCGGCGCGTGAAGCCATTGCGCGGCGCGCGGCTCGAATCGCTGACGGGTAGCGAACCCAGTGTTTCCACTTCATAGCGATTCAACCCCTCAACCTTTCTAGGATGCTTTGCGTTCGAGCGAGAGAGGATCGCCCATCGCCATCTCACGCAACGTGTTGACCCCCGAATGCCAACTGGCGATCTCGGTTGCGACTCGACGACAATTCTCTGCAACCAAGTGGTAGGACGTTTCCAACGACCTCAGGATCGCCGGTATTTCTGCCGGCGATTGATACACCCAACCGACAGGCCCCGTCCTCGAATACGATTCAACTTGATCTGACATCCAACATCCTGATGGGACGATCACGGGTTTTCCCCGCACCATCATCTCGAGCAAGACACCGCTGCACCGAACGCGGTAGCGTTTCGCGTCGTAAAGAAACAAACCGACGTCCGAACCATCAAGCCAATGATGATACGAGTCACTCGAAATATTTCCGACGCGGATTTCCAACGGCCCTTCTGGTTTGCCCGAGACGGCATGGCCGTAAAGGTCTTGCATCGACTCCGGTAGAACCCGTTTGCCCCAGCGCAAAGGGAGTTGCATTGACCAAGTCAACTTGCCTGTGCGGAGCAAGTCGTCTTCGATCTCCGACAGTAAATCCTTGATGCACGCACGACCCTTTTCGGCGCGTTGCATGCCCGCCAAAATGACTTTGAGAGGTCGTCGCGTCGGCGGCGTGTTGTTCGTGGCCGTGGTGGCTGGGGGGCGGCGTGTGGGGTAGGGGATCACGTTCGCGTTCACACCAACGTCGCCCAACTGCTCGACCAATCCTGGCGTTGTCGCGTAGAGCCGAACGTCGTGACGCTCCATTCGCCGGAGTGCCTCGCGAACCTGCTCTCCATAGTTTCTCGCCGGTTCATCGATTGCGTCCCCGAAAACCGCGAAGTGGAAGACGACATCAATGCTCAGCGAATCGAGATGTTCGAGAACATCTAGAGCATGGGCCATTGCGAGCATTTGAAAATCGCCACCCGTGTTGACGATGATCCGATCGCCGAACTGGGGTTCGAAGCGTCGTATTGCTTCCGCAAACCCTCGGGACCAATCTTCGAGCATCGCCCGCGGACTTCGATCGGGGCGACAAGCGTAATCACGAACCGCCTGCGCCAAACGCTGCTTCCATGTCCCGCCTTGCGGTCGGCCGCTGCTAGAACGGAGCAACGACGATGAGCCGTCGACGCCGAGAGACCAATTCTCCATTCGCCTCGTTTCAAACAGCGTCTCAACCGGCAGCCCATCGATACGTGGGTCCGTCGATGCCTCTCCGCTGGCCGAGAATCCGCGATGCGTCACCAGCGTCGGTGCGAAACCGAGGTGCCGCGCTCCATCGGCCAGCAGCGTCGCAAGCTCGAGATAATGGCCGCCGACATCGCGCACGTTGTCCTCCAGCAGCAACACTCGCTGCGATTGCATGGGAAGGGAAGGACTGGGGTGGGCGTTGGACAAAGGCTTCATGCCTGCGTTCGACCAGTGGACAATTCGCAGCGTTGCCGACTCGAGTCATCATCCGAAAACTCGGTCCACAGCGGCAGCTTATAGCAGTTGCGCGCGTTTGTTCCTTCGTCGTTGTGGTCGATTCCGAGACAATTGTTCCGGAAAATTTTTCGAAACACGCATCGCGATTCGGAGCCACAGCCTTTCATGGACTTTCCAGTCGGATTGCACGGCAATTGGCCTTGCGAAACGATCCCGCGACTTGCGATAGCCCCGGTTCGAAACTCCACGTCACTTCGATGGCACCCCCTGCCACGGTTTTTGCTCACGGGAGACCAGAATGAAGTCCATCTCGTTGAAGATAGTACTGTTAGCCACATTTTTGATTGCATTGCCGGCGACGAGTTCGGCTCAAGCTCCGGCCGGCGACGGCCCCGGGCCCTTCGGTCAGATGATGAACGGCCTGAATCCGGCGAACTGGAAGCTGCCGAAGATGCAGATGCCGAAAATGAAAATGCCGCAGATGCCGAAGTTCGGTCAGATGCTTCCCAACCAACAAGAGAAGCAGCGCGTCATCGAAAAGAAGAACGGGTTCGTCGATGAAGTGTCGCAAACGGCCAAGAACAGCTGGAAGCGAACGCGCGAAACGCTCAATCCGATGAAGTACATCCCGGCAGGCTTCAAGCAAAACCGAACGACGACGCCAAAGGCGAAGCAGGGCGGCTTCTTTCAGAACCTGTTCGGCCCACGCGATCAGACGCCGGCGAAACCGAGCAGTCCCAGCGAATTCCTTCGCCAAGAAGCGATTCGCTAGTCGAACGAGCGGATACAACCGAAGTCTCTCGATCCACGGGAGCTTCGCGGAGCGAGTCCAATCTTGATGCCTCATCACACCGGGATGTCCGAAAACGCGTCCCCTCATGTCACTCGGCTTCTCTTGTGATTCAGTCGGTCGTTTGCCTACGATCGCCGAACACCTTGGAGCTCGCACATGAACTGGATTCACCGCCTCAACGCCTCGATCAAGCAACAGTCCCAACAGGCGCGGCTTCCGCTTCGAATCGGCCAGGCAAAACGAGTTCGCGACTCATGGCGTGACCAACAACCGGCGACCCGCTCGGGAAGTCCGACATGCCTGCTGGACCTAAGTCACGTCGCGGCCGACGGCGAACAGGGGCGTCGTTTTCACACACTCGTCACGCTGCTGCATCGATCGGGT
>JBCBOT010000070.1:0-29672 GCA_039821165.1 Planctomycetota bacterium | reverse complement strand
GATTTGAAGTCGCTCGGGGTTGAGCTTAAAGAGCGGGACGCCGCTTCGGAGCCATGCCGCGGCAACGCGTTCGGGATGCAGCATGACCATGCCGCCGCACCAGTGACCGCCACCGCTGTGTCCCCAAAGAGCCCACGGGACTTTGGCAAGTTCAGGATGCCCGCTTTGATCGCCGAGTTGGCGGAGTGCCCGCTCGAAGGCCTTGTCCGATCCGTTTCGTGGATCGCACCACAGTTGGCACTCGCCGTCTTGGGGCTGCTCATACGACGGCGCAAGCAACGCGCAGTCATGCTTTTTCGCGAGCGCCTGCCAATGTACATCGAACGCGCCGGTCAAACCGGATTTGCACGAGCCTTCGCCACAACCATGTTGATGAACGACAATGCCACGCAAGCGTTCCACCTTCGGCGGAATCCAGACCGTGTACTTCACCGGAAAACGAAGTTCCCCGGGCTTTGAGGATGCTTTGAAACGGACCCGGTAGTATGGAGGCTTCGCCTCAGGGAACACATCGTAGGGTGGCTTTTGGGCGTCAGCGACGAGCGCACAAAACGCCACGGCGAAGAGAATGACGAGTCGAAGCATCGGCGGGTCCGGCGGGAGGATGGGGTGGGTCACTCGTGAGTGTAACCCTGCGGAGACAGCCGCACGTATTTGCCCCCCTCTTTCTTCCACAAGCCCGTTCGCCCGACCGTCTTGCCGATCGCGGTGAGCGGGGCCGCAAGCGATTCGCCACCGAGTTTCGCGGCTTCCAATTTCGCCGCATCTTCCGGTGAGACGGTGAACAGCAATTCGAAGTCCTCGCCGTCACTCCAGGCATGTTCCAGCGGCGTCCGGCCCGACGATTCACTTAGCTTGATCGCGTCGTCGTGAATCGGGATGTCGTCCATGCTCAATTCAACGCCGACACCACTGGACGCGCACAACCGATCGAGGTCGAGCGAGAGTCCATCGCTGACATCGATGGCGGCGTGGACATTCACCCGTTTGCGAAGCTCGGCAGCCAGTTCGAGCCGCGGCGTGCAGCGAAGGTGGCGACCGGCGATGCTGCCGCCAAACGCACCACTCGCCATGACGACGTCACCTTCTTGGGCGCCGCTGCGGAGCCAGGGATCGCCGGTGGGAATGTGCCCGAGGATTGTCACGCTAATCGCAAGCGGGCCGTCGTAGGTTGAGATGTCGCCGCCAGCGATTGCCACGTTGAACTGCTCGGCCGCTTCGAGGATGCCTTCGTAAACATCGCCGGCCACTTTGGTCGCGTCGTCGTTGGGCAGCGAAAGCGTGACCAGGGCGCTGTCGGCGAACGCGCCCATTGCGGCGATGTCACTGAGGTTGATCGCCATCGCTTTGTAGCCGATGTCCGCGGGGTTCTGCTCGGAGTACACGAAGTCAACACCGTCGATGATTTGATCGGTGCAGGCGATGGTCGGGTGAGCCGAAGGAGCGATCACGGCCGCGTCATCGCCGATGCCGACGGAAACTTGGGGCAAGCGCCGCGTGCGGCCACGAAGGTAGGCCAGAAAAGAGAGTTCCACGACTTAGTTGTCTCCGCGTGCGTTTCGTTTTGCTAATCGATGAGCGATCATCGAGTTGGGGAATTGTGTTTGCAGCTCCGTCACGAAGTCGAAGGTGACGTAGGTATGCTGAACACCGAGGCGGTCCAATTGGGATGAATTCAAAAGAAACTGGAGCGATTCATTGGTGATCTGGTTGGGGCGTTCTTCACTCCCGCAAACCCAAAGGGATTTGAGATTTGGAAGTGCCGCGAGATGCCGAACACCTTCATCACTGAAATCGTTGTATTGCATCGAGAGAACCTGCAAGCTTGGCATTCGGCTGGCGATTTCAAGTGATTTGTCTGTGATTCTTGATTTTGAGAGATGGATTAGCTCGAGCCGAGGAAGACCCTGCAGATTACGAAAACCTTCGTCGGAGACCTCGCTGGCGTCCCACATGTAAATCGCTCTTAGATGCTTCAGTTTCCGAACGTGTCGCAGGCTCGCGTCATCAACTTGGGTACCGGAGAGCAAGAGTTGCCTGACGCGTGGCAGATTAGCAACGGATTCAAGCGGTGCGATCGTGACCGCGTCGTTCTCTTCCCGAACGCCCGAGTCCTCGCTGTAAACGAAGCTGACATCGACCACCGAATGAAAGAAGTCTTCGCCCGCGATTTCGCGAAGCCATTCCGGAACCCAGGAAGTGCCTTCGGGATCAAAATTGCGGTCGGCGGTCATTTGATAGTCGTACCGGATCCACCCGCCGTACTCCAGGATCGCCGCGATCGCTTCGCGTTGACATTGCGTGCGTCGCAGATGAACACCGAGCCAAACTGCGGAGACAGTGACCAGCACAAGCAAGAATCGCAGGCTGATTCGCGGGCGAAACCATTTACGCCGTCTGTGGTATGATCGGGTCGGCGTCGAAGTGTCGACTGGCTGTTCCACGTCAAACCTCAGTAAGCGATCCGCAGTCCATCGTCTCTTCCCAGCGACTCGACCCACGACACGTCGCAGTGATCGAGTTCACCGGCCGGCCGCGACTGGATTCGCGAGATCAATTCTTCGAGTTCACTCCGCCGGCCGTCGACGTCCAGCAGAACACTGCCATCGGGGTCGTTGCGGACAAAGCCATGAACCGTCAGGCCACGAGCGTGGTGCAGCACGCTCGCGCGAAAGCCGACACCCTGGACACGTCCGCTGAATCGTGCCAGGACACGGTCGGACATAGCGTCATTCCTTTCCAACTTCGGATTTTCCGAGAGCCGATCAATGGATCGACGAGTCGATCACATCTTCGTCGACCGTTTCGGCTCCCGCAAAACGCGTCGGGGCGAATTCACGCGCCTGGTCCGAGTCTTCGGATTCTCCCTCCAGACGCTGAATGACGACGAGGCACATATCGTCGAACGGCGGCGCTTCACCGACGTGCGTGAGGACGGCGCTGACGATTCGGTCTTTGATTTCGGCGCTCGTGCCGCCGCCGGATGCCAGGTCGCGAATCGCTTCGATGCCGAACTCATTGTCGGCCGAATCCATCGCTTCGTTGATGCCATCGGTGTACAGCAACATCACGTCACCGGTTCTCATCTCGAACGTCACGGCTTCGTAGTCCATTCCTTCGGCGATCGCGATCGGCAGGCCCGACTCTTCCTGTCCGGGTTCATCGATCTGTCCCGAGTCGGCTTGGCGAACGATCGGTGCCATGTGGCCGGCGTTGACGATCGTGACCGTTGCGCTGCGCGGATCGATGACAACCAGCAGGAACGTGATGAAGCGTTCGACATCGAGCGCGCTCATGCGATCGTTGAGACGTTCGATCGCGCGAGCCACATCCGGCTCACCGGCCAAGCAAAACCTCGTTTCGGCGGACAGCTTGGCCATGAACATTGCGGCAGCGACACCGTGACCGACCACGTCCGCGACCACGACGCCGACACGACCATCGGCCAAGTCGATGTAGTCGTAGTAGTCACCGCCGATGTGGTTCGCGGCTTGGTAAAAACTCTCGACGGTGTAACCGCTTGCGCTCGGCGGTTGCTGAGGCAGAAAAGCCTTCTGAACGTCGGTGGCGAGTTTGAGATCCTGTTCGACTTCGCGTTGATGAAGCGCGTTCTCGTGCAACTGAGCGTTGTGGATCAAGATCCCTGCTTGCATCGCGACGCCGGCCAGCAAGTCGATGTCTTCTTCGAGGAACTGACCGCGTCCGCGGGTGGAATCGATCTGAATGGCGCCGAACATCTTTCCGTCGGCATCACCCAGCGGTGCGCAGATCATGCTCTTGATCGAAAAGTCGGCGATCGATTCGCTGCTATCGAATCGGCTGTCTTCCATGGCGTCGAAAGACATGATCGGCTCGCCGGTTGACATCACCCGTCGAACGATCGTGCGACTGATCCGCACCGTTTCCGTTTCGTCTTGCTGCTTGCGAGTTTTGACCCAACGCGTTTCCAGCTGTCCGTCGCCGGCTTCCATCACGATGAAGCCACGGTCCGCCGACGGGAAAATCATGAACAGACTTTCGAGGATCTTCGGCAACACGTCGTCGAGCGAAATCGTGTTGCTCAGGTTGCGATTGATTTCGAGCAGGGCTTCGAGCTTGGCCTCCGGCGTGGCCCGCATCTTCAAACCGTGACCGGATTTCTCGAAGTCGACTTTCGGGGCAACGATTCCGGCTTCGTCCGGCTCGTCGTCAACCATCACGATGCCGAAGTTGGCACCGCTGAACGTCATCTCCGACTCGCTCCCAAAGTCGGCGGCAAACTGCGGCACGTCTTCGGTGTGAAAGATCAATTCGATTTCGCTGATGCGAATCCGATCGCCTTCACGCAGGATTTGTCCCGCGGTCAGCAGTTGGTCGTTCAGGTACGTTCCGTTGCGGCTGCCGAGGTCGAAGACCGAAAACTGGTCGTCGTTGCGGACCACCTTGGCGTGGAAACGGCTGACGGCGCCGGCGTCCACCACGATGTGGCAATCGGGGTGTCGACCGATCGAGGTTTCCAGCTCGGTGAGCTCAAAACGCGTCGCCTTCTTGTCGACAGAGCCTGAGTTGGTGGAAAGAAAAGCCATCGAGTCGTTCGATTTCCGCGAGGGGCAACGTAAACCGTCGATTTTCGATTGTTTCGATTCGAGAAGCAAGCCCGCGGGGTTCGAGAAGCACAAAGGCGAGCCTGATGTAAGCATTGCTGGGTGAACGCCTCGAGGCATACCACTAGGCCCCCAAGTCCTGGACCCCAAAGTGCCGGGCCCCGACATGCCGAGCCCCGACATGCTGAGCCCGCATGTGCCGAGCCCCCACGTGCTGGCGAATCTAGCCAAAAAGCCTTTGAACCCGGTGTTATTCGATCGAGCCCGCTTCGAAAAGCGTCCGTACTTCTTGGTTGCTGAGCGCGCGATTGAAGACCACAAACTCGTCCATTCGTCCGTTGAATCCACGAAGAAGCCAGGCGTCGTAGTCGCGCCGGGGGCTCCAGTTGCCGAGTTCACAGGGTCCGAGCCGTAGCGTCACTGCGTCCCGGTTGGCGTCCGGCGCGTCCCAAAACGTCGCTTGTGAGATGGGCTCACCGTCGACGAAGTTGGTGATCAGGTTTTCGGTTTGGTTGACGACAACAACGTGATGCATCCAGCGCCCGAGGTCGTCATAGCCGAGTACACGAGGCGTAACGATGATTCGCTGTCGGGTATCGGGACGCTGCTTGATTCCGACGTCGACGACCCCGGTCGACTTGATTTGCCAATGAATTTCACCGTTTTCGAAACGATCGGTTAGCAGGATCGAGTTGAACTCTCGATCGAATCCATCGAGGCGTAGCCAGATGGACATGGTGAGGTTCTCAAACTCGCCGATGCTCGCGATCCGAATTCGGTCGTTGGGCCGTTTGAATTCGATCGACTTTTTTCCTTCCCAACGTCCTTCGGCCCAACGACCTCCGACGATCGAACCGTCTTCGCCCCCGGCAACATTTCGGAGCACCTGGGGGCGTCGCTGTTCGGGTTGAAAGTCGAACAGCGTCACCACGTCGTCGCGATGGGCTAGCTGAGCGAGATGTTCTTGCCAGCGACGATGCTGGTTCTTGTCCTGCTGTTGTTTGCGATCGCGAATCGAATCACTGTCGGCAAACTGTTCCGGTCGACTGGTAATCGGCGTCCAGCGGGATCGCGAGGTTTCGGTCAGGCGCAAGCCGCTGCCTTCGGTCACCAGTCGGGTGTCGACCTCGCCAACGTTGGGTTGCACGTCGACGGTTCCGTCGAAGACATGAAGCTCTTCACTCGCCGGGTCGACCGCGAGGGCAAATTCGGTGCCCCGATCGACATACTGTGAGCGTCTCGTCGCAATCTTAAAGCCGGTCGCGCTGTCGGGGACGAAGCACCTGAGCTTTCCGGAGTGCAGGACGCAGTGCGATTGACCAACGAGTTCGAGTCGGCTTGGACCTTCGAGAACGATCACGGCGCCGTTCAAGAACACCAATTCCGCGATTCCTGCGTCGAGCTCAACAAGACCGGTCGAGAACAGTTCGCCGACGCGGAGGTCTCGGTGGGACTTGCCCCACTGAGCCGCGACTTCGCTCTGCAGCAGCGCGACTGAGTCGTCGTTTCGTCGATTGACGAACGTGGGGGTTCGGATCACCGCATCGTCGCCGCCCAAGTCCGCATCGACGATGTCCGCATCCACGACGGGAACGTCGTCAGCGACTCTCGAGGGCTCGATCAGCCCTGAAGCGAGGAAGATCACGGCCGTGGTCAAAACAACGGTCAGGGCGACCCATGCAGGCAAGGAGCCTCGCGACGTGGGCGTCGAAGTCGGGGCGGGAGTCGTCGAACGCTCGGCGTCTGGGGTCACTCCACCGCTGTCGACGATCTCATGAAGTGCCGCGTGGATTTCGGTCATTCCGCGGAATTGTCGTCGCAGCACGGCATCGTCACGCAGCATCGCCTGAAGACGCTGGAAGTCCTGCTCCTCAATGACTCCGGCGAGGTATTGATCGATGAGATCGTCGAGTTGCTTGTGGACCGTCTCGGACATGGCGATTTAGGCGGGAGCTTCCGCGGGATGCGAGTCGATGCAGTGTTTCAGGCGACGTCGCAGCCGCCCGAGCGATTTGTAGAGGCTATTTGCCGATCGATTCAATGTCTCTGCGAGCTCGTTGATTCTCGTCTGTTGACCGTATGCCGTCAGTAGGAGCTGTCTTTCCGGTTCCGTTAACTTTTGCAAGCAGCGGGCAAGTTGTGACCGGCGGCGATCGGCGTCGCTCCTCGAATCAGCTTCCATGGCTTCCATGGCAAGCGTCTGGATCAGGTCTTCGTCGAAAACCAGGCGGCTGCGGGCGCACCTGCGACGGTACCTCAGCACCTCGTACCGCGCGGTCACGTACGCCCATTTCAAGAAACCACTTTCGTCTTGCAGGTCGTCAAATTTACGCCAAAGCACTGCGTAGGTCTCCTGCATCACTTCGTCAACCGCATCGCAATCGATCAAGAGGTTGAAGAGAAACGATCGAAGGTGTCGCTCATTTTTCGAGAGCAACCGGACAAACCGATTGACCTGTGCATCTGTGGAAGATTGGTTTTCCAACGCCTTTTCCGCCTTTCCGAGCCAGTTGGAACCGCAGCGACCGTTTGACCAGTACGGCTGATTGTTCTCCTACTGCCGGCGGCCATGAAGTCGGCCACGTTGAACGGGGAAACCGTTGGTGTTTGGCTCGACGGCAGGTTTGTCACCCCAAACGCGATCTACCGCGGCAGGATTTGAGACTTGCGGCAGTAAGCGGAGTGTCGGTCTCCCCGAACAGGGCGACCCGTTTCCCCGACGTTATTCTCTCACCTCATTTTGATGATGTCCAAGCACGTTCACCTCGCGCACCGCCGCGGCTTCACCCTTGTGGAGCTGTTGGTCGTGATCGCAATCATCGGCATTCTGGTCGGTTTGTTGCTCCCCGCGGTTCAGGCCGCTCGGGAGGCGGCACGGCGGATGTCTTGCAGCAATAACTTCAAGCAGATCGGGCTGGCCATTCACAACTACCATGCGGCATACAAGCAGCTGCCCACGCAAGGGACGGGGCCTTACGGGGATGTCGGTCGAAGCCCCAACTTTACAGGCAATGAAGGCACTGCAGTTCGCCGCTCGACGAAGCAGCAAACCAGTGCATTTGTCGGCTTATTGCCGTTCTTCGAGCAGCAAGCGATTTGGGAGACGATGTCGGTCGAACGGACGTACTTTCGACCCGGTGATAACCTCCAGATCGACTACTATCCGTTCGGGCCCAATCATACGTACGGCGGGTCGGATGTGCTCACGTATGAGCCGGCTCGCACCGAGATTCCGACATTACGGTGTCCATCAGACCCCGGTGTTGGGGCTCCGGCTCTCGGTCGAACCAACTACGGTTTCAATCTCGGCGACGGCATTTGGTTCATTCACCGCGGCGTGCTCAGTCGTTTCAATAGTAGCACCATCGGCATGCAGCCACAGTGCCGTGGCATGTTTGTCGCTCACGCAACGATGCGTTTCCGCGATGTACTCGACGGGCTGAGCAATACGATCGCGATGGGCGAGATCGCGACCGACTTGGGGGACCGCGATTCGCGAACCACCGTGGGTGCCAATTCTGCCGACAACAATTTGATCCTCTGCAACCCATCGGCCTGCGACGCGTTTCTCGATCCTGATCGGCCGACGTTCTGGGACTCCGGCGCGGCGATCATCGGGCCAAATGCCATGCGGCGCGGATTCCGGTGGACATCGTCAGGCCCATATAACTCGGGGGTCACGTGCAGTCGGCCACCCAATAGCCCGCTTTGCGGGCGAAACGCCGGCTCAACGCCTTCGATCGAGCAGATAGGAGCTTTAGGAATGAGCAGCCGCCACGTCGGCGGTGCCCACATGTTGCTCGGCGATGGCGCGGTGATTTTCGTGACCGATTCAGTCGACGCGGGCAACTCGAATGCCCCGCCGGTGGATCCTCCGCGAGCCGGTTGTAATCCAACGCCAGGTGCCGAGAGCCCCTACGGATTGTGGGGAGCTCTCAGCACGCGAGCGAACCGAGAGCAGGTCGAAACGGGTGAACTGTAACACGATTTCAAGGAGTCTTGTCATGAAGCGTTATCTATGGTGTCTCGTCGCGTTGGCATCCGTCACGGTCGGGGGCTGCTCCTCCAGCGAGCCTGAAGTCCTGGAATACACAGCCGACGAGGTCGCGCAGATGGATGCCGACATGGGCATTGGTGCCGATGGCGAGCAAGTCGGCGACACCGAATTCGAAAAGATCGACTGAGACTGGAGAAAGCCACGCAGCTCCTGTTTGCCGGCGAGACTCGAGGACCGTCTGCCGCAACCCGCCGTTGCCCAGGGGCGATGGCATGATCGGCCAGATCCCAGACGCACGATGCGCCGTTTGCGATCACTTCGTACAGCGCTGTCGAGGTGTTCTCCATAGGCGACGGGACGACGACGGCGCGGGGCGTTAGAAGCTCACTGGCTGGTGGATTCCCGACCGGCGAAACCGTGCGTCGATCTGAACTCGACTTTGAGGGGGACGTCGACGGAAGTGACGGGGGCTACGCTTCTTCACCACGGTCTGAAGAAGTGGGGTGGGGGTGAAAATCGTACTTTCTGGGCAAATTGGGAGGCATGAACCAGCGGTAGCGGCAGTGATCCGCCAGTACCTCCCATTTCCTTTTAACTCTGGTGTACACACATGCGCGTATTCTTGAGGGCGACATTTTGCGTCGTCCTGTTGGCGTTTCTCGCCAACGCCGCGCCCGCGGCGATCGTGATTTCCAACGCGATCGAAGACCTGAATCATCTCGCCGGCAATGCTCAGGACCGAAACGAGATGATTCTGAACAATACTGGTTCCCTGACGGGCCGTTTCGGTGCCGTACGTTTTGACACGGCCATTATCGGTGCGCAGGGATTTACCGATTCCTCGCAGTTCACGCTGGAGTCGGCCACATTGACGTTGACTGAGCAAGCCGGCCGCAACGGTAACAACGGCTCGCTATCGGGTCGCGTCGGTGCTTACTTTTTCAACACGGCAGAAAATTCCGACTGGAGCACCGGCAGTGCAGCTTCTGTGAACAGCGGCAATGCAGGGTCAGACAGCAGCACGCCGTCGGGTGATGGTTGGTTCGGAAACACGCTTGCGCGTCCCGGTAATTTTGGCGGCGGCGCCAGCGGCGCGAACAACGTCGACAACCGTTCGAATGGAGCGGCAAATGATCTGCTCAGTTTTACCGATGGTGTCGCATTTCAGAATCACACTTTCGATGTGGGCAACTCAGCGGAGACGGTGACCATCGACCTCACAGCCGGTGGAGCTTCGCTCGAGGAAATCCAAAGCATCCTCGCGGATTGGGTCGCCGGCAATAACGCCGGGATCGGTCTGATGGGTGAGTTCGGCAACCAGGCGTTCTTTCAGTCCAATAGCATCGCGGCCGGTAGTTCAGTCGGATCTTCGATCGATGGCGACACGTCACTGAGTGGATTTTCGATCGACGATGGTTCCGTCGCGGGCGGCATCGGCGGCAGCGGGCTCGGCCAAGGCACGATCTCGTTGACATTCGAATTCTCCGCCGTGACGGCGATCCCTGAGCCTTCCATGGCGATTCTGTTATTCGGCGTCACCGGAATCGTGGTTGCTCGACGACGTCGTCGCTAGCAAGCGCGGCTCGATCAGGTACAAAAAAACGCCGGCTCGCGTTTTTGCGAGCCGGCGTTTTTGCACAATTGGTCGGAGCGGAGAGAGGCTCAGTCTTTGTCTTTCTCTGTCTCGGCGTTCTGGCCGGGGACGCTGTTGTCCTCGTACTTGGCTTCGGGGATCAACGAATCGTCCTTCGTTCCGAGCACGCTGTGGGTGACGGGGTACGATGCTTCGCCTTCGTCCTCCGCGTCGTTGGAGACCGGCTCTTCGGTCACATCGGCGCTTTCGACGATTGCCTCGATGACTTTGCGTTCGACGATTTGATTGCGAAGCGCATCCATCTGCCCTGACTTTTCCATCCGGGCGCGTGTGCGGCGAACCGACTGGCCCGATTGCTGGGCGATCAACGAGATTTCGACCTCGAAGTCTTCGGTTTCGGCGTCAATGGATTCTTCTTCGGCGATCTGTTCCAGCACGAAGTGCTCTCGCAGCGCGGCCTCGGTTGAAGCGCGAGCGTTCTGCTGGAGCGAGTTGACGATGGTGCGAATGCGTGTTTCATCGAAACCGTTGCGGCGAAGTTCGAGCATGCGGCGTTGCAGTTCTCGGTTGGTTTGACGCTTCACGAGATCTTCGGGCAACTCGAACGTGACCGACTCGGCGAGCAAGTCCGTGACAGCTTGTCGGACGGCTTGTTGCGTTCGGTAGTCCGCCTGTCGGGTCAGAGAATCCTTGATGAACTCTCGGAGTTCCTCTTCGGAATCGAAATCACCGAGGTCTTCGAGCACCTTCTTGGTGAGTTCGACGCCTTCGAGTTTCAGGACTTCGACGATTTGGACGTCCGCGACCACGGTGCGTTCGGCGTCCTCTTCGTTGCCGGTGTCACCGAGTTTGACTGCGGTCGAGACGGTGTCGCCTTCTTTCTTTCCGGCGACATCCTTTCCAAACGCCTCGCAGACGGCATCGCTGAGTGAGAGCGTGTTTGCGAGGGCGATTTGTTCTTCTTCGATTGTCGAGAGGACCTCATCGCCATCCTTGAAATCGATCGTGACGACGAGCTTGTCACCGATCGCCGCTGCCTCATCGGTCGCCTCGAAGGTGGCGCGGTCACGCAGGACTCGATTCAATGCGTCCGAGACGGAGTCTTCGTCAATGTTCTCGACAGGCTTGGTGAGCTTGAGGCCCTTCCATTCGGGAGTCTTGAACTCGGGCCGGACTTCGATCGAAAACTGGAAGACGAATGGTCCTTCGCCCGGCTCGGGAATCGACTTGTAATCGAAGTCGGGCTCACTGATTGCTGAGAAATCCTGGCTGTCAGTGACTTGGCCCAGAGCGTCCATCAGCAGTTTTCCCTTGACCTGCTCGACGACTCGCTCTTTGAATTGCTTTTCGACGAGACGTCGAGGGGCACGGCCGCTCCGGAACCCAGGCACTTGCGCCTCCGGAACCAACTCGTCGTAGGCCTCCTTGAGGTAGCGTTTCACCTCGGGTTCGGGAATGGTTACGACGACATCGCGGACGCAAGCTTGCGGCGACTTGACTTCGACGTCGAATTGCAGCGGTGGCTGTTCGGTAGACTCGGCCGAGTCGATGGACGTAGACATCCTGTAAAGGACCCTGATCTGTGGAATGGAGAAAAGGCTGATGCTGCAGAAAGCAGGCCCGAAAGTTGTGCCCGGGGTGGCCAAACCGACAATTTATCCTTCAAGTGCGAAAATCGGCAAGACAGTCGGCAAAACAAATGGCTCAAGTTTGACGAAGGACTTGCCGAAAACGAGTTTCTACGGATAATCTCCGCTCTCGATTGCCATGCGGCTGTAGCTCAGTTGGTAGAGCATCACGTTGCCAACGTGATTGTCGTGGGTTCGAATCCCATCAGCCGCTCTCGAAAAAGCACGCCCTTTACCGGCGTGCTTTTTTCGTAGGTCCGTCATGTCGGTCGGGCGGCGAGCTTGTGGGCTCTGGTCCCCGCTGCGGTATTGAGCCCGCTTGGGAAGCAGTGAGCCTGTCCAGGAAAACGACGTGCGCCCGCCGAGAGCCCCGGTGCTGCTCTAAAAGTCGGACTTCTCGTTGCCGTTTGCGTCGTAACGATTGAAGGCGAAATAAACGAATGGCACGGGAAGGCAAACGGCAACGAGAAGAAAAAAGGTGCCGACGACGGCCGCCAGCGTTGCCGAGAGAACAAGGAAGCCGGTCCAGACCCACCAGGTATCGCGCCACAGGCCCACGAGCCGATTCATAATAGTGTCCACAGCGGGGTGCGATTGAGCGACGTGCAGTTGTGAGCCATTGCATGACTCGAGTCCGTATTGTGCGGAGACGCGCGACTCCGCGGGAAGCTCAAACTCGTGGCGGATTACCAACTTGACGAGCGAGGGCCGAAAGAATTTTGATGAAATGGTGAAGAGCCGTTGACGCTCATCGCCGCCAACCCTACATTCTCGCCCTCCACTGTCGGGGTCGGCGGTGGAATTGTATAAAAAACCGCGTTTTCAGGGAAATACTGTGTCGTCCGGAGCGAACGAAGTCATTCGGATTCGTATGGAAGCATACGATCACTCCGTGCTCGATCAGAGTGCCCAGGAGATCGTGGACACGGTCAAGCGAACCCACAGCGAGGTGCACGGGCCGATCCCGTTGCCGACCCGCGTGGAACGCTACACCGTACTTTCGAGTCCGTTCGTGAATAAGAAGTCTCGTCAGCAGTACGAGATTCGTACCCACAAGCGACTCATTGACATCGTCCAAGCGACAGCAAAGACGATCGAGGCCTTGAATAAGCTGAGTCTGCCCGCAGGGGTCGACATCAAGATCAAGGCGTCGGCTCGATAGCGACTCGCTTCGGCGAAATTCGTTTGCGGTCACTCCGCGAGCCGTAACCCCGTAAACCAACCGGTCATTCCGTATGGACGGAGATCGGGTCGATAGCCCAGGTGTTCGCGCCTCCGGTTCGGCCCGGTGAGTTCAAAATCCAATACGAGCGAGATTCACCAGGGTGTAAGCCTTGGCGCTAGAGCTATGTCACCTGCAATCCTTGGTCGAAAAATCGGCATGACTCAGGTCTACGAAGAGGACGGCACTGTCGTTCCCGTGACCGTCGTTCAAGCTGGGCCCTGTCATGTGCTCCAAGTTCGCTCCATTGAGCGTGACGGCTACGCCGCCGTTCAGTTGGGTTTTGAGGATAAGCCGCGTCGACTCGCGAGTCGCGCCGAGCGTGGCCACGTCGCCAAGCTTGATAGCAAGCGAAGCAAGAAGCGTGCTGAAGCGGGCATCGAGCTTGTTGAGAAGGCCGGGTGCGAGCCTCAGCGTTTCGTTCGCGAGTTTCGGGGTGAGACCGAGTTGTCCGTCGGAAGTACTGTGACCGTCGGTGTGTTCGACGGGGTGAAGAAGATCGACGTCACCGGGACTAGCAAGGGTCGCGGTTTCGCGGGTGTCATGAAGCGGCACAATTTCTCTGGCCAGCGTGCTTCTCACGGTGTCAAGAAGGTTCACCGTCACGCCGGTGGTACTGGTTGCAGTGCATCGCCGAGTCGTCTGTTCAAGGGGCGTCGCATGGCGGGGCAGTACGGTAACGCAAAGGTGACGACGCGGAACCTCGAGTTGGTTCGCGTGATGGAAGAGGAGAATTTGCTGCTCATTCGTGGTGCCGTCCCCGGGCCGAACGGTGGCATGGTTTCGATTCGTCAAACTAACAAGGTGGGCTAGTAAGATGGCGACGCTGCCCGTTTATAACGAGTCCGGCGAAGAGGTCGGTAAGTACGAGATCGATTCGGAGGCGGTTGCGGACCGAATCAGCAAGCAGTTGCTTCATGATGCGGTCGTGATGTACCAGGCGAATCTTCGTCAGGGCACGCACTGCACGAAGACGCGTGGTCAGGTGAGCGGTACGAATAAGAAGATGTACCGCCAGAAAGGCACCGGCCACGCACGTGCGGGTTCGAAACGCACGAACGTTCGTCGTGGTGGTGGTGTCGCCCGCACGGTCAAGCCCCGTGACTACAGTTATCGCCTGCCGAAAAAGGCGCTTCGTCGTGCGACGCTCATGGCGATTCGCAGCAAGATCGATGACGGTGAAATGGTCGTGATCGATCAGTTGGCGTTCGATGCACCCAAGACGGCGAAGATGGCTTCGGTCTTGAAGTCGCTGAAATTGGATGCGACGACGACGCTGTTGGCAACTGCGGAGCAAGACGCGGCTGTCTACAAAAGCGGTCGTAATATCGCGGGCCTTGACGTGCAGCCCGTCCGTCAGCTCAACGCTCTGTCAGTGCTGAAGCCGCAGCGGATGTTGGTCACCAAGGCGGCCTTGGACAAAATCAAAGACGGTAGTTTTGCCGGGTCTTCCTCGGAAGAGAACTGAGTGAGTTTTAGCTATGAGCAAGATTCAGCCACCACCCACACCTGAAAAGAAAATCAAGCTCGAGCCGCATCAGATTTTGTTGCGACCGCTCGTGACTGAGAAAGGTGTGCACCGAGCAACGCGGCACAACGAGTACGCGTTTGAAGTGCATCATTTGGCGACCAAGCCCGAGATCAAGGCAGCTGTCGAGAAGCTGTTTGAGGTCAAGGTGGATAAGGTCTGCACGCAAGTTCGAAAGGGGAAGACGAAACGCACGCGTCAGGGTTATGGGCGTACGTCCGATTGGCGTCGAGCCATCGTGCACTTGCATCCCGATCACAAGATTGACTTCTTCTAGGCCGACACACGAAACGTAGACCACAGCGATGGGAATTCGAATCTACAAGCCGACCAGCCCCGGTCGCCGAAATGCATCGGTCAGCGATTTCGCTGAACTGACGCCCGGCTACACCGTGGAGAAGTCGCTGCTCAAGCCGAAGCGAAAGACCGGCGGGCGTAATAACCAGGGCAAGATCACCGCCCGCCACCGAGGTGGCGGTCACAAGCAGAAATACCGAATCATCGACTTTCGTCGTGTGAAGGATGGTGTTGAGGCGACCGTTGACTCGATTCAGTATGATCCGAATCGTTCGGCGCGGATCGCGTTGTTGAAATACACCGACGGCACCAAGACTTATGTTGTGGCTCCGGCTGGCCTGAAGGCGGGCGACAAGGTTCACAACGGCCCCGAGGCTGCGCCGACGGTCGGAAACTGCCTTCCGCTCAAAAATATTCCACTCGGTACCACCGTCTGCTGCATTGAAATGCGGATCGGTGGTGGTGCGGTGCTGTGTCGTTCGGCCGGTACGGGGGCGACGCTCATGGCCCGCGAGGCCGACTGGGCGCAGTTGCAGTTGCCCAGCGGTGAAGTTCGTCGGGTGCCGAGTCGTTGCCGAGCCACCATCGGTTCGGTCGGTAACAGCGAGCACATGAACATCGTGCTCGGGAAGGCCGGCCGCTCTCGTTGGCTCGGTCGCCGCCCGCACGTTCGTGGAACGGCGATGAACCCGATCGATCACCCGCACGGTGGTGGTGAAGGTCGAACGAAGGGTGGCCGTCACCCGGTGAGTCCGCAAGGTAAGAGTGCCAAGGGCGGTCGTACCCGTCAGAAGCGTAAGCCGAGTAACAGCTCAATCGTGCGTCGCCGCAAGAGCAAGCGTTACGGCCAACTCAAGTTGCACAAGTAAAAGGTAGCCAGCAGCGATGAGTCGAAGCAGCAAAAAAGGTCCCTACGTCGATCCGAAACTGTACTTCAAGGTGCAGAAGCAGGCGGAAGAGGGCGGTCATGCCCCGATCAAGACGTGGGCTCGGGCATGTACCATCGTGCCGGAGTTTATCAACGTCACGTTCATGGTCCATGACGGTCGAAAGCATGTCGCGGTGCAGGTCACCGAAGACATGGTCGGGCACAAGTTGGGTGAGTTCGCGCCGACGCGAACCTTCAAAGGTCACGGCGGCAAAAAGAAGTAGGCGATCCCATGGCATCATTTGTAGCAAGTCACCGAAACGCTCGAATCAGTGCACGGAAGGTGCGGCTGGTCGCGGATTTGGTCCGTGGTCAGTACGCCGACGAAGCGCTCGATTCGCTGAAGTATCAGCCACAGCGTGGCGCCCGGATGTTGGAAAGCGTGATCCGAAGCGCCGTTGCCAACGCACTCGATCCCGAGCAAACGGGTGGCAATCCGCACCGCATCGAGGAGCTTGTGCTGACGGATGTTCGGGTGGATGGCGGTTCGATGTTCCGTCGGATGCGTCCCCGTGCCCGCGGTAGTGCTCACGTCATCAAGAAGCGCAGTAGTCACATCAGCGTGAAAGTCACGCCGATCGACGAGATCTAACACCAAAACGAGTCAACGATGGGTCAGAAAGTCAATCCGATCGCGTTTCGTACCGGCGTCACACGAGGCTGGTCGAGTCGTTGGTACGCCTCGAAGAAGGTGTTCGCGGATTTGTTGGTGGAAGATCGCAAGCTTCGGAACTTCATCACCAACCATCCGAAGAAGACGCAATACAAGAATGCCGGTATCGATCGCATTGAGATCGAGCGGACACGTGATGAAGTACGCGTGATGATCTATGTGGCCCGTCCGGGTCTGATCATCGGGAAGAAGGGTCAGGAAATTGAGATCCTGCAGGCCGAGTTGCAAAACTTGATCGGTCGACGAATCAACCTGAAAGTGGAAGAGGTCGGTCGCCCTGAGTTACAGGCTCAGTTGGTCGCCGAAGACATCGGACAACAGCTGCAGAAGCGATCGAGTTTTCGTCGCACAATGAAACGGTCGCTGGAGCAGACGATGGACGCCGGCGCGAAGGGAATCAAAATTCAGTTGGCGGGACGTTTGGGCGGTGCCGAGATGGCTCGCCGAGAGAAACAAAGCATGGGCTCGATCCCGTTGAGCACCCTGCAAGCGAAGATTGATTACGGGACTTGTGAAGCGATGACGCCACAGGGGCACATCGGAATTCAGGTCTGGATTAACCAAGGTACTTACGGAGACGAGAACGATGGCGCTGATGCCCAAGCGGGTCAAGCATCGAAAAAGCCAAAGAGGGCGCATAAAAGGTAGCGCGACTCGTGGCAATAAAGTCGTCTTCGGTGAATTCGGTCTCCAGTCCTTGGAACCGGGTTGGGTGAAGGCGACGACGATTGAAGCGGGACGGATTGCGGCACAGCAGTACGTCCGCGGTGAAGGAAAGCTCTACATTCGCATCTTCCCTGACAAGTCAGTGACCAGCACACCGCTGGAGACTCGGATGGGTAAGGGTAAGGGTGAGCCCGACTTTTGGGCGGCGGTCGTCAAGCCCGGAACGATCCTTTACGAACTCGGTGGAGTCACCGAAGACCAAGCCAAAGTTTGCTTTGCCCGACTGGCGAGCAAACTACCGGTCAAGGTGCGTTTCGTTCAACGACGCACTTTTTGATCGCAACAGAGACACGCGGAACACTGGAACCAGGTCATGCCTACCAACATCGAATTGCGAGAGATGAGCGACGAGCAGCTCGAAGCGACCGCTGCCGAGGCGGCGACGGAGCTGTTCCGATTGCGTTTTCAATCTCAGTCCGAGCGGTTGAACACTCCGAGTGACATCCGCAAGAACCGTCGTTTGATCGCTCGCGTGAAAACGCTCCAGAGCGAGCGTGCCAAGGCTGCTGCGGCTGAAACCGCAACGCAAGCCTGACCATTAATTGATATTGAACCGGCGCAAGCCATACCAAAACACCTAGAAGTCATCCCACATGCCAAAACGCGTTGTTTCGGGCATCGTCACTAGCGACAAGATGGACAAGACGCGTCGCGTCGAAATCAATCGTTCGGTGAAGCACCCCAAGTACAAAAAGTACATCATGAGGCGGACCGTCTGTCACGTGCATGACGAGTCGAACGAATCGCATGTCGGTGATCGGGTGGAGATTGTCGAGGCCGCACCGATCAGCAAACTCAAGCGTTGGAGCTTGGTTCGCGTGATCGAGAAAAGCACCGAGGTCGATCTCGTTGCCCTGCGTGCCGCACGCAAGGAGGCCGAACAGAACGCGGCCGCCGGTGGCAAGACTGAAGAAACAACCGAGGACTCCGCTCCGACCGAAGACGCCGCTGAGTGATCCACCCGCTGCCTCAGTCGTGAGGTTTGGTAGTGGAAGACCGAAAGGGCTGATGAACGAAAGCCGGAAGTAACGAACCATGATCCAGCAAGAAACCCGTCTCGATGTCGCTGACAACACCGGTGCACGCCAAGTGATGTGTATCAAGGTGCTCGGCGGTAGCCGTCGCCGGTTCGCCCGCGTCGGTGACATCATCGTTTGCAGCGTCAAGAGCGTGATCCCAGGTAGCGAGATCAAGAAGAAGTCAATCGTCCGAGCCGTAATCGTTCGTACGAAGACGCCGACGCGACGGACCGACGGTAGCTACATCAAGTTCGATAGTAACGCTGTCGTCTTGATCGACAAAGACAAGAACCCCCGCGGCACGCGGATCTTCGGTGCGGTCGCTCGCGAACTCCGCGACCAGAACTTCATGAAGATCGTCAGCCTCGCCAACGAAGTGGTCTGAGCCGCACACCAACCGCACAACAAATAGACGAACAGAGATCGCAGTCATGTTGCTCAAAGTGGATGACGAAGTATTGGTGATCGCCGGCGGTGACAAAGGTCATCGCGGCAAAGTGCTGGTTGTCGACCGGAAGAAAAACCGTGTCGTCGTCGAGGGCGCCGGACTCGTCCGCAAGCACGTTCGCCGCAGTCAGAAAAACCCGCAGGGTGGTCGGCTCAGTAAGGAGATGCCGATTCACGCCAGCAATGTGATGGTGATCGATC
This sequence comes from Planctomycetota bacterium, assembly GCA_039821165.1. GTDB lineage: Bacteria > Planctomycetota > Planctomycetia > Pirellulales > Pirellulaceae > Stieleria. The sequence goes on along the minus strand of JBCBOT010000070.1, from coordinate 10,829 downwards.
CGTCATCGGGTAAGCCGACCCGCATCGGCGTCCGTTACCTCGATGACGGCTCCAAGGAACGTTACGCCAAGCAGAGTGGAGCCAGTCTCGGACGAATCGCTCCCACACGCGACAGCTACAAGAAGTAAGAACGATGGCCGACCAACCACGACTTCAAACCGCGTACGACACCGCCATTCGAGAGAAACTGGTGGAGAAGTACGGTTACAAGAATCCCCACCAAGTCCCGCGTTTGGAAAAGATCACACTCAACATGGGTGTGGGGCAAGCGATCGGAGACAAAAAGATTCTTGATCTCGCCAACGATGCGTTGACTCAGATTGCCGGGCAGCGTCCCGTCCTGACACTCGCTCGAAAGTCGATCGCGGGTTTTAAACTCCGCGAAGGCATGCCGATCGGCTGCATGGTCACGCTGCGTCGGCAACGCATGTACGAGTTCATGGATCGTCTGGTCACGCTGGTTCTGCCGCGTGTCCGCGACTTCCGTGGGATCAGCCGCAAAGCCTTTGATGGCCGTGGCAACTACACGCTCGGCTTGACCGAACAACTCGTGTTTCCGGAGTTGAATCCCGACAAGTTCACGCGTCCGCAAGGAATGAACATCACGTTCGTGACCACTGCGGAAACGAATGACGAGGGACGTGATTTGTTGGATATGCTCGGCATGCCGTTCAAGGCGCCGCCGGAAAAGAAAAAGAGCGACGCCGCGTAGAGCGTCCGAACGAACCGAACTGCGAACCGTTTACCGCTGTAACCCCAAGACAGTCCGTGGCAAGTAAAACAACCACCGCCAAGGCACATCGATCGCCGAACCCCAGTCGTTGGCAAACGAGCCAATGCATTGGCTTTCGTGACAACGTCGACTTGGGTTTGATCCCGAGTGTTCGTAAGGCCAGTTGGTAAGACAACGGAGCGACCCAAGCCATGATGACCGACCCGATTGCCGACATGTTGACCCGCATCCGCAATGCCGTTCGCGTTGAGCGAGCGTTTGTGGACGTTCCCGCCAGCCGCGTGAAGCGAGGCATCGCTGATGTTCTCAAACGCGAAGGCTTCATCTGGGACTGGAAGGAAGTCGAATCCGAGTCCAGCCCCGTGAACACCATTCAGCTGGAACTGAAGTACGGCGCCAACGGCGAACGTGTGATTCAGTCGATTCGCCGGATGAGCAAGCCGGGACGTCGCCTGTACGCACACTGCAAGGACTTGAAACCTGTCCTCGGCGGCATGGGAATCACCATCATCAGCACCAGCAAAGGTGTCATCAGCGATCGTGAAGCACGTCGCGAGAAAGTGGGCGGCGAGATCCTTTGTGAGGTTGCCTAGTGACAGGAGCCCGGTCGGGCGATGCACGCCAAGGCGTCGACGACAAGGTTGCTGAACCGCAAACAGCGGCGTCAAACGCACAGTAGCTTTAAACGCACAGTGAACTGAAATGAGTCGAATCGGAAAGAAACCTGTCGCAATCCCGAGTGGGGTCACCATCAGCGTGGCCGACCGCGTGGTGACGGTAGAAGGGCCCAAAGGCAAACTCGACTTCACGCATCGGCCGGAAGTCAAAGTCGCTGTCGAAGACGGGCAAGTCGTCGTGTCCCGTGATGACGATTCACGGACCAGCCGCGAGCTTCATGGGTTGACTCGTGCACTGATCAATAACATGGTCGAAGGCGTCACGAAAGGCTACGAGCGCAAGCTCGAGATTGTTGGGGTCGGTTACCTCGCCAACATCGCCGGTGACGTCTTGCAACTCCGCGTCGGATACGCCAACGAATTGCACCAGAAGATTCCCAAGGACCTGACAGTCACCTGCCCCGATCAGACCCACGTGGTTGTTCAGGGGTGTGACAAGCAACGCGTGACACAATTCGCGGCCGAGGTTCGCTCGCTTCGGAAACCGGAACCCTACAAGGGGAAAGGGATTCGCTACCAGGGCGAGCACGTCAAAATCAAGCCTGGTAAGGCAGCCACCAAATAACCAAACGTTTCACCGTGAGGCCGAGACTCATCAGGGCCAGACATGGATAAGAATAAGAAAATCCAAAAGCAACGCATCCGACGTCGCAACCACGTCCGCAATGTGCTTCGTGGAACGGCGAATCGTCCTCGTTTGTCGGTGCGACGTTCGCTCAAGCACTTCTCCTGTCAATTGGTCGATGACCTTTCTGGCAAGACGATTGTGAGTGCCAGCACCAAAGACAAGTCGGCTCGCGACGCGATTAAGGCCGGAGGTAACTGCGATGCGGCTGCCGCGATCGGCAAAATGGTTGCCGAAAAAGCTGTCGCCGCCGGAATCAAAGAAGCCAAGTTGGACCGCGGACACAACAAGTACCACGGCCGTGTGAAGGCGTTCGCGGACGCCGCCCGCGAAGCCGGTCTGACCATTTAAAATCGAACATTCAACCTTTCGCCCCCGTGGCCGGAAATCATGAGTAACGCTGGTAACCAAAACCGACGACGCGGTCCTAAGCAAGCCGAAGAACAGAAAGACGACGGCTTGCTCGATCGCGTTGTGAAGATCAAGCGTTGTGCCGCCGTCGTCAAAGGTGGTCGCCGTTTCAGCTTTGCCGCAATGGTGGTCGTCGGTGACGGCCAGGGCAAAGTCGGCTGGGGCTATGGAAAAGCCAATGAGGTGCCGCCGAGCGTTCAAAAGGCCACCAAGCAGGCGACACGCGACATGATCAACGTGCCGCTCGTGGAAGGCAGTATCCCGCACCAGGTGTGGGGCAAGTTCGGCGCCGCCAGCGTCACCCTGATCCCGGCCGGTGCTGGTACCGGTATCATCGCCGGACAGGCCGTCCGAGCGGTCTGCGAAGCCTGCGGCATCCACGACATTCTGACCAAGTCTTACGGCACCAATAACCCGGTGACCTTGGTCAAGGCCACCGTCGCTGCGTTGGCACAGCTCCGCACGATGGAAGAAACGGCGGCTCTGCGCGGATTGACCGTCGAAGAGCTTTCGGCTTAAGGCTCCGAAAACGAAACGACCCTGACAAGATTGCTTCCTCGGCCTCGAATCACGGCCCAGGCATTACCGAAACATCGAATTCGCCGGTTTCATCATGAACCTCAACGACGTCAATCGCGGAATTCAAAAGCACCGCAAACGCAAACGCATCGGTCGCGGCCCCGGCAGCGGCACCGGCAAGACGTCGGGACGCGGACACAAAGGACACAAGAGTCGCAGCGGTTACAGCCGCAAGCCCAACTTCCAGGGCGGTGCGATGCCGATGTTCCGTCGGATTCCCAAACGCGGCTTCAACAACCGCTGGGCCGTCACCGTCTTTGCCGTGAATGTCGGCAAGTTGAACGAACGTTTTGAAGACGGAGATGAGGTCACTCTGGAAGCAATGGCAGCCAAGGACGTCGCCAAGGGGACTTTTGATGAAGTCAAAATTCTCGGCGAAGGCGAGCTGACCAAAAAGCTCACGGTCTCGGCACACCGCTTCAGCAAGTCTGCGGAAGAGAAAATCACGGCAGCCGGCGGGACGATCAATAAGCTCGCCGCGAAACGAACGCCTGATGAACGTGTCGCCGCGCTCAAGGCGGCCAAGGAATAAGAACGGCCGTGGCCGGGGAACGCCGACGGAGTTGTGGCCCTCATCGCCTGAAGATTGCGTCACCCTCATCATCCGTTGACCTCGCCACGTTGACCGAAAAACACTAAATTCGCACCAACGGCCGTCCTAGCGGCCAGCGTGAATCAATCAACTTCGGGTCGAGCGGATGTTTGAAAAACTGCGGATCATGCTCACGATCCCAGAATTGAGGTGGAAGGTCTTTTTCACCTTGGGCTTGCTTGCAATCTATCGGATCGGGTTCCACATCCCGCTCCCGATGGTCGCGAATAACCCTGATGCAGCGGGCGGCGGAGCGGCTGATTTCCTTGAGAAAGTCAGTCTGTTTGCGGCGAGCGACTTGCGGCAACTGACGATCTTCGGCCTCGGGATCATGCCGTATATTTCGGCCTCGATCATTCTTCAGCTGTTGGGGACAACCGTTCCCGCACTTGAGGAGTTGAAAAAGGAAGGTCAGGCCGGCCAGAAAAAGATCAACGAATACACGCGGTACTTGACCGTCGTCATTTGCTTGGTTCAGAGCTGGATCTACCTGTCCGTCATGCTGACGGCAGATGGTCCTGACGGTGGCAACATCAATCCGAACTTCCTGAATTCGACGAGCACCGGCCTCGCGTTACCGTGGCAGATCGTTGCGGTATCGGTGATGACGTGCGGTAGCGTGTTCTTGATGTGGCTCGGTGAGCAGATCGATGAGCACGGTATCGGCAACGGGATCAGCCTTCTGATCATGGCGGGCATTCTCGCACAGATGCCGAAGGCGCTGTACGAACTCGTGCTCACGATGGAAACCCAGCTGACTGGTTTGACTCGCGGTCAGGTCGGCATCGAAACATTGGTGCTGCTGTTCGTATTGTTTATCGGTGTCGTCGTCGGCGTGGTGTTTATAACGCTCGGACAGCGAAAGATTCCGACCCAATCGGCGAAATTCACCCGCGGCCGAAAGGTCTATGGCGGCACCCGCCAGCACCTGCCGCTGCGTATCAATCAAGCCGGAGTAATGCCGATCATCTTCGCGAGCAGTTTGCTGATGATCCCAGGTGTCGCATTCGGGCTGTTCGCGGCGGGCTTCGAGCCCGGCGGCACGATCTTCAACAGTCTCAGCTACCTCAGCTCGATCATGCAGGATCAAGGTTCGTACATCTTCAACTTGTTGTACGTCACGTTGATCTTCTTCTTCTGCTACTTCTGGACCGCGATCACGTTCAATCCGAAGGAAATCTCGGACAACTTGCGAGACAGCGGGACGTTCATTCCGGGCTACCGACCTGGAAAACGAACGACGGACTATCTCGAAAAGGTGATGGTTCGAATCACCTACGTCGGGGCGGCCTTCCTCTCGATCGTCGCGATCGTTCCGACGATGGTTTACGGGTCTCTCGGAGTTCCCTACTCCATCGCAGGATTCTACGGTGGTACCGGACTGCTGATCGCGGTCAGCGTCGCGTTTGACCTGGTCCAGAAAATCGATGCTCACCTCGTGATGCGTAACTACCGCGGCCTGCTCGAGGGAGCCGGCGGAGGAACTTCCCCGGTCGTCTAGATCGGTCGCGTGTTGGGTTGATGCTCACCGAAGCGAGGCTACCCCGGTGCGAATCGTCTTTATCGGACCACCGGGTGCTGGGAAAGGAACGCAGTGTCGTCGATTGTCAGAGCGGCTCGGCGTTCCCCACCTCTCGACGGGCGCGATGCTTCGAGCGACGAGTAGTGAACCCGAACTCGGGAAGGTCGTTTTGAGCTTCATCGACGCAGGCAATCTCGCGCCCGACGAACTCGTGATGCGGATTCTCATGCAACGGCTAGCGGAGCCCGGATGTGAGTCCGGCTATCTCTTGGACGGATTTCCGCGAACCGTCACGCAAGCCGAGATGCTGGATCGCTACCTGCAAGATCAAGGGCGACAGCTCGACGCCGTGTTGGAGTTGGAGGTGGATCGTGACGTTTTGATGCAGCGTCTCATGCGTCGTGCCGAGATCGAAGAGCGTGCGGATGACACCGAGCAGACCATCCACAATCGGCTGAAAATCTTCTTCGATGCCACCGCGCCTGTACTCGACTACTACCGGCGACAGGACTTGGTTTGCCCGATCAACGGCGAGCAACCGTTGGACGAAGTCTTCGAGTGTGTTCTTGAAGCACTCGAAATCAGCGGTCGCTGAGTGTGGCGGGGAATCCCGCCGAGCGACGTCGAAACCCGTTGCCGAGCCTGGCACGAAGCCGCGGTGCTATGGGTAGCGGTTTCAAAGTGAACCGCTTCGACAGGTCAGCATCCATCCGGCTTGGCGTGATCGCGCAGACGTTGGGAAGGCGACCGCAGCGTGGTTACGTTTACTACTCAGGCGTTCGTACGAGCGCGATGAGTGTTTGAAACGTGCGTGAATCCACTATGTCGTCCGTCGTGACCGGCACCAGTTCACCACTACTTGAAATGCCCGCGAGTAGATGATGCTCAGGGTAGTAATTCTCAAAGTCGTCGCGAGTGAACTCCTCGGACAGTTTCGTCGTTTTGAATTTGAAGCCCTCCGCGAACAGCCTCGCGATCGCCGAGTGTGTGAGGCCCTCGCTGAAGAGACTGCGACCCATCCCGGATCGGCTCATGCCACGTTGAGTATCCGCTTTGAACGCAAGCTGATACGTATTGGAACGGCCGAATAGCCCACGGCATTCTCGGACCGCCAAGCCGTTGACTTGATCGTTTGGGGTCATCGCAAAGAATTTGCCGCTGCCCATGACCGCGAGTTCATCCATCGCATGTTCATTCGCGATGTTCGCGCACACGGCGTCGATTCCGGCCAGGTTCGCCTTCGTGACTTTGGAATAGTTGGTGTCGACGAGCACCGTTTGGCAGCCACAGGAGTTCAGTTCCTTGGCGAAGGCGACCACCCATGCATCGGCACCGGCGATCAAGACGCTGTTACCCGATGAATCGGAAAGCCCGAGCCAACTCGCAAGCGGTGCCGCCGCGAGTCCGTAGATGGCGACCGTGCCGATGATGGCCAAGAACGCGACGTTCGCGAGCTGGTCGGCACCCGCCGCCCCGACATTCTCGAGTTGTTCCAGGCGTAGCGAAAAGACACTGCTCACCGCCGCGGCCACGATGCCTCTTGGGGCGAGCCCGGCCACAAAAGCGCGTTCGTTGAGATTGAGTGGGCTCCCGAACAGCGAAACGAATGCTGCGACCGGACGCACCACGAGCAGGAGCATCAGAACGAACGTCAGGCCGGCAAAACCCATTTCCCAAACTTGACCGACATCCACGCGTGACGCCAAAACGATGAACAGGCAACCGATCAGGATGGTGCGCAGGTTTTCCTTGAACTCAACGATGTGTTCGATGTCGAGGTCTTTGCTGTTCGAAAGCCAAATGCCGTAGACCGTGACGGCGATCAGACCCGATTCGTGCGCAAAGTGGTCGCAGCCGGCGAACACGAGAAGTGCGGAGCCGAATGCCGCGACCCCATGGAGGTGATCGGGAATCCAAAACCGCTTCAGCGCGCTGGCGAGTAGAAAGCCCATTGCGGCGCCCGAGAGCACGCCGATCGCGGAGGTTTTGAGCAACAAGAGCAATGCATCGGCCGCGCTCGCCTCCGAAGCATGCAGGAACAACAAATCAAACACCAGAACCGCAAAGACGGCCCCGATCGGGTCACTGACGATGCCTTCCCATTTCAACGTGTTCGAAACGCGACGGCTTGGTTGAACTTGTCGTAGCAGTGGCCCGATCACCGTCGGGCCTGTCACGATCAAAATCGCACCCAGCAACCAACTCACTTTCCAGCCCAGCCCCAGGCAGTGATGAGCCGCGACGGCACTTCCCGCGAACGTGAGCATCGTGCCGAGGGTGCACATTCGCAGGACTGCCGAACCCGATTCACGCAGATCCTGAATGCGTAGTGAAAGACCACCTTCAAACATGATGATCGCGACGGCCAACGCAACGACTGCGAACAGGGGGCCTGAGCTGGATTGCCCTTCGCCCTGAGGCAAAAAATCACTGAGCTGAACGAATTGGCCGAGTGCAACGCCGAGCAAGAGCAGTAACAGAATGCCCGGCAATCGTGTCCGCCAGGCGACCCACTGCGCGAAAAAAGCGAGGGCCGGGACAAGAGCGAGGTAGAAGAGAAAGTCCATCGGCGAAGTTCAGACCCTGGTTGAGAGACAAGTTTGGAAGCGGATTGTAGGCCGTGGTGAGCGAGTGCGGTGAGATCACCCGCGTCAAATGCACTTGATCGCAAACCCGTTTTCGCTCACGGTCACGTCCAAAGAGTCTTCGATGGACAGCGTCCTCAAGCGACAATTCCACCATCAACAGCTGTCTCTCAAACGCTCGCGGTAGTCAGGATGCTAACGTTCTGCAAAAACTTGATCGCCGTACATCGATCCTAACGCCTTTGCGACGCGTTTGGCGATCGCATGGCTGCCTCGCGTGTTGCTGTGGATACCATCGTCGCTCAACCTGACGTCGGGCAACCAGATTCCGGGCGGGGCCGCGGGGCCTAGCAGAACGATTTGACGAAGCCATGTGTCGGCGACGGGTTGGACATCTTGCTCGTAAGCGATCTCTCGTTCCAAGCTTGCGTACGGATCGAAGATAAAGCCACGTGGGATTTCCATCAGAACGACTTCGGCGTCGTTTGCGCGACATTGCTCGATCATCGCGAGAAGGTTTTGCTTCGTTGACGTACGGCCGCGTCCCTTCAGAAAGTCATGGCCACCAAGTTCAATCACCACCACCTGCGGATCGTGGTCAAGAACACGTTGCATTTGGCCGAGTCCCTGCGACGTGGAGATGCCCGAAAAGCCCAGGTTGATGACGGGGACGCTAACCATCGTTTTCAATTGATCCGGATATCCATGATCGGGGAACATTCCGTCGGTGAGGCTATCGCCGAGACAGACGATCGGTCGTTCAGCATCCAAGGTCAGTGGACGGTTGCACGTTTCAATTGCCTGCCATTCAAGAAACACAAAGACCCAAGCGCCCCAGAGAACGATCGCGCTCGTCCACCAGCGTGGTTGACGATTCGGTTCGTGCCTTCGCTTGAACCGAATGACGGCAACGAACGCGAACAGTAGACCAATCGCGATCACAGCGGGTGTCCGAGGAACCAGTTTCGCGATCATCACACCGAGACAGATCACGAGCGGAACCCAAGCGGGCCGATTCCATTTGGCATACGCCGTGTGACAAGCGATCCAAAAGGCGACCATCCAAGGCATGATGCTCGGGAAGCTCAAGAGCGACAAAGCAACCGCCGAGGTACGGGCAAACGATCGAAGCAACCCCGACGGTCTCTTGAAGCCTTGCGACGGAGCCTCACCCTCTGGTTCTGACGACGAAGTCTCATCATTCGGGGTGTCGGAGCGTTGACGCATGGATTTCGACCGGTCGCAAGACGCACTGTTGCTCCCGCTATTGTGTCAAAACTAGCGACCGGCAGCAAAGCTCCCGCAGAGCAACCGAACTCAGACCAACCCGCCGTCACATCATCGCCGACCCCACGAGTGCAACGAAAGATCAAGATCACCAATCCAATCGCCCACAGCGTCAGCTACCGGAGTGCTTTCGAAAACGCCTCATAAATGAAGAGTCCGCGTACCCTATCTACGTCCGTGGAATAGTCTCCCGGCCGATGAAGCCTGGAGCTTTTCCGGCTTGCAAGTTCACCGCATCGGTGTCCCAGATTCGGCGACACCGATGTTAGCTCCCTGCGAATCTGCGACGCTGAAGTCGATGCAACCGAAGAGAGTCAACTTCGACAAGTTTTGGAAGAGGAAGAGAAGACCGATGAAATCTAAGGGCGGCAAAGAGCGTTTGGGACGGATGCAAGGGCTTCGTCGCTGAGGACGTAGGAGCTTCCGACGATTTTGGGATCGTGATTCACGAGGTCGGGGAATCTGAGTCCCGGCATCGCTTCGACTGCAAAGATCTCTTGTACACCATCCTCGAATTTGCAGAAGGCGACGGTCTCCCCAGTCTCAATATTCAGCACCCAGATGCCGCATTCCCGGTCCTCGGCGTTCTTGAGATTCTCCACCAAAGGAATGCCACTGAAGACGGCTGACTCACGCACTTGGGAAAGTCCCACAAAGGCGAACGGTCCGATGAAACTTAAACCGCGAGTGAAGCCGGGAAAGTGAGCGACCGCTTCATACTTGCCGGTCTGAAGATCGACTGTGCCAATGGAGCCATCACCGCTCTCAAGTAGCCAGAGCCTATCACGATACCAACGTGGCGAGTGCGGCATCGACAGCCCTCGTGCAATGACTTCGTTCGATTCGACGTCGATTAGCAGACCACCGTCACGTTTATTCTCACGCCAAGAGCCAGGTTCGTCCTTGTCCCCAAATGCGGTTACAAAAGCCGGGTTCCCGTCTCGCATGGCCAAACCGTTTAGATGACAGTTGTCGCCGGGGACTAATTGCTTGATGAACTTAGGTCGCCAAATGGGCTCGAAGCTATTGGCGTCGCTACGTGTCGCCAAGCAGCTAAAGGCCGTGTTGACAAAGATGAGCTCAGGGTCCGAATAATTCTCCGATTGTTGCCACGCCAAGTCGTGAATCTGAATGTCGCCGGTGCAATGACTACGTCTAGGTAAGAAACATGCATCGTGATGGGCTTGCTTGCTCGGGTACTCGTCGGATTCGTCCAACTTCGGACACACGGCTGGAACGCTGTGGTATTCCCAGATATCGACGCTGCATCCAATGGCCATTCTTCCGCCGGTCCGGGCCAGTCCCATAGGCTTCGAGAGGTTGCGGAAGTGTGTGTTGATACAGCCCCCATCTTCACGGAGCACCACCAGCTTTCCCGCCTGATAAGTGGTTGCCCAGACGGAGGCTTCGAGCACCGTCAACAGCTCGCTAAAGCTGGACGTGTGCACGCTCCTCAGCGGATCTTGTTCAGGCGAAGAGCCGATCATCGCACCCGAATCAGCACCAGTTTCCAGCAACAATTCTTTCTCCAGTCCGGATTGTAGTTTGTAGTCTCATGGCTCCCTCGTAAGCCCGACGGGTAAGCGAGGCAACTTTTCGTATTTGTCGTTCACTCGCTAACGCTTCGGGCTATGAAAGAACCTAAAAGCGCGAGCTTGAACTGACGCGTCGTGCAGTAAATTTGCGTTGAGACAGAACAGGTTCTTTGCTGATGCTACGGCTGGCAATTATTTCCTCGCTTACGCGTTTTGAAGTTGCGCATTTTGGGTGTTCGATTATGCGGCGACACGATATTCCTGCGGTATTGCCGCGGCGAGT
>JBCBOT010000069.1:0-29889 GCA_039821165.1 Planctomycetota bacterium | reverse complement strand
GGTGATTGACCAGGCCGCGAATGCAAACAGCGCTCATCAGGATGAGCTACGACAATTGCAATACTGGTTTCGATCTTCGCTCGTTTGAAATGATCGTGATCGGGCTTGGACTCGACCTTTTCGTCACTGCGAGAATGTCATTGCGGAGCGACGCTAATCCGCTACATGAATTCGCCGGAGGCTTCGTAGCCGCCGGCTTGCTCCTCATTTGTTTTTTCTATCTCTCTCGTAAGATCAAAGCCCTTCATTCTCACCTCCACTCCGTCACGACGAATTGACTTGGCTTGAAACGATCGTCTTTCGCATTTCTTGTTGATTGCATTTTTGAGGGGAAAGCCATGGTCCTCATTGAATGGGAACAAAGGGATCTCTGCTTGCAAACGACGGTTGACGGATTCGCCTCGGTTGCAGGAGATGTCTACGATCGCACCTGCCGTGCCGATTTCTCTCAGCCGGGGTTTTGTGTTCTGAAACTCGGTACCAATTTGTACTCCCACGAGTTCCGTCAGATCATGGTCGAGCTCAAATCGGCGATGGCAAAGCTTCATGAAGCAGCCGCCGGTAAGACGCTTTCCGTGATCGCCGCGTCGCGATTTGACCAACAGACATCGACGAAGCCGCACGTTGATGGCGGTCCGGATGAGAATTTCCTGATGCTTGGCTATGAACCGAGCGTGGTCCACTCAGAACTTGAAATCTCCGACTACTCGAAATGCGCTTTTGATCGTGGCATCAGCCCACGCGAATTCCTGAAGCAACACAACCCGATGTTTCAGTCGGGTTTCGAGATGCTGCGCCCCTACTCGACCAAGGTGCCCTGTTTCTCAGGATCCGAGTACCAGATCGTTTGCATCAACAACTCCACCGCCGACTACTCCAGTTCGGACTCGGCATGGCAAGGAACGCTCCACACCGCGACCGTACCGCACCCGGACGAATCCCAACGCCGTGTCATCAACTCAATGATGATCGCGTCGGTAGCCATCGGAACCGGTGACGCGATTCCCTCGGCGCAATTGGAAGAGTTTGTCACTGCGACCGCCGTTTCCCGGCGAGGCTACGACAAACCGCATTTGCAGGATGACAAATAGGTGAGTCGAGGCAACGGAGCGACCTCGCTCGCCAGGGACGCTTCTGCGGCAGTCCTACTCGGCTGGCCCATCATCGGCGTAGTTGGGGTTTGGAGTCATTCGCTCGGCCCGCACCGCCTGCCGCCATGACTCGAGTTCTTCCAGCATCGCGTCTCGGCGTTTCGATTGACGCGTTGCGAGGTTCGTCTGCTCACCGAGATCATTCTTGAGGTCGTACAGTTCGACACCTTCAGGATCAAATGTTTCGATCAACTTCCAATCGCCTTTTCGGATCACACTCGAAGGGTAACTCGAAGGATGCCCGTTGTAATGGGGGAAATGCCAGAAGAGTGAACGTGCGGCAAGGCTACCTTTTCCATCAAGCAATGGCTTGAGACTGACGCCGTCGAGATGCTGATGTGGGAGCGATTGGTCCCCAGCGGCAGCGAGAGACGTCGGATACAGGTCCGTGCTAGTAACGGGCGTTTCGAGGACCAGACCTGGTTTCGCAACGCCCGGCCAGCGAATGATGAGCGGCACCCGAATTCCGCCTTCGTAGTACGATCCCTTGTTAGCTCTCAGCGGCGCGTTGCTGGTGGCTTTGTAAAAGCCGCCGTTATCTGAAGTGAAAATCACAACCGTCTCGTCTTCGATCCCCAGATCGCGGAGCGTTTTCATGACACGGCCGACACTGTCGTCGATGCTTTCGACCATCGCGGCATAAACCGGCTTTCCCTGTCGCTGGGCTTTTGGAATGCGCTCATAGCGTGCTGTCACGTCCGCCTTTGCTTGCAGAGGTGAATGCACGCCATAGTGGGAGAAGTACATGAAAAACGGCAGATCGCTCTCCGCTTGGAGAGCCTTGATCGCTTCGTTTGTCAGGCGGTCGGTGAGGTATTCTCCGGGCTCGCCGTCCGCGAAGACATTCCATCGCGCGCGAAGGCCTGTTGTTGGAATCAACCAGTTGCCTTGATACGGAAAGAAATAGCCGCCCGGTGCGCCGTGGGCGTTGCCGGCAATGTTGGTGTCGAATCCATGATGGATGGGAAGACTGAAAGGCTCGCTTCCAAGATGCCATTTCCCGACGTGAATCGTTCGGTACCCTAACTCTCGGAGTGCCTCGGCAAGTGTGATTTCCTCAACTGGTAAAGCGCGTACGCGACGAGCTTCACGAAGCTTTGCCTTTGGATCCCATCGACCAGACGGCAGCCAATCCGTTAACAGCAGCCTCGCTGGATATTTACCGGTCAAGATCGCGGCGCGGGTCGGGGAACAAACCGCACATGCCGCGTAGGCGTTTGTGAATCGCACACCGTCCTGTGCGAGTCGATCGATGTGCGGGGTTTTGTAAAACGTGCTCCCCTGACATCCCAAGTCGCGCCAGCCGAGGTCATCGATCAAGAAGAGAACAATGTTCTTCGGTGGCTCGCCTCCATCGCATGACATACTCCCCAATAGGAGCAAGACGAAAAAACTGATTCGAGTTCCGCACGCTTTCATCAGATTCGCACTACTTTGAACGCCCGAAATAGGAGGGATAGTTCCACCGGTGTTTGCGTGCCTGTGCTTTCGTTTTGACCGACCGGACTTCCTCAGTAAGCAGACGCAGGTTTGTCGCGTCGAGCAACGGATCTTCGGTTTCTTGACGCCACTCGTCGAGTTTCATTGACAGTCGCCGCAGAGTGTCTGCGTGTTCTGGATCTTTGGCCAAGTTGTTGAATTCGTAAGAATCCGCATCGAGGTCGAAGAGTTGGTATCGCGGGGGACGGCGAGAAAGCGCATACGCGTCGCGAACGATCGTTTTCGCCTTTGTGATCGCATTTTTTAGGCGAAGCGGATGGTCAGCACCTCGCTTTTCATGGTCTCCCTGAAGCTTTCGAAGCGTGTCGTCATTATCAGGGTGAACCCTGTCCGGAAGCAGGCTTTCGATCAGCTTGTAACGCCCATCGCGAACGCAGCGCTGTGGATAGTAGTTCACGCCGGTGGCATGGGTGTGGTACTCCGCAAAAAGATGAGTCCGCCACTGGACCTTTTTCGGACCGAAAAGCGGCATCATGTTGTTGCCCGGAAGGTCCTCCATCGAATCGGCACCTGCGACAGCCAACAGCGTCGGCATCAGGTCGATGGTCGAGACCAACTCGTTTCGAATTTGTGGTTGGATGTGTCCTGGCCAGCGCAGAATCATGGGAACCCGCAGTCCACCTTCGTAGCAAGTTCGTTTCCCGCGTAGCATGTCGGCACCATGATCGCCGATGTAAATCACCAACGTGTCGTTTGCTTTCCCGCTTTGCTCGAGCGCGGACAACAGATCTCCGACCAACCGATCGAGCCGGGCGAGACAGTTGTAGTAGTCGGCGACCATGTCACGCAGTCCGGGTGGATCGATGCCCATGTATGGCATGACGTGCACGTCAGAACCAGCGAGAGTCTGTTCGGGTATTCCATCGACCTGTCGGATCCATGGATCGTGGGCGTCGGGATAGTTGACGCTTAGAAAAAACGGCTTGTGGTCGGCCTCGATGAACTCAGTTGCGAACGTTTCATATTTCCCGAGGCGTTTGCGGGAGAAGTTAGAACCCGTGATTTCATGAAAGTCGAACGGGAAGGCGGACGCCGGATTGATGTGCAACTTGCCGATCAAGCCGGTGCGATAGCCGGCCGCTCGGAGTCGTCGCGGAAGGTTAGGAATGTCCTCTCGATGAAGTCGAAAGCCCCACGTCGCCAAGCCAATCTGGCCGTGCTGGTGCGGATAGAGCCCCGTGAGAAAACTCGCTCTCGATTGACTGCAACCTGCCTGTGGCACGTAGGCATTTTCGAATCGCACGCCGTCGCCCGCGAGCCGATCAAGATGAGGCGTGTTGGCATACGGATCTCCATAGCAACCGAGTTCGGGCCCATTGTCCTCGGAGACAATCAACAGAATATTCGGGCGGTCAGTGTCGGCTGCCTTCGTAGATAAGGAGACGAGAACGAACATCGCCGCGACACCGGACGACAATGATTTTCGGATCAACATCCGCATGGAGAATTGTGTGGCTGTGGTGCTTGCCCCGCACAAGATTCGAATCAAGAAAGATTCATCGCGGGCTCCGCAGTTTACCGTAGCTGCAACATGCCATGCGGGCGCACCGACTTCGAGAATCAGCGGTCAACCGAGGCGACTACGCTGCGACCGTGTTGCGGATGAGGTCATAGACGACACCGCACGCGATCGCTGAGAAAATGAAACTGATCATGCCAAGGAAGTAGCACAGCAGCGCATAAACGTAGTCGCGAATTCGCCGCCCATTGAAAAACTGGCCGATCGCCCAGCACCCGTAGACGACCACCAGTAAGCTCGCCTTGTCCAGCAATCCGTACCCGATGGCGGCTTCCGTCAGTCCAAAGATTGCGAACAAGATCATCTCGACGCCGATCACGTAACAGAGCAGGATCAGGACCTCGAAGAAGTTGAAGTCGTAGCGGCGGAAGAACAGCTTGATCCAGGCAGCCGTGTAGAACGCCATGATGAGGTTGGAAAGCCCGTAGTTCTGGGTGATCCACTCCATGATCACAGGGATACTCGACCCACTCCACTCCAGGCCTGAGTAGTTGACATAGCCGTCTTGGAATTGGAAGACGCGATGCGCGAGGAGATAGAACAATGAACCGAGAATCAAAAAGCTAATCGGCTTCAAAAGTGAACTGCGATCATCACACAAGTAGCGGCGAACGCTGTCGCCAGGGTGCAGCAATAACTCTCGGAACGTGTGAAAAAGTCCCTTCTTGAAATTAAAAACAGCTGCAATTTCCGTGGCGAGAAACCGCGCGTCGATCCGCGAAACTTGACGGGGCAGACCACAAGCTGAGCAAAATGGTCCGGTTACGTCATTTTGACAACGCCTACACGGTTCCACAGAGGGGTTTTCGAGGGGCTCAGGATTCGACATTTCGACGCTCGGCAGTACTCATTTGTGCACGCTCCCGAAAGCTGCGACAGTTCTTCCGGACGAATAGGCGAACACATATTCACCTAGACACGTCCTCATAATGGAGCGGAAATTAACTGAGCGCCCTCTGTGCGAGCGTTTCTGGCCCACTAAAACAGGTTATCTTGAAGATTCGCGTGAATCTTGTCGTCACAAAGTAAGCGCCAGTCCGCTCAGTGCATCAGAGATTTGATATCGGTCACGTTGGTTAGGGAAGTGTCATGGTTACCATCTTCTTCATCCACCTCATTTGCGTCTGCCTCTTCCTCGTGCTCGCTTTCCGAGCGCCGGTGAGGGAGGACTTCCACGACAGCCGATGTGAATGGCCGGGCACGAACACTCGGGCTGCCCGCACCCCTTCGGTGATGGGCGGCGGCTTGTTCGGTCGCTCGCGATCCTATCCCGGCCAGCCCTGATAGTTTGTCAGGGATTGCCGCCACGCCTTGAGTTTCACGACGATTCGCCGATGAAATGGCGTTGCGGCTCGGTGAGGGAACCGATAAACGAATGGGCAAGGGATCGACGGCCCCAGGACTGGGTGTGTCGATAAATTCGACTCATAGATCACGGAAGAGACATGGCAATCCGGTTCACTCACGTCGCGGCCTGCGTCGTCATTTTTGCACTGTTCGTTCCCCAGTCCGCTTCGGCGCAAACGGGTCGCCAACGGGGTGCGACGCTCGGCGGATTAGCGGGCGCGATTGCCGGCGGTCTGATCGGCGACAACAACGATGAGGCTGGTGCCGGTGCGGCAATCGGCGGCGTCGTTGGTGCGGTGGCGGGCGGTATTCTCGGAGACGCCTCGGACAAAGAGCGGGCGATCGCACAACAGCGAGCTGCCTATTACAACGCCCAACAGCAACGCTACGCGCAACAGCAGCAACGTTACGCACAACAACAGCAAACCGCCTTGCGTCAGTCCGCAGTCAGCATGCAGGACGTTGTCAACATGACTCGTAGCGGGCTCAGTGATCAAATCATCCTGAACCAAGTTCGCCAACGCGGTTACAACGGAACGCTGACCGTTTCCGACATCATCGCGCTGCACCAGCAAGGCGTGAGCGAGTCAGTCATCACATCACTGCAAACGATCCCTCGTCAGCCTCAGCAAGTCACTGTGGCACGGCCTCAACCCGTCGTGACGCGGCCCCAAACCGTGATCGAACATCACTATGTTCCGCGGCCCCCCGTCATTGTTGAACAGCACGTGTTGCCGACCTATCCGATTCCGCGATATCGGTCTTCGCGCGGCCACACGTTCTACTTTCACCACTGAGAACGCTCGCCCTGCAGTGCTTCGCTGTCGTGAGTACGCTCCGGTGGATCAACCATCGGAGAGGCCGCTGCGAGTCTTTAGTCGCAGTACCATCGCGCCGGCAGTCAATGCGGTGAGCGCCAAGCTAAAACCGAAATAGCCGAGGACGAGCGGGACATTACCCGCGTTGATCACCGGGTTGTCTTTGGCAATGTCTTGATTCAGTGGAATCGCAAAAAGCGCGGAGAAAGGACTCGCCACTCCCAGCCAGTCGGATTGCGCGATGACTCCGGAGCTCATGTCGAGCATCCGCGTGAATGTTGAGATTGCGGGTGGAACCACGTACAGAATCAACAAAACGACGTAGGTCGTCAGCAACGCGATCGACGACTTGCGGGTGAACAGCGACGCCGCCAGTGCGATGACGCAATTCACGAGACAGACCATCAAGACGATGAGAAACATCGCACCGACGGCGGGCAAGTTGGTCCAGAATTTGTTGTTGAGTCCGGCGCCGAGAAACAGCGGCCAAAGCAAAAACCCGGTCAACACGACCGAAATCCGGAATCGCACCACGAATTTGCCCCACAAAATCTGCATCGGCGTGAGCGTCGTCGTGAGTAGCAAGTCGAGCGTTTGACGTTCACGCTCGCTCGTGATGCTGCTGGCGAGAAACGAGGGGCCGACGAGCATGTTGAACACGATCACATAGATGCCGAACCACGGCGCGCGGTGAGCTTGGAAGAAGAGGAACACGCCCATCATCGGAATCGCGAGCAAGATGCTGATCTGAATCACCAGCCGCAGCATCAACGTGCCCTGGCTGAAGATTTCGCTGTGGAGTTCCTTGTCGTAAACGGGATTGGCGCCGTCCGCCATCATCTCGTCTTTCTTGGGCGGGGCGAACAGTCGATCGGGAAATTGATCCGGTTGAATCACGAGCCCCACCGCCTCCTCGGCTTCGCGCTCCAAGTCGATGACCTCTTTGCCTTCGCTGCCGACATCGGGCGGATAGAGCATTCGCCCGGCCGCCGCAGCCCCCATCAACACGACCGCGGTGAGTCCGAATGCCGGAAAGACCACGACGGCAAGTTTCAATCGCAAGTCGCCTTCGCTCGCCAGCGAGGCCCAGGAAACGCAGGCCAGAATCACCAACGGCAAAATCGCGAGGTAGCTGACGACAAGGGCGCTGCTGGTCCGCGGGAAATAGCTGCTGCAAAACACACCGATCGCACCGAACAGAATCACGGAAACGATCAAACCGAGGTATGCCGCGAGGACTTCGTAAACACTGACTCCACCGAGCGGCAAACAGAGGACGATGATGGGCAGCGACCCGATGATCAGCATTCCGATATGAGTCAGCGACGCGACGACTTTCCCGATCACGATCGCGCCGGGGCGAAGCGGGCTCGCCAGAAGCATCTCATACGTCTTCCGTTCTTTTTCTCCCGCGATCGTGCCCGCCGCAAAGCTCGGCGCCATCAACGACGCGATCACGTATTGGCCCAGAAAGAACAGATTGACCAACTTTGTCGCCGAAGGCGGATTCGTGGTCAGGTCCAGTCGTTCGTCGGACGGCCACGCGGCTAAGACGACCGCCGCCAAAAGCAGCTGATAGATCGCCAGCAGGATGAACGAGCGGTTGGTGCGCAGGTTGACGAGCAACTCACGCTGGAGCACCGGGTTCTCAAGGACGTACATGGAGCGCGAGGTCGGTCAGAGTGAGTGTTCTTCCAGGAAGCAGCCGAACGCCACCCTTTATCCTAGCGGAGTTTTGTTTGCGGCGCCGGCGTGTTCGGCGACGTACTGCGGAACGGCGTAACCAGGAAGACGGCGACGCATTTCCTCGACGAGTTCGTGTCCCCGTTGTTCCGGCACCAGGAAATGCGCGGATCCTTGGACACGATCGAGTTGGTGCAAATAGTAGGGCTGGATACGACGATCAACCAACGCTTTCGATAACTCGACCAGCGTGTCCGCATGGTCGTTGACGCCGGCAAGCAACACGGACTGATTCAGCACCGGTAGGCCGGCATTGATCATGCGGTCGGTAGCTCGCGTCACGGCGCTGTCGATCTCCTGGGCGTGGTTGCAGTGGATCACGACCCAAGTGACCAGTCGCGATTCGGTAAGCCGCGCGACGAGGTTCTCGGTGATTCGCTGCGGAATCGCGATCGGCAACCGGGTATGCAGACGGAGTCGGCGAACATGTGCGATCTCCTCGAGCGATGTGACGAGTCGATCAAGGGAGGCGTCGGTCAGAGTCAGCGGATCGCCACCGGACAGCAGCACCTCTTCGATCGTTCCATCACTACGAATGGATTCGAGCGCGGGTTTCCAGTTTTCCCGGCGCGAACCGGTTTCGGAATAGGGAAACTCGCGGCGAAAGCAATAGCGACAGTGAACGGCACAAGCGCCGTGGGTCACGAGCAGGGCGCGACCGTGATATTTGTGAATGAGCCCCCCTGCAACCGACGCATCCAGGTCGCCAACCGGGTCCGCGGTGAAGCCCGGTTGCTGATCGGTCTCACGCTCATCGGCGAGCACCTGCCGGAGAATCGGATCATTCGCATCGCCGGGGCGGATCCTGGCGAGCATCTCCAGCGGTACGAACGTCGGAAATCGCTCGGCCGCGTCTGCATCGGGAGCTTCTGGTAGTCCGAGCCGCCGCCGGAGCTCTCGCTGCGATCGGATCGCTCGCTTCATCGCGATCTGCCATTCGTCCGTGTCCGAATCGGAGTGGATCGGTCGGTGCAGGGGGGGGACGGCTTGAATCATGGCGAAGAAAACAGGCCGAATGACGCGGCAAAAAAGAGGAATCAACCCGGTCGGGACAAGATCGGCTTGGGGCGGTAAACTCAGCCGCGACCTGGAGGTGGTCGGATCACCTTCGACCACCGGCATGAGACAGTTTGACGGAGCCAAAAGAGCGATGGCAACTTACAACACGAGCGACTTCCGAAAAGGACTCAAGGTTCAGATCGACGGCGAGCCCTATTTGATGACGGACATGCAGTTTGTCAAACCGGGTAAGGGGAACGCGTTGTACAAATGCAAGCTCAAGAACCTCGTTCGCGGGACGACGCTCGACCGAACCTACAAGGGCGGCGACTCGCTGGAATCGGCGGACGTCGAGACCACCGACGTCACGTTCTCCTACAGGCAGGGCAAGGACTATGTGTTCATGCACCAGGAGACGTTTGAGTCGATCGAAGTTCCCGAAGACGTCGCGGGTGACATCTGGAAGTACCTCAAGGACGGCATGATCTGCCAGATGACGCTCTACAACGGGAACGCGATCATCGTCGAGCCGCCGATCATGGTAGAGCTCGAGGTGACGGAATGTGCTCCGGGCGCGAAAGGCGACACGGCTACGAATGTCACGAAACCCGCAACGGTTGAGACGGGGGCCGAATTCATCGTCCCGGGCTTCATCAAGATCGGAAACGTGATCAAAGTCGACACACGGAAGGGCGAATACAGCGAGCGCGTGAGCAACTAGTCGTGTTCTGGTGCTCCATCCCGGTTCTCGGTTTGATCGCCGAATCGCTTTAATGCTCCAAGGGGCGTCGTCCCGTAACGCCCGCATCAGCTCAGAGAACCGGCATGGTCAATCCGCTGTTTCTGCCAGAACTTCGTGAGATGCTTGCCGAGGAAAACGCGGCGGAGCTGAAAGAGTTCTGCGTCGCGCTCAACGCGGGGCGGACAGCGGAGTTCATGGAAGGCCTCGAAGACAATGAGGTCTGGCGTGTGCTCCAATACGCGGATCCGGATCGCCGGGCCGAGATTTTCGGTTACTTCGAAGAGCAGCGACAGATCGAACTGCTTTCGGAGCAGGATGCGGCCCAAGCCGCATCGCTGATCGACCGCATCCCGTCGGATGACCGCGTCGACTTGATCCAAGAATTGCCCGCGGCGCGGGTGCAAAGCATCCTGCAGTTGTTGCCGGTCGCGGATCGACGCGACATCCAGCGGCTTCGTTCCTACGAGGAAGGCACGGCCGGGTCGCTGATGACTTCGGAGGTGGCCATGCTCGATGAGTCACTCTCGGTGCGAAGTGCTCTCGACGAATTGGCGAGCCAAGCGAGCGAGCTGGAAACGATCTATTACCTCTATGTGGTAGACAACGACAAGAAGCTCCGCGGCATCGTTTCCACGCGACAGTTGGTGTCGTCGTTACGCCGTCCCGATCGGACTCTAGGCGACATGATGGAATCCGATGTTGTGGTTGCCGAAGTCGACGAGGACCAAGAGTCGGTCGCAGAAAAAGTTGAGCGATTCAACCTGTTGGCCATCCCCGTGGTGGATCAAGCACACGAATTGCTCGGGATCATCACGCATGACGACGTGATCGACGTCGTTCGCGAGGAATTGACGGAGGATGCCCAAAGGATCGCGGCCGTGGCGCCGCTCGAAGAAGACTATCTGCGGATCGGACTGCTGAAACTTTCGTGGAAGCGTGGTATCTGGCTGATCCTACTGTTCTTCTTCGCATTGCTGACGGCAGCGGCCTTGGAACACTACCACGATGAAGTCAAGCAGTACGTGTGGCTGGTGAGTTTCATTCCGTTGATCATCAGTGCTGGAGGCAACTCCGGAAGCCAATCGGCGACCCTGGTGATCACCGCGCTCACGAGCGGGCAGCTTGAATTGACGGATTGGCGGACCGTGCTCTCGAGGGAGTTGCTGGTCTCGTTCGCGCTGAGCGGCGTTCTTGCATTGATCGGGTACGTCACGGCCTTGTTCATGGCGCCATCTGCGTTTGCTGCGCTGGTGATACCGCTGACACTGCTGGCGGTGATCATTGTCGGGTGCTGTTTCGGTGCCGCCTTGCCGCTGATCTTCGAACGATTGGGATTGGACCCGGCGATGATGAGCAACCCATTCGTCGCGGGAATCGTCGACATTCTCGGCATCGTGATCTACATCAACATCGCACGGTTGATGCTTTGAGGGGGAGATGGGGAGTTGGGGAGATGGGCAGTAGGGGAGTTGGGCAGTAAGGCAGTGAGGAAGTAAGTCACCACTCGTCCCTCGCCACTCGCACCTCGCCACTCGCACCTCGCACCTCGCACCTCGCCACTCGCACCTCGCACCTCGCACCTCGCACCTCGCCACTCACACCTCGCCACTCACACCTCGCCACTCACACCTCGCCACTCACACCTCGCCACTCACACCTCGTCCCTCGCCACTCACTGCCCTACTCCCCTGCTCCCCCACTCCCCTCTAGACTTCCCCCGCAGACTTCGATCTCTCCAAATCAACAAAGACCAATGAGCGATTTCCGGACCGAACGTGATTCGATGGGCGAGGTTTCCGTCCCCGCAGCCGCCTATTACGGCGCTCAAACGCAGCGTGCGGTGGAGAATTTTCCGATCAGCGGTTGGACGCTGCCATCCGCCATGATTCGTGCGATGGGGATGGTGAAGCACGGTTGCGCGGTAGCCAATCGCGATCTTGGAAAGCTCACGGACAGCGGCAAAAACCCGCTCGACGCGTCTCAAGTCGAAGCGTTGCTCGCGGCGTGCGAAGAAGTCATTGCTGGAAAGCTGGACGCCGAATTCCCGGTGGATGTTTTCCAGACGGGCAGTGGCACAAGTAGCAACATGAACGTGAACGAGGTGATCAGCAACCGTGCGATCGAGATTCACGGCGGTGATCGGATGGTGGCTGAGAAGCCGATTCACCCGAACGATCACGTCAACATGGGGCAGAGCACCAACGACACTTTTCCGACGGCGATCCACGTCGCGACGGCCAATCAAATTGAGACGGAATTGCTTCCCGCGCTCCGCCGGTTGCACGCATCGCTCGCTGAAAAGGCCGCGGCCTGGGACAAGGTGATGAAAATTGGTCGGACGCACCTGATGGACGCGACGCCGCTGCGACTCGGACAAGAGTTCGGCGGATTTGCCCGGCAGGTAGAGCTATCGATTGCTCGCGCCGAGGCGGCTCGCAACGCGGTTCTGGAATTACCCGTCGGCGGCACGGCTGTTGGGAGTGGAATCAACACGCATCCCGAGTTCGGTGGCCGAGTGGCTAAGGCAATTGCGGAGCGGACGGGAATCGCCTTTATTGAGGCTGTCGATCATTTCGAAGCCAACGCCAACCGCGACGCGCTCGTTCAGTCGCATGGCGAACTGAAGTGCATTGCGCAGACACTCTTCAACATCGCCAATAACATTCGATGGTTGGGCAGTGGTCCACGCTGTGGCTTTTACGAAGTCAAACTGCCATCGCGTCAGCCCGGTAGCTCGATCATGCCGGGCAAAGTCAACCCGGTGATGTGCGAATCATTGATGCAATTGACCGCACGGGTGATCGGGAACGACGGCGTGATCACAGTCAGTGGCGCCGCGGGAGGAAACTTTCAACTCAACATCATGATGCCGGTGATGGCACACACGATGCTGGAGTCGATTCAATTGTTGAGCGGCGGTGCGAACGCATTCGTCGAGTTCTGTATTGCCGAGATGGAAGCCAACGAGGAGTCTTGCAATCGCGCGGTCGAGCAAAGTCTTTCGATGTGCACCAGTCTGAATCCGCTGATCGGCTACGAACAGGCGGCAAAGCTTGCCAAGGAAGCGTTCCAGTCGGGGCAAACGATTCGCGAACTTTGCGTCGAAAAACAGATCCTGCCCGACGAAACGCTTCGCGAAGCACTCGATCCTTGGAAGATGACGGAGCCGCAAGAGTAGGCGACTTAACGTCCGCCCAATGCATCAACGTGCTCGTGAGAGCGTCGCTTCCAAATGAAGCCGTCGAGCACGTAGTGGGTGATTTGCGGAACGGCCAACATCGGCACGAGGATCGGTTCGAGAGACTCAAGATTCCAGGCCGAGCCGAACAGCCAACCACGTTCGTGCCACACGCCACGATCCCAAATCAATTCCTCGGCGTAAGCCAAGATCCAAACCAACCCGACGAATCGCGCTACATTCACGGTCGATCGCGAGAGGTTTTGGGCATCATCCGTCTGCTCTTTCTCGCGTCGATGGTACCAGTACACCAGCACCATGTACGGAATTCCGTGGATGATGACATTGGTTACCGTGAACGCAAAGTCTGAGTTGAACGTAATGATCCCGACGTACCAGCACAGCGCCGTGGTCGAAACGACAATGTCTTTGCCGGGGTTGAAGTGCCGGTTTTTCGTTGCCAACCAAACCGACTTCGCAGTGTACAACACGAGGGCGATCCAATAGATCGGGGCGAGTAGCACCGCCAAGTTGAACCCGATCGACAGGAAGTCCTCGGCTCGGAACCACCAGAATTCCCGAGGCAGATGACAGTGCCAATAGACGAGCGGGTAGAGAGTCGCGAGGTAGATGGTGACGGTGTCGATCCAGTAGCCGATGCGTTCTGTCTCGCCTGCTCGACGCCGGTAGAGCGCGACCCAGCCGTATTGCTGCCGAACGAAATGGAAAACGGCAAGGTAGGCCAAACAACGCCAGAAAACGAAAACGCTCTCCGAGTAGATCGCCCAACTGACGCCGAATGCCAACAGCGGAGTCAAGCCGTAGAGCCAGGGGCGACGCGCCAGCTCCCGCCTGTCGAAATAGACCCGGAATCCGGTCGCGTAAACATGGGCGACATCGATCAGCAGGATCGCAAAAACCCAGGTCCAGCCAGGCGTGTCTTGCTGCAGCCAGCCGAATACTGCACCAAGAGCGAGCAGACACATTGCGATCAACGTGCTCCCGACGAATGCAAACAGGTCGAGCGGAGCGCTAAACAGCCATGGCAGGTCCGCGCGCTTGATCGAGGTGCTCATGGGGTCCAGTGTAGCGACTCGGCATGCCAAAACGATGCGTCCCCCACCTCACCCCTCGCGGGCCCCAAAAGGTTACACTAGCGAAGTGTTGTTTGTTCGATTTCATCAGTGAGCCATCCATGACCAACCCCGACGATTCGACTCAAGAAAAGGCGGAGCACTTTCGCAAGCGGTACGAAGAGATTCGCGAAATGATCGGCCGCGTGATCGTCGGTCATGACGAGATCGTTCAGGGCGTGCTGACCGGAATGCTTTGCGGCGGACACTGCTTGCTCGAAGGCGTTCCGGGGCTCGGAAAGACGATGCTGGTCCGAACCCTCTCCGAGGTTTTGGATTTGAACTTCAACCGAATCCAATTCACCCCCGACCTGATGCCCGCCGACATTTTGGGAACCAACATGATCGTCGAGTCGGAGGATGGTCGACGACAATTTGAGTTTCAAAAGGGACCGGTTTTCACGCAGATCCTTCTCGCGGACGAAATCAACCGAGCGACACCGAAAACTCAATCGGCGATGTTGGAAACGATGCAAGAAGGCACCGTGACCGCCGGCGGTTCCCGCTATGAACTGCAAAAGCCGTTTTTCGTGCTCGCGACACAAAACCCGATCGAGCAAGAGGGGACGTATCCCCTGCCGGAAGCTCAACTCGACCGCTTCTTGTTCAAACTGGTGGTGGGGTATAGCAACCGAGAAGACTTGAACACGATCGTGGAGCGAACCACTCGCGGTGACAAGCCTTCGATCGAAAAGGTGATCGAGGGTGGAGAAATTCTCGAGATGCAATCGATGGTACGCGACGTCATTTTGACGCCTCCGATTCGTGACTATCTCGTTCGCCTGACTTTGGCGACCCACCCCGACGGACCGCATTCGGTCGATGCGACGAATCAATATGTCCGCTGGGGAGCCAGTCCGCGGGGGGCTCAAACGTTGGCACTGGCGTCGAAGGTCCGCGCTTTGTTGGCGGGTCGTTTCAGTGTCAGCTTTGAGGACATTCGCCGAGTCTATCTCCCAACGATGCGTCACCGCGTGTTGTTGAATTTCGAAGCCCAGGCAGAGGGGATCGAAACAGATACGGTGCTGCTCGAAATCCTCGAGAAAGTCCGCGAGGCCGATTCGGCAGTGGTTGCGGCGGGCTAGGGAGTTGCGAGCCCCATGCGTCCGACGAACGCAGAATGAACGAAAGGTGTGCCTTTATTAAATCTTCATCTGCGGCGGACGAGCGCGTGGTCGCGAATCTCTGGCGTCACTGTTATCCTTCCGCGCGTCAGCGGACGTCGCCCGCTGCAACATCCAGTGAGACCTCGCAAGACGAGCGATCCGCCTCACTGGGATTCCCCATCTGTACACCGGAGACTCCTTGAAATGTTTACTCGCCGTTCGTCCCTCTCGGGTCTGGTCGCAAGCATGACGCTCGCTCTTGTCCTCACGGGTTGCGGTCCAGAAACCGCGGGTGGAAAAGGTAAAGCTGGCTCGGGTACCAAATCGGAAGGTTCGGGCAGCGTTGAAGTCTCGAACATCGAAGGCACGATCAAGATCAACGGAAGCAGCACGGTCCAGCCGATTAGCGACGCGGTTGCGGAGGAGTTCGTCAAGCAATTCCCAGGCGTCAACGTGGTCGTCGACGGTGCCGGAACTGGAAATGGGTTCAAGGAATTTCAGCAAAAGTCCACGGACATTTCCGACGCATCTCGCCCGATCAAGCCGGGTGAATTTGCCAAATGCCAAGAAAACGGCGTGACCTTCATCGAGGTTCCGGTTGCTTACGACGGTCTCACTATCGCAATCCACAAAGACAATGACTGGGTCGAAACGCTCACCGTTGACCAACTTAAGGCGATGTTCCTTGGCGATTCCGCGGCTAAGAAGTGGAGCGATGTCGATCCCGGTTGGCCCGAAGAAACGATCGAGTTCTTCGTCCCTGGGAATGGAAGCGGGACCTACGACTATTTCCGTGAAGTGGTGAAGGGCAAAGGCGACGTTGAACTCCGCAAGGATATGACGCCTAACGAAGAAGACAACGTGCTCGTTAACGGCATCGCGGGCAACAAGTTCGCGATCGGTTTCTTCGGCGTCTCGTACTACGAGCAAAACAAAGACAAGCTGAGAGCAGTGAAGATCGTCAGCCCGAAGGACGGACAAGCTTATCTTCCGAGCATGGAGAATATCGAGTCTGGGGCGTACGCGCCGTTCAGCCGACCGCTCTTCATTTATGTGAGCACCGCGTCACTGGGCCGCGCGGAGGTGAAGGCTTTCGTCGACTTCTACCTCGCGAACGTTTCGGAGATCTGTGAAAGGGTCAAGTACGTTCGCTTGCCTTCCGAAGTGCTCGCCCAGGGCGTGGCCAACCTCGAAAACGAGGTTTCGGGTACGCACTTCATCGACTCTGAGGGCAACAAACGTGAAGGGACGTTCCTCGAATCCTTCACAGCAGAGAATCTGACCAATTAGTCGATTCGGCCGTCGATGTAGGCGGCCGTTCGTCGTGTTCGAGCGATGGCTCGAACGAACCAAGTTTGCTCCCCGGAAAAGCGATGGCGTTACCGAAGGCACTCGAAAATCGCGAGTTTCGCTCGACACACGCCGGCGCTCTTTCGGAACGCGTTATCGTTTTCACGCTTGCCGGATGTGCTCTGCTCACGGTTTTGATCACGGTCGGCATTATCTACATGCTGATCAGCCAGAGTTCTGGCTTTTTTGGGGGCAACGTTTCGCTGAGGGAGTTCTTCGGCGAAACAGAGTGGACTCCGCTGCAGGCGGCGGAGTTGAAGAACGCAAAGTTCGGAATCTGGCCGCTCCTGAGCGGGACCTTCCGCGTGACGTTCATCGCGATGTTGATTGCGTTGCCGCTTGGATTGGTAACAGCGATCTATCTCAGTGAGTTTGCTTCCTCGGGCATTCGGGCCTGGCTCAAGCCAACACTCGAGATCATTGCCGGCGTCCCGACGGTGGTCCTCGGCTACTTTGCGATTCTCGTCATCAGCCCGTCCCTTCAAATGCTGAGTGCCGGAGGGTTTTCGACCTTCAACGCGACCAGCGCCGGGATTGCCGTTGGCATTTTGTGTCTGCCGATGGTTTGCAGCCTTTCCGAAGACGCGATGCGTGCTGTCCCCCGTAGTCTGCGAGAGGGCGCCTATGGTCTCGGTTGCACGCCATTTGAAACGGCAGTCAAAGTCGTAGTCCCGGCGGCATTGAGCGGGATTGTTTCGGCGTTCCTGCTCGCATTTAGTCGGGCGATTGGAGAAACGATGGTCGTCGCGCTCGCGGCTGGAGCGTTGCCCACCTTGACCGTCGATCCGACGCGTCAAGCGCAAACGATGACGGGGTTCATCGTGGAAATGATCAAGAGCGAAAGTGAATATGGAACCGTCCAGTACTACAGCCTGTACGCGGTCGCGATCACGCTGTTCTGTATCACGTTTCTGATGACGATGCTCGGCCAATTAGTAAGGCGGCGATTCCAGGAGTCTTATCAATGAGCGCAGTCCCCGCGGCATTGAAGGATCAAGACCCTGAGTTTCAGAGCAGAAATGCAAAGAAGCGACGATCTTGGAGCTTGTGGTTTTACTTCGTTTGCGTTGCCATCGCGTTCGTGAGTGTGCTGATTCTCGGCGTGCTACTGACATCGATCTGGTTCCAAGGTCAATCACGACTCTCGTGGCAGTTACTCACCAATCCGCACAGTGAGTTGGAGATCGAGAGCAGCGGGATGGGCCCGGCTATCCTCGGCTCTATGTTCGTTTGTGGCGTGTGCGCGCTTCTGGCGTTGCCTCTTGGAGTTGGAACGGCGGTTTTTCTGGAGGAGTTCAAGCCAACCTCACGTCCACTTCGCTGGTTGCATGGATTCGTCCAACTCAACATCTCAAACCTCGCGGGTGTACCGTCGATCGTCTACGGGCTACTCGGGCTGACGCTGTTCGTCTACATGTTCAACGTCTTCGGTCAAATTCGCGTGAACGAATCCGAAGGTTGGGAGATCATGGGCGTGAAGCACTACTATCAAGTGCTGACGTTGGATTCCAAGCATGTCGTCTTCGTTCCTGCGGAATCGGACGAACCGACGATCGAGATCACCGAGCCATTTCAAGTCGAAGGAGAGAACGGCGAGCAGATCGACATCGCGATTTGGACGCCGGGAACGCCGAAACCGCAGGGGGAGGAAGAGCGAAGACGAACGGTCCGCAAAGGTAATCTCGGAAGTCGGGTCGCGAAGCGTTCCTGGTACTACTTCCGACTCCCCTTCCACAAGAGTTTTCTCTCGGGTGGCCTCACACTCGCGCTTGTGATCCTGCCGATCATCATCATCGCGTCCCAGGAATCTCTGCGCGCGGTTTCGCCTTCACTCCGCGAGGCCTCGCTGGGTCTGGGCTCGACGACCTGGCAAACAGTACGAAATGTGAGCCTTCCCGCGGCTTTGCCTGGGATCATGACCGGCTCAATCCTGGCAATGGGTCGAGCGATCGGGGAGGCTGCTCCGATTTTGGTCGTTTTGGGTGCCACGGTTGCAAAGAGCAGCGGGCCGAAGCATTTGATGGATGGCGCGGTCACGATGCCCGTCCTGATCTTCAACTGGGCTGGCCGACCCGAAGAAGAGTTTCAACAACTGTCCGCTGCGGCCATTGTTATTTTGTTAGTCCTGTTGTTGCTGCTGAACTCTACCGCGATCTTCATCCGGCAGAAGGTCCAGCAATCACAATCTTGATGAGGCAAGCATGTCGGTGATGACCGCGAATGCCGCAGGGGAAGAGCCCGAATCGCCCGCGAGCGAGACGTTGATCGAGATCGACGGCTTGAACGCGTGGTACGGCGACTTCCAAGCACTCCACGGACTCTCCCTCGAGATCCCGAAACACAAAGTCACGGCGTTCATCGGGCCCAGCGGTTGCGGGAAAAGCACGCTCCTGAAATGGATCAACCGCATGAACGACATTGTCCCAGGCGCGACCGCCAAAGGGACTTTGTTGGTGCACGGTGAGTCGGGCAAGAGCACCAACATTCTCGACCCCGCGTTGGATGTGGTCAGCCTGCGACGGCGGATCGGAATCGTCTTTCAAAAGCCCAATCCGTTCCCCAAGAGCATCTACGACAACGTCGCATTTGGCCCGCGGTTGCATATGAAAACGACCAAGGCCGAATTGGATGAATTGGTCGAGTGGTCGTTACAGAAGGCCGCGGTCTGGGAAGAGGTGAAAGACCGACTTCACGCACCCGCTCTCGGGTTGTCGGGAGGGCAGCAGCAGCGACTGTGCATTGCCCGCGCGATCGCGGTCGGGCCGGAAGTCTTGTTGATGGACGAACCATGCAGCGCGTTGGACCCTGCGAGCACACTCGCGATCGAAGACCTGATCTTCGAATTGCGTTCTCAATACACGATCGTGATCGTCACGCATAACATGCAACAGGCGTCACGCTGCAGCGACAAGACCGCCTTCTTCTACGAAGGCAAGTTGATCGAGTCGGGGAACACCACTCAGGTCTTCACCAAGCCGGCGAAGCAGCAGACGGATGACTACGTGCGTGGGAAGTTCGGTTGATCGCTAATGGAGTGCGAAGAGGGTCGGCATGTCGAAACTGCTTGAACGCGAAATCACGAGTCTCCGGGAACAACTTGTTTCTCAGTTCACGGTCGTCGAACAGATGATCCAGATGGCGGTCCGATCGCTAGTTGAAAGGCGACCGGAATTCGCTGATCGCGTGATTGAATCCGACGCGGGCGTCGACGAAACCGACGTCAAGATCGAGGAGGAGTGCTTGCGGTTGCTTGCGCTTCACCAACCGGTCACCGTCGATATGCGTTGGCTGGTGACGGTGATCAAAGTCAACGGCGAACTCGAACGAATGGGGAATGCCGCATGCAACATTGCCGAGCGTGCCAAGGCACTCGCGTTGTTCCCGACCTTTGCCGTGCCCGAAGAACTGAACGAAATGGTCGACCAGGCGATCGCGATGGTACGTCGTGCCCTCGATTCCTTCGTGACCAATGACGCGCGGATGGCGTCCGATGTGATCGAGATGGATGATCTCGTGGACGCACTGAACCGAGTGATCATCGATCAACTCCACGAAGACATGAAACAAGATCCCGCGTTGATCGAACCGGCGATCCATTGCTTCAGCGCCTCGCGTCACCTCGAGCGGATCGCGGACCTGGCGGAGAATCTCGCCGAAGAAGTGATCTATCTTGTGCGTGGCGAAATCGTGCGTCACAAGCACAATACGCGGCGTGAGCAGGATGACGTGGAATCACAACCCAAAACGGCGTGACCACTCCGACGCGCGGCGTCAAATTGGCGCGCGGCGTCTATCCACAGAGAGCGTCACCCAAGTCGGCGTCGGCCGAGGGTGGGACCCAACGAAGGTCGACAACGAGTTCGTCGCCTTCGGCCGCGGCGATGACGGCGGTCTCGCGCTGAGCCAATTGGTTTGCCCATTCGTCCGACGACAGACTTTTGTGGCGAATACGCAGCTGCCGCGACGCATAGGTCCAGCGTGACGACGAGATCAGGCTCGCTTTGTCGTCCGTTATCCGTGTCGATTCGACCGATTCAACGGCCGCGAGCCGGGTCGCCATTCGTTCCACTCTTCCCCGCAAGTTGTCTTCGCCGGCGTCGAGCAGCTGTTCCATCGGTGACTCGACGTCACGAGTCAACGCGGCCAACGTGATTGCAGCGACCGAATCGGCGGCGGCCAAGACGTGCCAACTGCGATGCTGTGTGATGTGTTGTACTAGCGAACGGTTGCCGATCACGATGCCGCAATCCACACCGCCGGTCAGCGGCCCGCCTGTCACAACCACCAAATCGAATCCGTTTCGCAACAAGACTTCGGCGGAGGGGACTTCGTCGTAGCGATCCCGGAGAGTTCCAACGGGAAGGACTGCCACGGACGTCACATCGCGTTCGCTAAAGTCCAGCGCGGAAAGTTCGCTGTTACCATTATCGGCGAGCACGACGATCCCGCGATCAACATCGCGAAAATCATCGAGTTCGATGGATTGAACGCCTCCGCATTCTCGAAGGTTGGCGTTCGCAAACGCGTCGGGTAGCGGCAAACCCGACGGCAACCGAATCGCATGACTGCGGTGAATCGCGAGCGTGTTGCCGTCAGCGAGGGTCACGAGAGCGGCCAGTGCGGCTTCGAGATTGTTGGCAACCGCAATTGCATTTCCGTCGCGCTGGAGGGCCTCGTTCAGTGCGGTGTCGATTGCGGGGCGACTGTCGCCGAGCTTGTCTCCACGCAGCAACTCGACACCTGCCTGCAAGATCGTTTCGTCGACCGGCACTCCCGTCCCCTTCGAATGCATCAGCACGCCGCTGGCATTGCAACAATTGACGACGATTGCTTGCGCGGGTGTCGCCCAACTTCGGAAAGCGTCGCGGCCCTGCTCGACGACCTCCTTCGCTGCACCGCCCGCGGTTTTCAGCACGGCGTCGAGTCCGCGAGAGGCACTCTCGGGTAGGTCGCGAAATAGCTCCGACGCTTGTTCTCTTAGTTTCGCGAGCGTCGCATCGTCACTGGCTTTTCGTGCCACGTCCGCGGCACCTTGTCGGAGTGCCTGGAGAGCCCAAGGTGGAAGTCGCATATTGGAATCAGTAGCGGTCTTGTTCTGGTTGTGCATTAACGCGAGGAATCCCGTCGTGCCAATCGACGTCAATGACGTGAGGGTGACAACAAACAGGACAGTCCTCGACATAATTCTGTGACGAACCGGTCGATGGGTCCAAGGGGATCACGATTTCCTCGCCACAGCAATCGCAGGTGTACGTTCCCTCGAAACAGGCTTCCCTGCGATGGAGCCCGTCCAGATCGCCGGAATCGCCATCATCAATCAGAAAATCATCCATCGGCGGCGGTGCTCCTTGGAAACAAGATCATACCGCGAAGAAATCGGTGGAAAAGCGTGCGGGACCGCGTACTAATCACGAAACAAGTATGGTCCGCTAGCGTTACAGTAGGCAGTGGGAAAGAATCAGTCCCCGAGGACTCGACGGTAAACGGTAAGACGATTGGACGGTCGGTACGGTGTCGCAGTCTTCGCGAGTCCGCTCAGGACAAGCCCAAGTCTCGCGCTACCACCGGATGGCGAGGCAAGATTCATTGGCATTTGTGTCGGAATGCTAGTCAACTAATTTTGAGGAAGAAACTTCGATGACGATCAGAAAGAGTTCGTTTGCCGCAGCGCTCGCTTGCGCCGCGATGTTGGCGATTTCGCCAACCGTCACAGCGCAACCCCCCGAAGGCGAACGCGACGGTGGCCGTGGTTTCCGAGGACAACGCGACGGCGGCCCGGGTGGACC
Source organism: Planctomycetota bacterium (assembly GCA_039821165.1). Classification (GTDB taxonomy): domain Bacteria; phylum Planctomycetota; class Planctomycetia; order Pirellulales; family Pirellulaceae; genus Stieleria. The sequence goes on along the minus strand of JBCBOT010000069.1, from coordinate 7,517 downwards.
CGGTGGCGGCGGACCTGGGGGACAACGCGGCGGACGTGGGTTCGGCGGACGCGGGGGCCAGGGTGGTCCTGGTGGCGGTCCCGAAATGCTCTTGCGTTTGCCCATTATCGCGGCGCTCGATGCGAACCAGGATGGAACTCTTTCGGCTGACGAAATCAAGAACGCGGCCGCTGCGCTCAAAACGCTCGACAAGAATGAAGACGGCAAACTCGAGCTGTCCGAAATGATCCCGAGCCGAACGGGGTTTGGTGGCCCTGGCGGCAACCGAGGTCCGGGTGGTCCCGGCGGCGATCGTGGCCCTGGTGGTCCGGGTGGCGAACGCGGTGGCCCCGGCGGTGATCGCGGTCCTGGTGGCCCGGGTGGTGATCGGGGTCAAGGTGGCCCGGGTGGCGACCGCGGTGGCCGTGGATTTGGAGGCGGTGACATGAGCGGCATGATTGACCGAATCATGAAGCGGGACGCCGATGGCGACGGCTTGCTCACCGAGGAAGAACTGCCCGATCAAATGGCTCGAATGATCACTCGCGCCGATGGTGACGGCGACGGCAAACTCTCCAAGGATGAATTGACGAAAGCTTTCGAGGCTCGAATGCGGGCTGGCGGCGGAAATCGTCGCGGCGGTGGTGATGGTGGCGAAACACCCGGCGGAGAGCGTCCACGCCGTCCTCCGATCGACGACTGATTTGATCTTGTCCACTTCGACCGGTTGCCGGAACAGGAGTGTGACTCGATAGTGTTGCCTGATCACGGGGGAACTTTCCCCGTGATCCGGCGAGTCACTTCGGATCCGCCGCAGCAATACTTGTCGGACAGACGGGCGATGTGGTTAACGGCTCCGAATCAACTTGGGATCGCCGGCTGGCGAGTCGACGACGCATTCTGTCCCCTTGAAATCGTGCATGGCTCGGGGCTGCTCCTCGGTTCTGAAGATTGCGGCGTTCGTCTCACCGCCTCCGATGATGGAAGCTTCCCCGAGCTTCGTGATCAGTTCGTGCGTGGCGACGAGTTGCATCTGGGCTTTCCACAAGCGGACCCGCATGAGTTCGGCCTAAGATTGTGTATCCGGGGCTTGGAAGGAAATGCGAGTGGGCCGTCTTTTGAGCTGATGGTCTCAATTCAGACGACGTGGTTGGACTCCCGACCGACGGTGGATCTGAGCGCTACGGGGACGTTGGGTGACGTCGGAGACGGCGATGCGAGTTTCACTTTTGAGAACGACAATGGTCATTCGGCGATTTTGCTGGGACCCCACGATGCCCCGTTCACAAGTGTCGTACCGACCGACGGAACGAGCAAACTTCGACTCTTCGGCCAGTTTCTTGAGAAGGGCGTGATCCGCCGCGCCCGGCCATGGATTCTCTTCGGAAAACAGGGCGTTACGGCGGACGAGATTGAAAAGTCCGCTGCCCGATTGGCTGCCAGCCCCTTGCCGTTAGCCTAGGCGGTCCGCTGTAACGCGATTGATCAGGTCGGCGCGACGTTTCGTCTTGAGCGTTGATTGATAACCGGACAATTCGCCATTAGTTGCAATCCGATGGTGTTTGGGACATCGTCCGGTTGTAGGGGACACTCGGGTACTGACGGTGAGATGCGACGGCGCTGCGATTGAGATCCGTTTTCTGTCGCTGCCGGAGCCCGATTCGCTGTTTCGGTCTGCGTCGTTTGCGTAAACTAGAGAGGTCCAAGGACCCTTTTCAAAATTACGCACGCGCCGCCGCTGCAAGCCTCGTGGATGGAGGCAGGCAATGAGCGTCACAATGGATATGAGTCGCACGTCGCATCGCCGCGCTTCAACGCACCGCGCTTCACTCGCGGGACTCTTGCTTTTTGCGTGGTGCACACTCAGCTCCGCGCAGCCGCCGGGTACGTTTCCACCGGCAGAGGTTGTACGCCCCGCTGCGAATGGTGCCGAGTCCGATCAACTCCCCATCAAAGGTTTCTATTTTCTCGACGCGACCAAGAACCCGGTGCTCGTCCCCGGAATGACCTACGAACGATTGACGGAGTTGGACTCGGAATCCAACCGTCAGTCACGACGATACATCTTTGAACAAGTCAAAATCTCCGGCCGCGTCGAAGGCAGTCGCGCCGAGATGATGGTTGAAGTTCAACTCGACTTGGAATCGACGGGCGGCGAGATCCTTGCGATCCCATTGAGGATGGAGAACTTCCATCGCATCAGTCCACCCGAGTTTCTCGAGGGCTCCGATGGCGATGGGACGCTGGCGATCACAACTGAGGAATCGACCGGTGGCTACCTGCTCCTCGCCTCTTCGAGCGCCGACAAAAAGATTTCATTCCGCATGCGGATGTCTTCGCGAGTGGATGCCGGTTCGGCAAGCGTCATGCAATTCAGTCTGCCCACGGCACCGGTTGTGGTGGAGCTAACGACCGATTCGCGTGATGCCCGTGGCGAGATCATGAATCGCAATGACGAGGTGCTGGAAACGCGACAAGACAAGTCCGGGCGCAGCCAATTCCTTGTGGAGAGTGGGGGCGGTAGATTCACCCTACGCTGGGGCGCCATCGAACAGCAGGATGCGGTGCCGCTGCTAGAGGCGAGTACCAAGATGACGATGCGCTGGAACTCACCACAGGACCAGCCGATTCAGATCATTCAGATGGTCGTGCGAGACCTTCGCGAGTCGATTGAGAGATTTCAGCTACGGCTGCCGAACGACGCGGTCTTGCTCGACGCTCCCGTGTTGGCAAACAGTGGTCAGGCACTCGACTTCAGCAAACCAAATGAGCAACGGGATCCACAGTTGTATGAAATCGTCATCCCCAAAGAGGAGCAGCGACAACGCATCGATTTGAATCTTGAGTTGCACCTCCCTCTCGATGAACCCGCGACGTCACGGGAACTCGAAGTGCGAGTTCCCGAGGTGGTCGGTGCATTGCGGCATCAAGGCACCGTCGAAATTCAAACCGGCAACGATTATCGCCTTCGCTGGCGCGATCGCCCCTACGTGCAGATGGAGCGTCCCGGCAATCAAGTCGAGGGCGACGCTGATAGCCGGGACTATGTTTTTCGGTTCAGTCGCGGCTCGTTCTCGTTACCCATCTGGATGGGCCAAACGAAGCGTCAGTTGCGTGTGACGAATCGTTCCACCCTGGAACTCGCTGAAAACTACGTCAATCTATCGATGGAGATTCAGCCCGTCGGAAATGAACGTGGCTCACAAGTCCTCGCCATCGACCTCGGGGATTGGGAGTCTCCGCAAGTCACGAGCGCGCTGACTGGAACGCCGTTAACCTGGTACGACGCCGACGGACTGATCGAGATCGAAGCGATCAGCGGTGGGATGGACGAGTTGTCCCCGATACTGATCCGTGCTCGAAAACAAATTGATTCTCCGCTTGATTTCGATTCCCGACGGCTTGATCTCGCCGTTCCACGCGTGGTCTCTTCCCGCGATGAGAGCGAACCGATTGTCATACAGGAGTCGAAAGTCCAACTCGTGGCGAAGGGACGTTCCACGATGGTGGTCGATCTCGAAGCCTCTCCGAATGTGGAACGAACCGTCGAAGGGATTGAGACCGAGAATCAACGTGTCCGAAACTTTCGCGTCGTGCCGCCCGATGCCGCTGCCAGTTTGAGTGGCGTTCTCGTCGAGGAGCCGCCCCGACTCGTACTCGATTCAATGACGAGAGTCTCGCTGGTTGAACAAACACTGAAGACAATCGTCGATTGGGACTTGGAGTCGCAGGTTGATTTGCGGGGACGCTTGCAAGTTGCCATCTCTGAACCCTCGACCGGTTCGGAGCAATCGGACTGGTCGGTGACGGTGAACGGAAGCCGCGCGGTTCTCATTGCGGCAGACAATGCCGGACCGACCGAAGGTTCGTTGGACGAATCAGGAGAAGGAGCACTGACGAAACGATACGAATTGGTATCGGATCAACTCTCCAGCGGAACCATGCGAATCCGATTGGAGTGTTCGTTGGAGATCGCAGCAATGCAGTCGGTCAGGGAATTGCTCTACCAAATCGCAATGCCTCGTCCCACCGCCGAGGACCTCTCCCTGCAAAGCGACGCGCGTGTCGAGTTGTTCGGCGACGCTGGATGGTCACTGTCTGGCACCGATCTGGATTCCTCAAACGAATTGACCTTCAGCCAGCTGCCCGAAACACTTCCCCTTCGGTTGACCGCCCGAACGACTGCTGAGGGTGAACTGTTGGTCAAGCGTTTGTTGATTCGTTCGGCCGTGAGCGAGGTCTCGCAGCACGACCAAGTGATCGCGGCAACGGAAGGGACTGGGAGTTTTCGCTTGCGGTTGCGGGATCCCGAGGCCACGGATGTCCGTGTTTTCGTGGACGAAGAATTGATGCCGTTTGAACTGAACGACGATGAACTCAGTCTCGCGATTGAGGGAGACGGGACGTCGGCAATCGACATCCGACTTTGGAGCAATCGACCGCCCCAGAGACACCTCTCGGATATCACTCCGCTCGTGATTCCTTCTCGCGAAATCAATCGACTCGATTGGGACGTCACCGTCCCGTCCGATCGCCATCTGATTTGGGCGTCGCCCTCTGCGAGTCGCTCGATGCAGTGGGTCTTCGATGGTTGGCGGATGGTTCGCGAACCGCTTTACTCTGAGACCGAACTGATCAATCGCGTCGCATCGGTCGAAGCGAGTCCCATGCCGGATGGGAATCGATATCAATTCAGTGCCATGGACGGTCGATCACTGAAACTGAAGACCTCGTCCATGACCGCGATGTGGATGACCGTGGCGACGAGCGTTCTCGTGATGGGCTGCGTACTTGCCTATTTCCCCGGCGCGCGCCAGCCACTCACATTGATTGCCCTCCTGGTTTTGGTTGCGGGTGTGGTTTGCATCGCTCCCGACGCCGTGATCATCGCCGGACAGGTAGCGATGGGAGGCGGTGTTTTGATCTCTGTCATGCTCGCGCTCAGGTCACTGGTTCGTCCCGCACCGTCTCGAGTTCTGGAGAGTACGGTCGACGTGGACCTTGATCCGTCAACTCGTGTGATCGAAGCTCAACGCGACGATTCGGCAAAGACTTCGCCGACCCGCGATGAGCCATTGGTACGTGCTTCTATCGAGGCCACGCGATGAATCGCGTCGTGCTCGCCTTGGCCACAACGTTCGTGCTGTTCCAGCTTGGCGGCTCCCTCCACGCACAGACCGAACAGGGCGAGGACATCGACCCGTCCGTACAGAAAACGCCGTCGCTCACGCTTCCAAATCGTGACGCGGAGGGCCGTCCCGTATGGCCGATCGGCGTGTACCAGTCGCAGCTCGTGGATGTCATCCCAGACGACTTTCGCGCGATCTCACTCGGCGAACTGCGAGAAGCACTCGAGTCAGATGATCTTGGCCTCGGTAAGTCGGACCAGTGCCGAGTCGTCAGCAGTTTTTATGACGTTCGCCTCGACAATGGTTTGCTTGAGAGCAGCCGGTCGGAGTTGTTGATCGCGCACCGTGGTCCCGGGGCAAAATACGCACGCCTGGGCAGCGTCAACCTTGCCATTCATCGCGGCAAAGACTCGATACTCGATAATGGTCCGCTAGGTCGAATTCCACGCTTAGAGGTCGATGACGCCGGAAACCTGTTTGCGGTGGTGGCCAACGCCGATCTCGACGACGATCAAGACGAGACGCAAGAGGAAGGTGATCCAAGAGAGACGCTTTCGAAAGTTTCGTTCTCCTGGTCGGTGCGAGGCCGACCGAATGAGTCGGCAACCACATTCGTACTGCAGATTCCGAGAGCATCTCAGACGCGGATGATCATCTCGACTCCGGCAGAGATCCAACTAAAGAGCAAGCAAGGAGTGCTGATCGAGCGACCGAGCCCGCCTCCCGATGCAGACCTGCAAAGCCGAAATGCGGAGAGCCGTTGGTACGTACTCGAGGCGGGCGGACTCGAGCAAGTCGAACTCCAGGCGATTCCCGATGCGAGGACAGTCGACGACTCCAAGACGCTGATCCGACGAGAATCGAAACAGTATGAGATCGAGCTCTCGGGGATCACCTGGACGCACCGTATGAGCCTTGAGTCGATTCGGCCGGGAAGCAAGCTACAACTGCGTTGTCCGATCGGGACCGTTGCCAGTGTGCGCGTCGACTCCTATCGCATCGAGCCGACATCACGTGACACCAGCGAGGGCGTCGAAGTGATTGAGATCGAGTTGCCGGACCGCCGGACGGCCATCGAAAATCGTGAGGAAACCGAAACGACCGACACCGTCGCCGCGGCCGATTCGACCACGATTCTTACAGTGACGGGCAACGCTTCCTGGGATTTCAATTCGGGTATTTGCGACCTTCCATCCATCGAACTCGACCCCGCGCACACGGTTCACTGTGAACCGCAGACACAGGCTGTTGTGACCCTGTTGGACTCGATCGAGGTCTCAGCGTGGCAGTTGCCCGACGGTTGGACTCAAACCAATGGCGACTCGACACGTGACGGGGAAACGTTGCTCTTAGCGCAAGGTCCTCCGATTCGGCCCGTTGAAACCGACGCCGCTTGGGCGCAGCTGCGACTGAGGGCTCCGTCCAACCTTGAATTCGAGTCAACGCTCCTGCGTTTGAGTGTCGATCCGAATCAATCATCGGCCGTGCAGGGAACCGCCCTCGTTCGATGCGTCGGCCTTCAGCCGATCGTTCCAATCGAATTGGAAATTGAATCCGATTGGACCATCAGCGACATCACGATCGGCGGTTCGGGACGCAAGGTTGCGATTGATGCTAGTCAAAGCGTCACGATTTGGCCGGACGCGAACGACCTTACCGGCGATACCTTGACCGTCGAGATCCAGGCTCGACGCAGTTTACCGGTGGGGCAGAGATCCTTGACACTCCCTCCGATGTGGTTGGCCCGGCCGAAAGACCATCCGTCACAATTGATCGCGATCCAGCCACCCAAGCGCCGACGCTGGGATGGCAATTCGGTCATGGTTGCGGATCGCATTGAACCAGAAGAACTTTCGGAAGAAGAACAAGAATTCCTGACACCGGACGCAGACACGCTACTGGTGTCGAGTTTGGGCGGAGGAACCGTAGTGACTTCGTTGGAACCGGCCACAGTCGCATACGACGTCAACGTGCGACATACTTTGTCGCTCAACAACGGGCGAATCTCGGAGACCATCGTGCTCCAAGCCGACACATCGAGTCCCCTTCCGACGTTGACGATCCAGACCGGACGAACCGAGGACCGTTCCAAGTTCCGCTGGTCCCTTCGAAAGATCAACGGTTCCGGATCCATCTCAGTCCCCGACGCTCAAGTGTCAGTCAGTTCCGATGCGGACACCGAGACGTATTCCATTCAGTTGGAAGATCGGGACCTCGCGGAGTACGAAGTTCTTGGTCGCCGACTGTACGATCCCGTTTCTCGATTGCAATTGGTGCTACCAAGCGTCCGTGGAGCGACCACTCAGAGTGCCGAGACGAAACTCTCTTCCGATTGGACTGTCGTCGGACTCTTCTCCGGTCGTTGGAACCAATTGGACGCCCGGAGGCAGTTCGACGGCAGTCCAATCG
>JBCBOT010000068.1:0-30027 GCA_039821165.1 Planctomycetota bacterium | reverse complement strand
GAAGACGGATCGCATTTTGGTGTTCGAAGACACCGACGGTGATGGAATCGCGGACAAGCGGTCCATCTTCTATGAAGGGCACACGTTCAGCACGGATTTGCTCTTCGGACCCGACGGGCACTTGTACGTCAGCACACGCTGGTTCATCGGGCGATTCAAAGACGCGGCGAAAAAGACGAAAGCCGAGGGAGAGCCCGAACGGATCGTGATCTGTGATACCGAAGGCGACTACCCGCACAACGGTGTCGGAGGCTTGGCCATTGATCCGGCCGACCCGGGTTGGCTCGCATTCGGGTTCGGTGAGAACCTCGGCGTCGAATACACGTTCATCGGTTCCGATGGCACCAGGCTTTCCGGCGGGGCCGAAGGCGGCTCCACTGATCGCTGTCGTACCGATGTAAGTTCGCTTTCGCGTCAATCGACGGGACATTGGACCGCGTTCGGGATGGCGTTCGACCTGAGTGGGAATCTCTATTCAACTGACAACGACCCCAATGCGACGCCTCCGAACCGATTACTTCACGTCGTTCCCGGAGCGGATTTCGGTTACGAGTATCGCTATGGTCGGTCGGGTCGCCATCCATTGGTTTGTTGGTACGGGGAGAATCCAGGAACGCTTGGAATGATCGGGGCACTTGGAGAGGCGGCTTGCGGACTGATCCCCTACGGCGCCGGCAAATTGTTGAGTGCTTCCTGGACCGACAATCGCGTGGACCTGCACACGTTGCAACCCAGTGGGGCATCCTTCATCGCCGGTCGCGAACCATTCCTCTCGGGGCCCGACGATTTTCGGCCCGTTCACTTTTCGTACTCGGCGGACGGAAAGTACCTGTACTTCACCGACTGGGTGAAACTCTCATATCCGGTTCATGGACACGGTCGCATTTGGCGGGTCGAATTGAAGCAACCCGTTTCGCTCGAACCCTTGCCGCGTTCGAAACCGATTGTGGTTTCGCCGGAAGGTGCGCTCGCATTGCTGGGAAGCGACGATCCGTATCTCCGCACTCAGGCAATCCGAAAGCTTACGGAAAACCCTGAATCCCTGAGTTCCGAGGGGTGGAAAGAGATCGAGAATTCCACGGCACGGGCCCATTATGCCGTGGCAATGAAGCGAGTCGATATCGGTCGCGGGCTCGAAGGAACCTTTACGTCCTCGATTGCATCACTTCTGAAGGATTCGGATCCGGCGGTACGTTTCGTCGGTATCAAATGGATCGCTGACGAAAACTTGGCTTCGTTACGACCCAACCTCGAGCAAATGCTCGATCGATCGGACCTCGGACGCGGTGACTTGAAGGCGATCGTCGCCGCGCTCGCAAAGATCAGCACCAGCTCCAAGAAAGAGTTCTCGCCGGACGACACGCTCTTCAAGTTAGCTTTGGATCCATCGAAACCAACGAACCTAAGAGCCGTCGCGCTCGCGTCGGTCGACGTGGATCACAAGCCATTGACCGTCAAGGTGCTCGCTTCTCTGATCCGGTCCGAACCTCTCGAAATCCGCCGCGAAGCCGTCCGTTCACTCACGTTTCATTCGAGCGAAGAGCGGGGAACCCTGCTTGCGGTCGTGGCGCTCGATACCTCCATTGAATCGGAACTTCGAGCCGACGCCATCGCCGGCCTGGCAAGCATTGCAGTTCCGTTTGAAAAGGTGCTGTCAAAGCTTCGTGATGACGCCAACCCGGCGGTCGCGGCCGAGGCGCTTCGATCGATGAAATCGTCGGGCCTGATGAAGCAGGACACTCCAGAACGCCCGAAACCGGAGGATCTGAGCGGATGGAAGTCGCTGCTCCGGCAGGCCGAAGGCGAACCGGATGTTGCGGTCGGCCGACGCTTGTTCTTTCACGCCAAACTAGGCGGTTGTTACAAATGCCACGCGATGCATGGACGCGGCAAGGCAATCGGACCCGACCTGACTACGATTCATAAACAAAGCGGGATCACAGAAGATTGGTTGCTCGAACACATTGCCAATCCTAACGCCGAGATGGCTCCGTACTATCGTCCACAAGTCCTGCTCACGTTTGACGGCGACGTCTACACAGGCTTGGTCATCGGACAGGAAGGCCAGAAGCAGGCGTACGTCGGCAGTGACGGCGAAGTCTTTTTTGTCGACAAGAACGAAGTCGAAGAGCGTCGTGAGCTTGCAACCTCAATCATGCCCACAGGGTTGTTGGACCCGATGAGCGGAAGCGAGATTCGCGACCTGATCGCCTATCTCTTGGATTCACCTGACGACCAACTCTCGCAATAGCTCGACGTGTGTTCGTCGATCACAGCTGGACACCGTCAATGGCCGAACAAATGTGAGGGATGTGAGGCCGAAGAGCAGGCCTACATCGTTGCTGTCGCTGATTTCTTGGCGTCTACGAGGCAATGCTTGACGCTGAGCAGGCTTTGATGGACTGCGAGCAAGGACAAGGCGGTGGCACTCCCCCGCGGCTCAAGAGCGATTTCGGCGAGTCAATCCTGGTGAAGTGATCGCCAACCGATCTCTTCAAAGTGCGAAACGTGATGCCGGTTTCTGACATGAGACCGGCTTTCAGACCAGTTCCAGAAACGTGACCGCGTTAAGAGATGGTTGCCCCAATACATTCTCGGCGAGTTTACTACCGGTACACAAACGCAATCACGATGCCAAGGACGAGGAAGGTTGCCGACAACTGTGCCCAGGTCAATCCTTCCTTTCGTTTACCTTGAAACAGCTGGATTGCAGAAACGAGCAAGAAAATTCCACAAATTAATGCACCAATCGGAAAAAACATAAACGGGTCGAGCATCGATTCCCCGGAACGATAGCCGAACCAGATAAGAAATATTCCAAGTGGCGACGCCACCAACGATCCGAAGATGCAAGGGACTGCAAACAAACTATTCGTCATGGAGACCTCCAAGGACAGTCATCGTAATCGTGCAGCGGCGAAGTGACCGATGCAGCTAATTGGTTCTATTTCATACAGTGAAATTGGGTTTCGGCCAGACCCACCCCAATTTGATTCCCGCGCCCCAGCGAGTTGCGTTTTCGTGCATCCGATGAAGTGAGTGCTGTATAAGGGGCGGTCCTCGGTGTAGTGCCACTTCGCGAGCTATCGAATTCGCATTGGTTGTCCTCATCGCGGTTCTCTTCGGTGCGAGCGCAAGTATGGTGACTCCTACGCCGTAGGACGACGATTCCGCCGAAAACACTCATCGATCTCGAGTCGGTCGACGGTTTGGCCAGCGAGTTCGTGAGTGCAGTCGTTCAGAAAGATCATTTTGCCGTCAGTCACCCGCATCGCGGCATTTCGCCCGCCGCCATACGTGAGAACACTCGGTCGTAAGGTCGGCTTCTCCGTATCACCGCTCCACGTCCAATTCGGTGTGCCGAGTCCCGCCGATCACCCAGATTTTCCTGTCTTCCCAAGCACGGCCATACGCCGCATTGTTTTGGAAACCGATCAGGAACGCGACGGCCGCTCCGACTAAAGCGAACGGAGTCCAAGGCAGTTCCAGGCATCTAAAACCCACAACTTCATGGAGCAGCGCAACGGCGACTGCAAAAAGCGAAGAAATAGAAACTCGATCCTTGTCCAAAGGATCAGATCTGCGAGTGAATACTACTTCTTCGTATACATCAGCGTTGTGGGTTATTGGCGATGCGACATCATCTCGAAAGGCTCGCTTTCGCCTTCGATGAGTAGCGATTTCGAATTGATGTTGATGGAGCGGTACTCTTGCTTGGCTCCTGATGGCCAGAATACGGTGACGCTCTCGATCTCGGTTTCCTTGCCAATGCCGAGGTGCAAACCCGCTTCATTTTTTGCCAAATAGCCATCGCCAGTCTGCAGCATCAGCAGCCAGGACTGGTTCTCCGTTTTGATCTCGACTCGTGCCCCGATCGCATCACGTTCGCTTCTCGTTCCGATGAGTTGCAACTTGACCCAGTGGTTATCCGATGCTGATTCGTTAAGCACCAACGCCGATGGCCCCAGCAAGTCCGTGATGACGAAGTCCATCAGTCCGTTGTCATCAAAGTCCAGCTTGGCGAGGGCGCGTCCCACGCGCGGACGATTCCAAAACCCAAGATTCGGCATCTCGACCACTTCAAAACGGGAGCCGAGATTGGCAAATAATTGGAGCGGCTGACGAAACGGTTGACCGAGTCGTGTGAGATCATCCACATGTCCGTTGGTGACAACAAAGTCAGGCCAACCGTTGTTGGTGTAGTCGATCGTCTGTGTGCCGAAGCCGACCTTGGCGCGTGTCGCCGCCGCGATTTGAAACCGCTCATTCAAGTCACGATAGATTCCGTTCTCCTTCGAATACAAACTGTCCGGCTCCTCCACATAATTCGTGACGTGAATGTCCAACGTTCCGTTGCGATCCAGGTCGTCAACGGCAATCCCCATTGCACCAGTCGAAAAGCCGAGCGAACCATAAGCGCACCCGACGGCTGCAGCCGCATCAACGAATTCACCTTCAGTCGTCTGTTTCCAAAGTTGATTCTTGCGAACATCGTTGGCCACGAAGACTTCGTTTCCACTCGACTCAGAATCAAGGTCCCCCACAACCACTCCCAAACCCGTGCAGGCATCGGACTCGTCATCGCCGACCAACCGCGTTTCCCAACCACCGTCACCTCGATTGCTGAACAACGCGTCACGGTACGGCACGGATTTGATCGGCGCGATGACCTCGGTGATCTCGCCCGTTTGGTCCACGGGTGGTAGCCGCGTCAGATCGGGGTCGCGCAGAAAGTGGGCGACGTACAAATCGGGAAGGTGGTCTCCGGTCAAGTCACCGATCGCGAGTGATGTTCCGAGCCGGATGAGATCGGGATTCGTTTCAAGAGCAATCATCTCAAAGGTGCCATCGCCACGATTTATCAGCAGTTGATGGATGCCGATGTTCGAGACGGCGAGGTCCGGCCAACCATCCTGATTCCAGTCACCCGAAGTCACTCCGACGGTGAACCCGTTTTCGGTGGCGCCCGCCGAGCCGGTGACATCAATGAGCTTTGTTCCTTCGAGCGAGCTAACGTGGCGGTACAGGATGTCCGAATCGATCGCGACAAAGTCGGGGGCATCGGCCGCGCCTTGCGCAAAGTAGAGATCGGGTTTGGCATCGAGATCAAAGTCCATGACGGCAACTCCGCCGCCATAGACCTGGAAAATGGGGAATCGTTTCGAAGGCGGATTCGTTGCAATCTTGTAAATGTGTCGAAGCCCCACCGCTTCAGTGACTTCGCGAAACGTCGGCGTCGGTGCGAGGTCGGGCGACATCAGCTTCGGGGAATTTTCAAGCGGTTGGGCACCGTCCAACCATGCCGACGGCAAGTTTGCTGATGCGTCGACTTCGAATGTCATGCCGCACCAAAGCTGATCGACTTTGGGAAACGCTTTCCGCTCGGCAACGATGGCCTTGATCTCTTCTTGAAGTTGCTGCATGGCGGCCTGGTCACCCGTTTTCGATGCCGCGACCAACCGCCAGTAAACCGATTCGGCATTGCGACCTAGCTTGGCGAGATTGTCCGCAAGTTTCTGAAACAGCGCCGGATCGTTGCGTCCGTTTGCGATTCGATTGTTCGCGTCGATGATGCTCGTCATCACGTTGTATCGGTCGATCCAAACCTGTGCGTCGTCGTCCCGACCCACGGATTGCAGCGATTGGTAGAGGCGACGAATCGTCGGCAGGTCCGTTGAATCGAGTCGCAGTGCTTGGGCGAGTGCCGGAATCGCGTCTTTGTACTCGGCTTCGAAAACATAGTAGGTGCCGAGAGCGGCCCAGAAATCGGGATACTGCTTCACCGAATCATCCACTCGGCTAGACCAAGCCGAGAGCTTTTCCATCTGTTGCGACTCGACGATCATGCGTCCATAGAACGCGGTCACGGCGGGAGCGGCATTTCCCGCGAGAACCGATGGCTCGACAAGCTTGGCGGCTTCGCGGTACTGCTTGAGGGTGCTGAGCTGGCGGGCCGTTCCTGAATCGCCAATGGGCCAGTAGGGGCGAGAGCCCGGGGCCGGCTGACTCCCCGGCTCGTCATACATCGCGTCGCTTTCAACGATCAGGCCATGAAGTTCGTCTTGCATAATGTCGCTCAACAAACACAGTTCACGGATTCGTTTGACCGCCTCATGTCGACGTCCTAACCGGTTGTGCAGATACGCCAGCTTTCGTCTCGCGAGACTCACGCCGGCATTGACCTGTAGGATTTCCTCATAAGCAGCGATGGCATCCTCGTAGCGTTCGGCTTCGACGCACCAATCCGCGGTGGTCCCGAGCGCTGCCAGTCCCGCCTGTGGATCGTCTGGCGGGACAGAAGCGAGCAACTCAATTCCTGCGTTGTAGTCGCCACGAGAAGCAACCAGATTGGCGAGCCGAAATAGCACCTCGTAGTCTTCGGGGTCTTGTACGAGCAACCGACGCAGGTCGTTCTCCGCATCTTTCCCTCGCCCGAGCTCAAGCAATCGATCCACTCGTTTCAGCATCGCGGCGCGATCGGGACCATCGCCGACAGCGTCATCCGTCGCCGTGGATGCATCTCCGGTTCCCTCGATTGGCATGTCCGCATCAAGATTGCCCGTCGCTTCCGATTCGAGGTCGAGCATCGACGTCGGATCCTCCCCTTCAGCAGGCTCGCTCGGTTTCGTGCCGCAACCGGAGAGCAGAACGAAAAAAACGAAGGTCGAGCAAAGCGAAACCAATCGCTTTGAAGCAGGGCGGGTGCGCCGCATGGGGATTCCGTGATGAAAGTGATACCGAGTCGCAAGCCTATCATCGGTCAGGCGAACGGTGTTGCAACCCGATCGACGACTATCCTCGAAGAACGTGAATCACGACGTCTTTCTCGAGGACCAGATTGACACGTTCGGGGTCGATTTTCCAACGAACCGGCTTCGGAACCCCATCCACCCGAATCACACGGTAGGGGAGGTTGAGCGATTTCGCGAGCGCAGCCGCTTGAGCTTGGGTAAGTCCGATGAATTGGGCGTCACGCGTCTTCGGGGGACCCACTGTGGCATCACTCAATCGTCCGACCGCGAGTTCGGTTTCGATTCGGCGGCCCTCTTTGAAGTATCCCAGAGGTTCACCTCCTGGGCCGACATAAAACGTCTTCCAACCGGACCCCAGTCCATCGGTGCCCTCGGGCCGGGTGTCGTGCTCGTGTGGACTTCGCGTTGAGTCAATCAAGCGAACTCGGACCTGGTCCGAGGACAGGACCATGGGGTTGCTCGCGATCGTGCAAACATGGCCGGTTGTCGATCCTTCGCGGAGCACCTTTTTTCGCCAAGCGATGACATCTCCTGGACGCACCTGACGAAGATCGGGTACACGACACCAATGAGACGCTGCTTGCGGGTCACTGGATGCAGCCTGGAATGTTTCGTAATAGGTGACCGCGACGGGCCGCAGTCGCCACGGAGCTTGGTCTCCTCGAAGGGCCAGATAGGCCTCCGGGAATTCATGACGGAGGACATAGCCGACGAGCCCGGAGCAGTCACAGCGAACAATGCCTTCAGCCGGATCGATCGAAGTGGTGTGTTGATAGCTGGTTTGCTTGGCGGAAGCCAATAACGTTTCGAGACTGGATGCGAATCGCGCACCGGATTCATTGGCACCCGATGGTTCCGCACAGGTGACTTGCTCAGCAGCCTTGGCCAACCAGCGCACAGCCTGAATGAGCATCGTGCCACGGTCTTGAGTCAGTTCAGGGTGCGGCGAAAAGCAAAACACGCGGCCGCCACCAAATTCGGATCGAACAATCGCGGAGGTGCCTATCATCACCCCCTTCGGCGCGCCGTTCTCCGCGATCTCGGATTTGTAGATCGCAAGGCTTTCATAATTTGGGACGTCCGCATCATCCCACTCACGCCGCGCGAGCAGCGGGCCTTGCCCGTAGTACAAGTCGATCTCACTTGGAATACCGAAGAAAGACGAACCGTTGGGAGAGAGTTCCAGTTGCACCGTTCCCTTGCCACGCGCCCAATGACGGCGATCCAGGACTTTGGCATCGATCAAGTTGAGCGACCAGGAGTAGTCATTGGTTGCAAGGTAGCTCCCGGCACAGACACCGAGGAAACCACCTCCCTGGTCGACAAACTCGCGCACGGCTTGTCGCCCCTTCGGGCCCAGTGCTTTGCCCTGGCGACTTCCGCTGCCACCCGGATGCACCAGCACATCGATCCCGTCAAGTTCTCCCAGTCGAATTCTGTCAGCGCTGAATCGATGGACTTCCACTTGATCGGTTGAGAGTGTGTCGATCAGATCCGTGACGCTCCTTCCGACCCCGTCACCCTCAAAGACGGCCACGCGGATCGGTGTTTGAGCCGACGCGGAGCCAGCGAGAGCCAAGAAAACGCATAAAGCGAGTTGTTTCATTGCCTCAAAAACTGAAGTTCGGCAAACACTCATTGATCATTTCCAGTGCATCTCATTTCGATCTCCGCGCGAGCGCGAAGGCTTCTCGCGGCATCCTACACGGTACCGCACGCTGACGTCTGGAATCTCACCGGTGGGTGGCTTTGGAACGGCGTTTGCGTTGCATCAAAGTGTCTTTTTACCATTCCACGGATGCCCTAAGCGAGGCAACGTATGAGAGTCGCGGTCTTTAGCTCCAAGCCGTACGATCAAGAGTCATTGTTGGACGCCGCCGTGAAGCACAACCACGAGCTTCACTTTCTCGAACCCCGTCTCTCGAAAGAAACCGCAACGCTTGCCAACGGATTTGACGCCGTCTGCGTATTCGTGAATGACCAGTTGTCTGGATTAACGATCGAAACGCTCGCACGCGGCGGCGTCACGACGGTTGCGCTTCGCTGCGCCGGATTCAACAATGTTGACTTGGCGAGCGCTCGAGAACACGGATTTCGAGTCGTCCGAGTTCCGGCGTACTCTCCTTATTCGGTAGCCGAACACACTGCCGCGCTCGTACTTTCACTGAACCGAAAGATTCATCGTGCCTACACCCGTGTCCGTGATGGCAACTTTGCCCTTTCCGGGCTTCTCGGTTTTGACCTTCACGGCAAAACGGTGGGGCTGATTGGGACCGGAAAGATCGGTCAGAACTTTGCTCGGATCATGCATGGTTTCGGATGCAAGTTGCTCGGCTTTGACCAGATTCACAATGTCACTTGCACCGGGCTGGGAATGAAGTACGTCCCGCTGAAGGAGCTTTTCTCGAAGTCCGACATCGTTTCACTTCATTGTCCGCTCACGCCCGAGACACACCATCTGATCGGACACGACGCCATCGCATCGATGAAACGAGGCGTGATGATCGTCAACTCAAGCCGTGGCGCTGTCATTGACACCCGCGCCGTGATCGATGGCTTGAAATCGGGACAGGTCGGCCATCTTGGAATGGACGTCTACGAAGAGGAAGCAGACGTGTTCTTCGAGGACCTCTCCTCCCAGGTGATTCCAGACGACACACTCTCCAGACTGCTCACGTTCCCAAATGTCCTGGTGACCGGACACCAGGGATTCTTCACGGAGGACGCGCTGCGGAGCATCGCCGAGACGACGCTGCAGAACCTTACCGATCTGGCGAACTCCGGAGAGTGCGAAAACAGTGTGGCACTCGGTGAATGAGCACCCAGTGCTTCCAACTCCTGATTCGGGCAGGGATCAATTCACGCGAGCCATTTCCGTGGTGTGCGCAAGAGTTGGTGCGGCATTCGCGGTGCGTGATATCCAAACGCTGCATGACGCATGTCGCAGCACGAACGTGGAAACGCTTCCCATCAGGAATCGGTCGTATGCAGAACGATCGTGCTCGCCGAGAAAGACCAAGTCGGTGCATCGCTGTTGGATGGCCTGCACAATGCTCTCGGCAATGTGTTCCCCCTGAATGATGTTGGTTTCACATTCACGTGCGAGTGACGCTTTTGCATGCTCGAGATGGCTCGTCGCCTGAGATAGATGCTGGGCGTCGGGTTCGACCCTGCCGAAAGGCCCTATGAACGTTCGTAGCGCCGTGATCAGGTCGACAGTGGTGCCTTCACGCCAATGGATTTGGTTGAACTCTGCGACTGCGTCTCGTGAAGGCTGTTCGCCGTCGACCGCGATTGCGATCCGCATGCGCTCCACACTTCTCGGTGCCGACGGCCGAACGACCAACACGCTTGATGCCGCGTGCCGTGCGATATAGTCGCTCGTACTCCCGAGAAGCATCCTGCCGAGACCCGAATGGCCTTTCGCGCCGACGACCACCAAATCGGTCTCGTTTGCCTCCCCAAGTGCGACGACCTCCTTACCGGCATGCCCCGAGCACAGGTGATATTCGAATTCGACATCACGCTCGTCGAAGCAAGCTTTAATACGATGAAATGATCGCGTCAGCGCTTCGCTTTGAGCCTCGAAGCTCTCGCGGATCCACGACTCCGGAGCGTCTCTGTGAAAGCTCTTTGTCTCCTGGAGTACCGAGACCACATCCACCCGGAGTCTTTCGCCCAGAGGCAATTGAGCGAGGAATCGCGCAGCCTCTTCTGCGGTGTTTGATCCGTCCGTCGCTATCAAAATTCGTTTCATCCCACTCTCCTGATTCAGAAGGCACTCGCTAAGTCGTCGCTCAAACCCGCCTCGCAAGTCCCGTGCCGCATCCGTTTCGCTTCAAAACGACTGGTAGCTGTGTCACAGACGCACATCGCGTGTGCGTCCCCGACACAGCCATTCGACAGCCTGCGTGTTGAGCCCATGTTTAGCAGCTCAAAAGAAGTCGCAATTCCTTTGGCACGGTGGATGCAACCTAGGTGCGATGTAACTGCACCACCCTTATCAGGAGAAGTCGGATGAAGATTCTGCTCGCAAGCGACGGCTCGGCGGACGCTAAGAAGGCCGCTCAATTTGTGAAACGGTTGGCCGAACGAAATCCGGTCGACGTCAATGTGTTGACCGCCTCCTGTGCCCCCGATCCTTTCGGACAGAATCTCATGCCCGTTTCCACGAGCGATTGGGAGCAGGCGGAGAAACAACAGGTCGAGCGGCTGCATGCCGAATTGACCCAATTGCTCCAAGAGACGTGCGACACGGTCGTCACGACTCGCAAAGTGGGTCCGGTGTCGACGTTGATTCTCGATGAGTCCGTTGCCATCGATGCCGACCTCATTGTGCTGGGTGCTTGCGGGCATTCAGTGGTCCATCGAATGCTCCTGGGTAGCATCTCAGACTATGTTGCGACGCACGCCAAGTGTTCCGTCGTTGTGGTGCGAGGGGATGAAGACCGATCGGCCTGTCCGAAGAGAGTTCTCGCCGCGTACGATCGGTCCAAAGGCTCTCGAGAGGCAATCTCAGAAGTCACGGATATCCGCTGGACCAAGGATGTCCATCTGGATGTGGTGAGCGTCGCGCCGACCCCGATTCCATTCGAAAGTGATCCCTTCTCCGTTATGGATTACTCGTGGGAACCGAAACACGTGGAGACGATTCGGACCGCCGCCGAGCGGATCGCCAGTCAAGCTGCCGAAAGGATTCCGGATTGCAGTGTCCAGGTTGCTCGATCCAACCATGCGGGTGACGCAATCCTTCAGGTCGCTGAAGAGTCGAGGAGTGACCTGCTTTTCGTCGGCGACACCGGTCACTCGTTGCTTGACGAGTGGCTGCTGGGCAGCACGAGCAAGTACCTATTACGTCATGCACCTTGCAGCGTGTGGATCTCTCGCCATCACCGCAACGGGCTTCGATGCCTCGAAGATGCCCGTGAACGTGAAGCCATGGAATGCTAACGCGTTAGTCGGTGCTATCGTCAGTGCCCTCCGCACGAAGCAATTCTTCGGTGATCTCAGGTCGTAGTCTTGCGACGTCGTTTGCGTCGTCGAGGTCGTCCGGCTTGAGAAAGAGCTGCTCTTGGTCCTGGTTGCCGACCATGAACCACTTGGACGAAGTCACTGCGACCGAGGCTCGATCCGATCGCGTTGTCACCCGTGGATCGAACTCGCCACAGGCTCCTGCCCACTCCATGGATGTGAGTGGTTCTTGTTCGTTCACCACTCGGGTAAGAATTTCCGGAAACATTGCAGCGGACCAAATCCCTACCGCGCGAAGCGGGCCCCCTAACGAAGTCAACATCGGCAACCGAATGTCACTGCTGCGAAGAGGACCAACACGGTGCCCGAGAAAACCATTTTGCCCCAGAGAGAATCCGCTCGCACCGGCGATCAAGAACCGAGGCTCGCGATGCCTTAGCGAGAGGGAGAGCAGTTCGATCATCGAATCGATCAGTCGAACTTGGGCCGCATAGCGATTCATCCAGGCAAAGAGTTGGTCCGGATCGCCCTTGGAGTCCAGTTCCATTGAAGGAACGCTCGCCGTCTCGGGTAGCTCAAAAGACGGTGCTGCATCCTCCTCATCCAAGTCTGGCTCCAAACGCTCGATCGGTGCGTCCCAGACATCTCGCAGCACGGAACTGTGCAGCCACAGCAGACTCGTTTCGTCGGAAGCCAAGTCCAGTGTCGCCGCCATGACTTTGGAGGTGATCGTGTCCTCGATCTGCATCGCGGGTTGTTCCGGCAACGTGAAATCGAGACGGGTCAAGTCATCGAACCCGAGCTCGACCTCCGCAAGATTGAGTCGACAATCATCGGTCAGCAACCGCGTCGTACCCGACTCATTGCATCGACTGACAGCACCCCCGCTGCCGCTCAGCCATTCCCGAATCAAACCGCTTGGAGCATCGATCGGTGAGGTCCAACGATCCCAAACGACTCCTTTCGACGCCGCCTCGTCAAAGGCCGGGGTATCGTTCCACGAGCATCCGTAACAGCCTAGCGGCGCGGTCGCGAGTGCTTCGAAAGTCAGGACAAGCGTGAGCGGCACAGCAATTGATTTCGTGAGGGTTCGTTTAGAGTGTCGCAAAGTTGTAGTCGGAATTGGCAAAACCATCACGACCCTCTCAATCGGAGATGGTCCTCAAGCGACCTATCCATGGGAACAGCACCCCAAACAGGGCTAAGCCAGCAGCGACCTAGCGTTGCACAGTGACCGTTCCCCGAATTCCGGCGAGACAATGACTGCGACGCCCAGCACTCCGAATCTGACGGCAAACCCAACATCCGTGGTCCCCGTCGTCCTGCCCAGCGGTAACACGGAGCCGGGAGTGCCCCATCTAGCCGACTTGCCGCGTTGCAGCATTTGGGGCGTGCCTTTCGATCGCGTGACGCTCACCGAAGCCGTTGATCGGATCGAAGCATTGATTGCTCGTGGGGCGCCGAGTTACGTGATCACTGCCAACCTGAATTACGTGATGCTTCACCACAACCAGCGGGAACTCTGGCCGATCACCGACGCCGCCGCGATGATTCTTGCCGACGGACAACCGATCGTCCTTCGGAGTCGAATCGGGTCCGAACGACTTCCGGAGCGGGTCGCGGGAAGCGAAATGATTTACAACCTCGCCGAGCGTGCGAGCGAACGAAAATGGGGCATCTACTTTCTCGGTGGCGAACCCGGCGTCGCCCAGACCTGCGCCGACAAACTGAAACAGGCTTATCCGGGGATGCGCATCGCGGGTGTCGAGTCTCCTCCGTACCGGCCGCTGTCCGAGGCGGAACGGGCGGAGCAGGATCAACGGATTCGGGATTCAAACGCGCAACTTTTGCTCGTCGCTTTTGGTCAGCCCAAAGGTGAACGCTGGATTTATGAAAACTATCAACGCCTCGGTGTGCCTGTCAGTATCCAGCTCGGTGCATCGTTTGACTTTATCGCCGGGACTGCGACACGAGCGCCAAAGCTCTTCCAACGAACGGGTCTCGAGTGGTTTTATCGGATGCTCACCGATCCAAAACGACTGGTTCCACGTTATGCCGCGAACGCATGGTTCTTGATTCAAGCACTTGCACGAGATTGGCAAGCGAAGGTTCAAAGCTGGGGAATGGGGCTGGAGCAAAGCGAGAGCCGCGCCGTCAGGCGACAGACCGATAAAGCCGCTCCGCATTGTCCCGATCGAGAGGCACAGGGTTAAAGGTTCCCGTCCATTGTTGAAGTGCTTCTTCGACGAAGGTCTCGATACCGCTGGCCGGAATCGAAAGCGCATTGAGTGATGTTTTCAGACCGGCTTCTTCGAGCCATCGCGTGACACGTTCCGCCAAACGGTCCGGCGCCTCGGCTTCGGTCACCGTCGGTTCGACCTCGCGGAGCAACTCCGCATACCAATCGGCGTGTCGCTCTCCATTGAGCCGTATGACCGCCGGTAACATCAGTCCGACGGCTTGACCGTGAGTCACGTCGTGCCGTGCGGTGAGCGGATTGGCGGTCGCGTGAGCGGCGCCGAGCATCGATGTCTCGATCGCCATTCCGGCGAAACAAGCACCGAGTTGCATCTCACTTCGAGCATCGATGTCGTCGGGATGGGACAGGACTCTCGAAAAACCGCGGGCGAGCAGGCCGAAAGACCGACGGCTGTAGGTGACGGACATCGGGTTTCGCCGATTGGTCACGTACGTTTCGATCGCATGCGAAATCGCGTCGATACCCGTCAGCGCCGTCACGGCTCTCGGTTGGGTCAGTGTGAGATCGGGATCGAGCACGGCGATCTTGCAGGCCGCTTTGGGGTCCCCACACGCCATTTTGACATGGGTCTCGGCATCGCTGATCAGGGCAAAGGACTGGGCTTCGCTGCCGGTACCGCTGGTGGTCGGCACCGCGATCATCGGCAACATCTCCGTCGTCGCTTTCCCGACGCCGTGATAATCGTGAATCGTGCCGCCGCCGGAGTACACGAAGTTGATTCCCTTGCAGCAATCCATGCTGCTCCCGCCGCCCAAACCGATCAACAAATCAGGCTTCACACCGGCCGCAAACTCGACGCCGCGGTCGACCATCGCCGAGGTCGGGTTTTCGCCGAAGTCGTGAAACGACTCCACACGCAGCCCCTGGTCGCGCAGCAGTTTGACGCCGGCGGCAAAGTGGCCCGCTTCGACGATCCCAGGGTCGCTGACGACAAGAACGCATTTCGGCCGAAACTCCGCCGCGAGTTCTCCGAGCCGAGCGAAAACACCTTGGCCGAAAACGATGCGTGTGCGGCTGATCGCGTCAAACGGGTTCAGGATTGGCATCGCGAAATGGAGGGTCGAGTGATTGGCGGCTGACAATCGAGAGCGGGTAGCCCCGGGGAGCGGATCAGCCAAGTGTAAGAAGCCTTCAAGACCCGTCGAAAGGGGGTAGCATTCGGCGGGGTTTTGAGCGGCGTCTGCGGAACCTGGACGGCCCATGGACGCCGCTAAATCTGGTAGCTCGGCTCGGTTGGGACGGAGTCCGGGCCTTCGCCGCCACGCACCCGTAACGACGGTTGTTCGAGCACAACGGTCGTGCCGGCAGCGACGCTCTTCGTAATCCACACACTCGACCCGATCACTGAGTCGCGTCCGATGACGGTTTTTCCACCGAGGATGGTCGCATTGGCATACACCACCACGCCATCCTCAATTGTCGGGTGTCGCTTTTGCCCGCGAATCAATTCGCCACTGTCGTCGGTCTTAAAGCTCAACGCGCCCAGCGTCACACCCTGATACAGTTTGACGTTGTCTCCGATCTCACATGTCTCGCCGATCACGACACCCGTCCCGTGATCAATGAAGAAGTAGTCGCCGATCTCGGCACCGGGGTGAATATCGATTCCGGTCTGTTTGTGCACCCACTCCGACATGATCCGCGGCACAAAGGGTACCTCCAGGCGGACGAGTTCATGAGCAATGCGATAAACGGTGATTGCCTCGATACCCGGGTAGCAGAAAACGACTTCGTCGGTTGTTTGGCAAGCCGGGTCGCCGTCGTAGGCTGCCTGCACGTCGGTCGCCAATGTGCGTCGCAGGTCAGGGATTCGCTCGAGCAAAGCGATCGCCATCGCTTGCCCCTTTGCCTCGTAGTCCGTTTCGGTCTCGCAGTCCTCGTGATTGTTGCGGACGCGGTCCTCATGTCGGAGGGCCCGAGCGATCTGCGTCGTCAACTGATCATGCAATGAATCGATCAGACTACCGATGTGGTAGGTGATGTTGCCCGCGTGCAGCCCGACCTTGCGGCGGTAACCCGGGTAGAGCACATCCTTCAAGTCAAGAAGGATGGCGACGATCGCCTCATAGCTCGGCAACGCACAGTGACCGAGATGATTGATCGCATCGTCGGCGGTGTACGTCGAGACGATCCGCTCGGTCAAACGCGGGAGCTGCTCTTTCAGACGGAAGTCGGATGCCACGACAGTTCTCTCGGGACAGGAGATACTGGTTCATTCGTCCAATGAAAGACGAATCCGTTGCGTCGAAAGGTTCGCCTCTTCTTCTCAAAGACGCGATGCGTCGTCGGGTCCGGCGATTCCATTGTGCGACATCAATCTAGTTTAGGTCGATGTCGTCGAAACGGCGCGCGGACTGCGGCAGCGGAGCCGTGACTCGTACACGGCTCGCACCTTGTCGCGATCTGCCCCATTGCCCCTTCGCTCTGGAAGGGACACTTTCCGACGAGCGTCCCCGACTAGCGACCGATGCTCGGCGGGTCGCTTTGCAGGAAGTCGCGAGGGCCACGCACCGTGTAGTACGGGTATGCGACCTGTCCTGTGGGCTGTCCGGGAGTGAACGGTCGGCCGTTCATCTCGGCACCGGCACGATGGCCGAGCATTCCGGGATTCAGGTGCGAGCTGTAGTCGAGTCCGCCCTGCTGCCAGCCCAGCGAGCCAGCCTGGCACCCGGTGCGGCATCCACCGCCCAGAGTCGAACCACAGCTGCCCGTCGAGCAAGAACCGGTCGAGCAGGTTCCCGTCGAGCAACCGCCACGCGTTTGGTGACGAAGACATCCGGTGCTGACGATCAGCAAACCGGCCAACGATCCAATCCACAACCAACGGTTCATCGCCGAATCCTTTTGGGCTCTGTCGGAGGCCGCGAACTTCCTGTGCGGCCGACACTTGTTCCACCAGACTCTCCGATGACTCGGCATCAGAAGCGGGAACGTCTGGTTCAATCGTTTTTTCGGTCGATCACCTGACGTCGTGCACACAATCAATGCGACCCGAAGGGCGAAGTCGAAATCGTGCGGTTAGAGCTCGCGCAAATTACCTAATCGTTGCTAGCATCGATCCAAAGACACGTTGCCAGCCGCATTCGGAACTTGGTAGGAGCCTCGTTGTCGTCTTGGTTCCGTCCATCCATTGGTTGAAACGATGAAGCCTTCTGTGTTGCTATCGTGCGTGTTTGCCTTGACCGTGTTGCTGGGCGGTGAATGCCAGGCTCAGATCACGACACCGCAAATTCTGTCCGCCCAGACCAACAAGCGGGCGACGATTGAAGACTATCTGATCAATCGTTTGCGAGCGACCACCGACGATCAAAAGGCCTACGTTCGTGAGATTTTGCAGTTGGTCGATCAACGACGGCTGGACCTGAAACTCGTTCTCGCATTGCAACGACGCGCGCGAGCAAAGCGACCGCATTTTCCGTTGCCGATTTTCGAGCAAACCATCCGCTTCGAAGGCCGCAAACGCGGTGTCGCGGTCCCAACGCTGCAAGAGATCGTCGCACGAAACGGCGCCAGCGCCCGTCAAGCCGTGCGTGACTCACGCATCAGAAACTAGGCTTTGTTCCAATTGCACATGAGGGTGACAGCGGACGGCTCGCGCCGTTTCGCTAATAGTTTTTAGCGGTAGGGACGCATACCCTCCCGTGCGTGAACCCAAAAACTAATTTGAAGGGCGCACTCGACTCGACGAATTTGGTCCGCAGGCTCGGTGGATTCATACCGGGGAATGCTCTCAAAGAAACGCCGCCGCGACGGTGTCGGCAAAGTGAAGACCGTTGGGCGTGAGTCGAATATGGCTGGCGCTGCGAGTGATCATTTCGAGCGAGATCAGTCTGTTGATTTCGTCTCCGCAAAGAGCCTCGATGTCGATTCCCGTGTCGTCGCGGATTTCATCTAGATCGACACCGTCGATCATGCGGACGCCGAAGGCGGCCTTCTCTCGGGCCCACTGTTCACGAGTGATCGTCTCACACTCCGCGATCGGTGATTCTCCCGCTTCCACACGCTTCAGATAAGTCGTGGTGCTGCGATGGTTCACGGTTCGATTCAATCCCAGAAAGCCAGCTGCACCAGGACCCGCCGCATACCAACCATCGCCCCGCCAGTAGGCGAGATTGTGGCGACAACGCTTATTCGGGGCACCGAAACTGGAAATTTCGTAGTGTTCGAGGCCGGCCTCGCCCAGCATCTCACGAGCCAAATCGTACATCCCGATCTCGTCGTCTTCCGGCAATGAAACGAGGTCGCCACGAGACTTGCGGGTCCAGAAGGAAGTCCCCTTTTCAAACGTCAATGCATACGTCGACGCGTGCTGGATCGGTAGTGAGCACGCAAGCTCGAGGTCGGCTCGCCAATTCGTCAGAGACTCGCCGGGAGCTGCGAAAATGAGATCGATCGAAACGTTGTCGAGGTGCTCGGCCACCTGCCGGACAATCTGTTGTGCTTCGTCTCCACGATGCCCACGTTCGAGCGTCGTGAGTTTTGAGTTTTGAAATGACTGCACACCGAGGCTGATTCGGTTGACGCCGTGGACGGACAACAGCGACAGTTTTTCGTCGGTGATGTCTTCCGGATTCGCTTCGACAGACCATTCACGAACGCCGGTCAGATCAAATCGATCCGCGAGCCGACTGAGAAAGCGATCCAACGCGTCGACGGGAAGATGCGTCGGAGTCCCACCCCCGATAAACAGCGTGTCGATCGGTGGGAAATTCTCCACCGTCCGAGCCAGTTCTTGATCGATCGCTCGGAGATAGCGTTCGATCAAGTCGTCGCGGTCGGAAACGACGCTGAAATTGCAGTAGCCACAACGGTGCCGACAGAACGGCACATGGACGTAGGCGGAACGCGGGAGGTTGGGTGACAAAACGCAGGGTCTGCCGAGACGGCTAGCCTAAAAACCAAGGCCTCAACGCGCGGGCCGGCGAGAGAACCACTCGTCGCCGAACCCACGGGAGGGTTCGGCGATGGGAATATCTCGATCCGGTAACGGCTTACTCTTCGTCGCGAAGCTTGTTGAAGTAGTCACGGGCGTGGTCGCGCTCGGTACGCGGCAACGTCTGATTTTCCAGGGGATCGGATTCTTCCGAGATGGCGCTCTCGATCGAGTTCTTGAGGTCCTCGCGTGTCACGCCTTTGCGGTTTGGTCCGTCGGCGAAACCGGTGATCACCGATTTCCCTTTCTGAACTTGCCCGCGGACCTGCGTCTCGTAGCTGTTTGTGTCGCCCTCTTCTTCGGGGCGATCGCCACGTCCGCTGCCTTCGCCGAGTCCGTCACCTTCGCCTTCGCCCTGGCCCATACCTTGCCCCATTCCCTTGCAGGACTGGCAACCGGCGCCACCACAGCTCTTGCACCGCATTTGCTCCTTGGACTGAGACAACTCGTTCATGGCCGACTCGAGGTCTTTCAATTCGCTCATGTCTTGCTGCATGTCACCGAGCTGGTCCGCCATGGCTTCAAGCGCGTCGGCCGCAGACTGCGAATCACCTTGCTGCATCGCGTCGGCGGCTTGGGCGAGCTGCTGCGCCATCTGTTGCATTTGTTGTTGCTGTTGCTGCGACTGCTGCTTCATCTGGTCGAGTTGCTGCTGCATCTTTTGAGCATCCGATGTCCGGCCTTCGCGGCGGGCTTGCTCAATTTTGTCCTTCAAATCTTGTTCTTTTTTCTTCTGCTGCTCGATGGCCTTTTCCATCTTGTCCTTGAGCTGGGAGACCTGCTTCTTGAGTTGCTCCTTTTCCTTGTCGCTCAGTTCGCCCTTGCGAAGCTTACTGGCCAATTGCTCAACCATTTTTTGAGCCTTCCCGAAGTCGCCCTTGGCGATGCTCTTGGCGGCCTGGTCGGCGGGTCCCGATTGAATCGACTTCATCTGCGACATTGCTTTTCGCATTTGGTCGCTCGAGCCGAGTTGCTTTCGCCGCTCGTCGAGTTGCTTCTTCAGGTCGTTGAGCGCGATCATCGCCTGTTTGCGATCCGTGTCTTTCTTTTCCGTGATCTTGTTGAGATCGCGTTCCATCTTCTCGAACAGGTCACGAGCCTCCTTGAGACCTTTGGCGTCGGCGTTTCGCTTCTGCTGTTCGATTCGCTTCTTCAACTGCAATGCGGCTCGTTGAACCTGCTTGGCAACCGCGGGATCGACACTTGAATCCGAGCCCGCCTCGCTCAGTTGCACCGGTTCGACGAGCAATAGGACAACGACCAGAACGGGCGTGATCGCCAGCGGGAGCCAGCCGACCTTGTTCGGCTCGAGACGAAACTGTTCGGCGATTTGAATCTCGTCTGCCTTTTTACCGGCGTCCTCAATCGCGGCGATTCCAAAGTCGGTTTCGCGGTCGGTGGGGACCATTGCCATCGAGTTGCTCAACCGCTCGTTGAGTCCGAACCGCTTATCAACTTCGAGAGCGACCCGATCCACGCTCGGAGCGGTCGTCAGCGCGTATGCCAGTGAACCGAACAGGGCAACCGCGATGGTCCCGGCGATCCATGCCACGTTCCAGGTTTGAATGTCGACTGAGATGGGGCGAATCCCCGGGACGGCACACGCGACTGTCGCCACCAACAGGGCTGCGAAGAGGGCAATGCAGACGGACCGGCCGAAAATGCCCAAAATCAGACGGCGACGTGCGGAACGGACTTGTGATTCGATTCGGTTCATTGCGGTACCCTCGGTAGCGGATCGACCTATCATTGGAGTATACGAACCCCGGGCGGGCAAGATTGAGTCCGTTTTCCACGTTTTTTCCAGAAACCATGCCTGAAACTGCAACCGCAACGCTCCCGACCGTCGGGGAAAACGGGTTACCCGACCCGATCGAGCGGCCCGAAGCGGATGTGGTGATCTATGACGGCAATTGCAACTTCTGCATCGGGCAGGTCAAAAACTTGGCCCGTTTTGATTGCTGTGGTGGACGTTTGTCTTATCTGTCGCTGCACGACCCGAGAGTTGCGACGGACTATGCCGATCTGAGCCACGAAGAGTTGATGGCCCAAATGTACGTGATTGACGGGGCTGGCAACCGACACGGCGGTGCCGACGCGGTCCGCTATCTCAGCCGAAGACTATGGCTGCTCTGGCCGGCGGCCCCGATTCTCCACCTGCCCGGCTCAGCCGGGCTCTGGCGATGGATGTACCGCCAAGTCGCAAAACGCCGTTACAAGTTCGCCGGCAAGAAGGATGGGAGTCCGGTCTGCGACGGCGATGCCTGTGCCGTTCACTTCGACTGAGTCCCGGCGGCTGCTAGGCGAACCATTCGACCGCGTTCTGGAACAACGCCAGTCCATCACCGGCTGCGGGCTGTTCCTCGCGACGTGTCCAGTAAGGATGTTGCGTCGGATCGATGTGACGCTCGGGGTGCGGCATTAGACCGAGTACACGACCCGAGGGATCGCAGACACCGGCGACGTTGAAGTCGGCGCCGTTGGGATTTGCGGGAAAGTCGATGCGTTCGTCGGAAGCTGAAGTGGAACCCTCGGTGGTGTACCGCAAGCAAAGTCGTCCCGCATCCGCCATTTCGCGCAGCACGGCCTGGTCGCGGGCGACAAACTTGCCTTCCGCGTGTGCCATCGGCAGGTACATCGATTCAATGTCACGAAGAAACACACAGTGGGTATTGTCGGTGGCCAAGTGCACCCAGCGGTCTTCGAAGCGACCGTGATCATTCCAGGTTAACGTCGCCGGATCATCGTCCTGCACCGCATCGACTTGCTCCGTCAAAACGCCCAACCGCATCAGGATTTGCATGCCGTTGCAAATGCCCAGCACGAGCCGATCGCCTTCGCCATGAACGAAGGTGTCGAGCAAACCAGCGAGGTGGCGTTGGAGACGGGTCGCCAAAATCCGTCCCGCCGCGATGTCGTCGCCGTAGCTAAACCCGCCGGGAAAGCAAAGGATCTGATACCGATCCTTGAGCGCTTTGTTTTCGATCAATCGGTTGACGTGGACGCGTTCGGCGACCGCGCCCGCGCGTTCAAATGCGAACGCGGTTTCTTCGTCACAATTGGTTCCGGGAGCGCGGAGGACGAGGACTCTAGGCGACGGCATGCGGTGACTCGATGAACGGCAGTTGGAATTGCCGAGTTTAGGAAATTCGCGTCGCTTGGCTAGGCACGGTACCGCAAATGTTGAGCGGCAAGGCGCTCAGCACGCGTACAGCCCGGAAACCAGCAGCTAGCTCACACCACGCCCGGAAATTGTTCCGCCACCTTTGCCGGAGGGTGTCTTTGCGGGACAGTGCCAAGAATCGTGCCCGCCAAGGCATTACTGTGCCAGTACCTTGACCTGAAGTCGACGGTGCTGGTGGTCCCAGCCGACAATCGTTCCGCGACACGACCAAGGGTCGCGTCCGGCTTGCTCGAACTCGTCGGCCAAGTCATGCGGGACATAGAGTACCAGCGGTAGCGGCGGATCGGTGTGCCGCGCCCAAACCGCATAGCCATCCGGGTAGAGATGGGGGTCTTCGTCCCCGGCATAGAGCAGCCGCCTCTCAATGATGGTCTCCAGATTGAAGGTCATTCCGGTCACGGCCGCGACAAGCGTTTCGAGTTGCTCGTCGTCCTCGCGCGAACTCCAAATGTGGCTCGCGGTCTCCGCGAACGTGATCTCGCTCGCGGCATCCAAATCGGCTTGTTGATCCGCAGCGGGTTGCGCGGCATGTCCGGCTTCTTCGCCGGGCAAGATCAGAAGCTTGAGTGATCTGGTCCAATCGGGCCAACGCGGAATGTCGACTCTCACATCGACTTGCCACCGAAGATCGTTGTCCGAAAGATCGAACGAGTATGGGACATCACTTGGAACTTGAAACTTGAGGTCAAACTCCTGTCGCGAGCCGGCTTGCAATCGGGTTGCTTCTTGAAGCAGTTGAGACTCATCGAAGAACTTATTGGTGTGCGTGGTGCGATTGCTGCCGCTGCCGCTCACGCAGACTTCCGATCCGACGAGTGCAGCCGTGATTCCGTTGATCGCCGATCCCCGTCGTGGTTGAAAGGCGAGTCTTGCTTCGATGACGCCGCCGGGCGAGACGATCGGCGTCGAGAGTTCACACTCCACATTGCCGAGCAAGAACTTCGGAAGGTAGTACCTCGCGGCGATGAATCCGAAGATGGGAAGCACAATCACACTTCCGACGATGGGAATGATCGGGTTCGCCGCGAATGCGGCCGCCATGCCGCCACAAAAGAACACGAGGAAACCGATAAAGACTGCTGCGACCACGTAACCGACGCATCCGCTGACTTCGGTTGACTGTGCCGGAATCGCATCTGAGTCCATCGGCCGATTCGGTCGCATCACATAGTCGCGCGAGGCCTTCGGATCGAAAGCCCATGGGATCTTTGCCCGGACATGAACACAGTGATCAATGTTGATGTAGCCCCCGTGGTAGCTGGGAGGCCAATCCGGGACGACCAACTCAAATCGGTACGATGGGTTTTGCCCGGCGGTCCATTCACCGCTGAACAGTGTGATCGAGTCACGGGTGCCGCTGGCAATGTTGCCTCGCCCGTGCGTCCGCCAATTCGTTTGCACGTCCAAGCCTTTGCACTTGACGTTCGCGTCCACCACGACGTGGACCGTCCCGGTGATCTTGTCGCCACCGCCGTAGACACGATCCGGCTCGTCGAGCTCAATCGATAAATCGCATTTCGCCATGGTGTTCCACTTGGGATTGAACGATGTCGTAGAGGTAGCTTTCGATTCCGCGGATGTCGGTCCCGAACCGACGTGTCAACTCGCCCGCGACCTCGAGTGAGAGGCTCGGAACCGGCGCATCGGGGTCTCTCCGTGATGCGGCGATTCTTCGATTGAGCATGGTCGCCAACTTCGCCGGCGACAGCGTCAGTCCGATGCGGTGTGTCACCACTTCATAATCGTGTCGACGCAGTGGCCTGGAAAGGTCGCGATGGGTTCCCAGGATGAGCGTGCTGCCCGATTCGGCGACACGCCGCAGAACGCGACGAGGCAGTCGCTGAGCTTCGTCGATGAGCAACGGCGAGCCCAGCGGGATTGCCGGACACGGTTCGTCTTCGGGCAGATACACGTAAACCGAGTCCTCAAATCGCTGATGCAGCGTCAGCATGTGTGTTGTCTTACCACGTCCGCACTCGCCGATGAATTGATAGGCCCGTCGCGGCAGCCACCGGTCACGATTCGCATCGGTGAGATGACTCAGCACAGGTTCCAGATCGACGATGGCCAGTTCGGCACGCTCTTGGCGGGTCAATTCGCCGAAGGGATTCCGGCAAAGATTCGCTCCCGGCCAACGAAGAATGGAGGGATCCATCCACGCTCGCGCGACGGCTCGCGGCGCGCGATCCGATTGGAGACTCTGCGGTCGAGGCGGCATGTTGCAGTCGCAATCCATCCGGCGTGAGCTAATCTTTTGGGTGCCTTGCGGTATACTACAGTGGAGGCGGACAAGAGAGCACGGTTCGTCGCCACCTTCAAGATCGGGTCTGCCTCTACCTCAATAGGTCCGGGGCTGCCGGCCGCTTTCAGACAAGGGACAAGACACGGATGAATGAGGCTGTGAGCGACGATTTGAACATGGCGAGCGCGCGAGCACCGATGCTGTACCAGCCGAGTGGTCGTGTTCCGGTCACGAGTCTCGTCGCCGCCGCCGCTGTCCTGATACCGCTCGCTCTGGTACTCGGTTTCTTGTACTCCGCGGCCATGGTTTATTTGCCGTACGTGAAACTGAGGGGCTTGGTCACATTCTTTTCCGGGGCCGGGCTGGGCTTCATCGCCGGCACGCTCTGCTATCGCCTCAAGTACCGAAGCCGTCTGTTCGCGTTTCTCACGATTCTGGGTTTCACTTCCATCGCTTACTACACCTGCTGGGCTGTCCACCCGGGCTTGGTGGGATTGAAGTTTGACGGGCTGGCCATGCCCGACTTTATTGCGATCGTGCTTGCGGGATTCGATCCCCTGTTCATCGCGAAATGGATCGGCATGCTCTACGACGATGGCCTTTGGAATATGGGCGGAGGAAAAATGAAGGGCCTGTGGCTCGTCGCGATCTGGCTGATCGAGTTCGGCATGATTTTCGGAACCTCCATCGCCGGCGGAATGAAGACCTACGGCAAGAAACCGTTCTGCGAAATTTGCAACTCGTGGAACGACGAGACCGAAGACCTCGCCGTGCTGCCTGTCTCGACGGAC
This sequence comes from Planctomycetota bacterium, assembly GCA_039821165.1. Lineage (GTDB taxonomy): Bacteria > Planctomycetota > Planctomycetia > Pirellulales > Pirellulaceae > Stieleria. Next base: position 4,894 of record JBCBOT010000068.1, on the reverse strand, counting down.
GATCCGGCGTGGACACGGGTGCGAAACGGTGACTTCGATGCACTCAAGAAGCTTCAGATCGTGCCGGACCAGCAAGCGACCTACGTCGAACTGAGGCTCGCCGACTGTCCCACGTGCGACCAAAGCGACTACCTGTCCGCGATCGGAATCACGCTCACGGTTGATGAAGGGGAAATCAAGAAGAATGAAAGCGATATCTTTCGACACTTGACCGTGACACGCACGCAACGCGAAGAGATTGTCGCTTTCGCCGAAGCCATGGCTGAGGCCGTTCGAGAGATGAGTGAAGCCGACGATGAGTTCGACGAACAGGAAGCGTCCGAAGAAGCGACTACGGATGACGTCAACCCTTACGAACCGCCCGGTGAAACGGGAGAGACTGGTAGAGGATGAGTGAGACTTCTCGAAACGGAAACAAACAGTCCGTCTACCGCTCCAAAGTCGATCTATGGATCGCGTGTCTGTTGGTCGCGTCGCCGCTGGGTTTGATGGGGCTGACCGTCTTCATGATGCAGCAAGGGCGTGATAACGATTCACTGATCTGCCTGATCGCGGCCGCCATCACTCTGTTTGCGACGGCACTTTTCACCGTGCCTTGCCGGTACACGATCCTCTCAGATTCGTTGACCATTCGCTGCGGCATTCTGTTCTACCGCGTGCCCTTCGAACGAATCAAAGTGATCGAGCCCAGCGGCAGTTGGCTCAGCGCTCCCGCGATGTCACTTCGTCGCGTCAAAATCAGCACCGCCTCTCAGTTTTATCTGGTCTCGCCGCAAGACAGAGAACGATTCATCGAAGAGCTGACGTCCGCATGCGGGCTGGACGAGGCGACGGCCGATTCGTCGCAAACGTGATCGACAGTTTGTCTCACGTGGGCGTCTCCGTTTGCGTATGACGCATCACGACCGCGTGCCAAGGGATGAATGCGAGAACCGCAATTTCGACAATCGCACCACCGATCATTGGCGGGTCCGGAATACCGAACTGGCTCATCGAAAACAGCCGAGCCGCCCCACCGAACGCCATCACCACGAACAGAATCCGCATCACGGGGCCGGCAATTTCCAAGTTGCGAACGCACCAAACCGTTAAGAAGAATGCGCCGGTAAACCAAATCGCGCTAAACCGGATGTGACTGTCCAAGTTAGCCGTGATCTGATCTTTGGGGACGAACTGGCCCGCACCGAGAATGAAACCGAGTAAGCCTAGCATCAACGGGATCGCCGCGACGACGAGCATGGTGATCTGAAGCGAACGTTTCATTTTGATCCTCCAAAAAGTGACATGCCAAAACGCTTGGCGACGACCGAATAGAACATCGCCTCGGGTAGAACGGATTTAAAGAACATCGCTCGTTTTCCATCGCCGTCGACGCGATAACGCAATCGGGGTCGTCGAGACTGGATGGCCTTGAGCACCACGTTGGCAATCAACCGGGGATCCGCACCCTCGGCCGTTGCCTTCATCACAACCTCACGCAAGTGATCGCGCACCGGGTCATAGGCTTCGAGGGTCGGCCAATCCGGACGTGTCGATTTCTCAATGATGTTGGTCCGGAAGTGCCCCGGCTCCAGCAACGAAACCTTGATTCCGAACATCTGCAGTTCGGCATACAAGCCATCGACATAGCCTTCGAGGGCATGTTTGCTCGCGCAGTAATAGCTCTGTCCAGGCACACCCATGCGACCCGCCAGCGAACTGATGAACACCAAGTGCCCCGCGCGTTGTGCTCGCATCGCCGGAAGCGCCGCATTGACGAGTCGGGCGGCGCCGTAGAAGTTCACCTCCATCATGTCATGGGCGACGGTGAGCGGTGTTTCCTCTGACGGCGAAACGACCGTCAATCCGGCGTTGCTGACCAAGACGTCGATCGGGCCCGCCGATTCCTGGATCGCTCCAACACAGTCGGTCACACTTTGTTGCTCGCGAACGTCGAGACGAAGCATCGCAACACCGTCGCGATCCGGACGCGCGGATCGGCTCGTCCCAAAAACTCGATAACCGGTTTCGGCAAGTGCGTCGGCGACGGTCCGCCCGATGCCCTCGTGGGCACCGGTCACCAAGGCCGTTTTTCCAACCCGATCAACCTCTACCATGGCCATCCCCAGAACTTCGAACCACTGATTTGAACACCGTTCAGAATATGAGCGCTGTTCATTTAAGTCAAGTGCGATATGATTCGTGTTTGAGCATGCTGCGATGAAACGTGACGAAACAGAACGAACGGCCTATCACCACGGAGACCTCCGGCGGGAGTTGCTCTTGCATGCCGTCGAGTTGCTGGACGACCGCGGTATTGAGGGGTTCAGTCTTCGTGAGGTGGCCCGACGGGCGAGTGTCGCGCCCGCGGCGCCCTCCCACCATTTCGGCAATGTCACGGGCTTGTTGACGGCCGTGGCGGCAGACGGCTTTCAGCGATTGGTGGCGGAGTTTGAAACGCTGCTTCGAAAAAAGCGTTCGCCCGAAAGGCACGTCGTGGCGCTCTGCGAGGCTTACGTCAAGCACCATCGAGCATCACCGGGCGTGTTCTCGATCATGTTCCGTAGAGAACTCTTGGATGACGGCAACGAAACACTGAACGAGTTCAAGCCCAAGTCGTTGCAGTTGCTGATCGATAGCGTTCGCAACGCGATTCCGGACGCAACGCCCGACAAGCAAGTTCACGTCGCGAAGATCCTCTGGGCGACCATGCACGGATTGGTCACGCTGCGACTCGATGATTCCGACGAGCTGAGTAGCCGCGTCGCTTTTGCGGCGCGGACGATTCTTGCGGGTGCTGCCCGCTGACACGACCTGTTGAAACCGTGTCGGTCGGCCTATTTCATTGGCGGCATGGAGGCGTTGATCGCCCGCCAACGATTCGTGAGTTCCTTGAGCTTTTGACGTTGTGTGGCACTCAAGTCGCGTTGCTCTCCGAGGTCGCTCTTTAGATGATAAAGCTCGAATCGTTCGTTAAGACGAGGTCGAACGACTTTCCAGTTCCCCACGCGCATCGCGGCCCGTCCACCCGGCATCCGCCAAAACACCTCGTCATGGCCGCGACCGATCGGGTTGTCGAGCCATTCGAGCAAGCTGATGCCATCGGCCATCGAGTTGGCTTCGAGACCGGCCAAGTCCAGCGCAGTCGCGGCGATGTCCAGACTGGTCACGATGCGATCTTCGCTTCGCCCCTCTGGGATTCTTCCAGGTAGCGACCAAATCATCGGAACACGGACGCCGCCTTCGTAGAGCGAGCCTTTCCCGCCTCGCAGTGGGGCGTTGCTGCTGGTCAACTCCGCCGTTGGTCCACCGTTGTCACTGAGAAAGACGACGAGCGTTTTGCGTCGCAATTGATGGTCCTCGATCGCATCAACAATTTTGCCCACGCCACGGTCGAGCGCGATCACCATCCCCGCGAAGATGCGACGCTGAATGTCCGCAATTCGACGCAGCGATTCGACATCGCTCTCGGTCGCCTGCATCGGGCTGTGAACCGCGTTGAAGCACACCATCAAACAGAAGGGATCTTCGCGATGTTTTCCGATGTATTCGACCGCCTCGTCCGCGATCGCATCGGTGAGGTATCTCGGCTCTTCGATTTCCTCGGTGCCGCGGAGCATCGGATTGTCTTGATCATAGGGCGGCTCATTGATGCGGGCATAGTTGCCGCGCACCACGTTGCCGTCGCGAACACGTTCGCCCGATTCAAGCGACGTGTCTCGAAGCATCGTGTAGACGCCGCCGTGAGGTGGCCCAGGGACGTAATAGTGACCCTCGTGAAGAAACCCATAGAACGATTCAAATCCACGTTTCATCGGATGTTTTTCGGGAACCCCGCCGAGATGCCATTTGCCAACGAGCCCGGTTCGATAGCCGGCATCCCGCAGCGTCTGCACGAATGTCGACTCCGTCTCGGGAAGGCCCGAGGTAGGAAGCAGGTTCTTCTTTCCAGTCGGATTGGCGTCGTAGCCGAATCGACCTTGATAACGACCGGTCACTAATGCGGCACGGGACGGACTGCAGTACGAAGCAGTCACGTAGCCCGAGGTGCATCGAATGCCGCTGGCCGCGAGGGCATCGATTCGCGGTGTCGGAATCTCTTGGTTCCCCATCATTCCCGTTTCACCGTAACCCAAGTCGTCGGCAACGATCACGACGACGTTGTATGGATCCTCGGCGGCGACGAAGAGCGGAAGGCTGATACCGAAAAGAATGAGGGCGACGCGCATCGGAAGTACCTCAGCGGCTGGCGACGACGATTTGGCCGACGAAGAGCCAGACAAACGTAAACAGGAAGCTGAAGGCGATTTGAATCAGTTCAGTGGACACGATGAAATAACCGGGCGAGAGTTTGATCGTCGAATCAAAGCCTTTTTCCCTGGCATCCGCGGTGAGCCGCAGCAGACCTTCTTGGTCTCAACACAGTCGACGTCGGCCTAGCCAGCCGTCGCTGCACGATTGAAGTGTTGCGCTGTCGTAGTGTCGTGAAACAAGAAAGCCGTCGCGCGACAACCAAATGCTGCCTCTCACTCGCGCGGGAAGCGGGTCAGGTAAAACGTTCGCCTGTGAACGCATTTGGGGAACACGAAAGCTTTTCCGGTTGAGTCCACGTGGGCAATCCGATCGGTGATGCGATCCGAAAGAGGTTGTTTCAAGCAATCAAGCCCCGGCGTCGATGCTGGCGATGTCCCGCGATACGTTTCGGCCGGAGCCTCCGCCGGTTGAAGTTCGCGTGCCTCCCTTTCGAGCGATCCATGTCGGCCGATTTGATTGACGATTCACCTGCATCCCCCGACTTTGCACGCGACGTATTTGCGATCGTGCTGATCGCACTCACGTTGTTGGTCACGGTTTCATTGGTCACCCGCAACGCGGCGGATCCTTTGGATGAGCCGATTTGGCCGATCAGCGAGTT
>JBCBOT010000067.1:0-30517 GCA_039821165.1 Planctomycetota bacterium | reverse complement strand
TGTAAAGCAAGCATCGGGTTGTCAGCCGAAATGTTCTTGTTCCGCCGGAACCATTGCCCCGGAACAATCCACTCGGCACCGACGATTTTGCCATGATGGTTATTGCCAGACGAATCCTTGGCCAGTTTGCCCGAGCCGGAATCAAAGTGATAAAGAGCGAGCGTGTCGGGATCTGGTTCGAAACGGCGCTTGGGCGTGAAGGATTCCTCGTACCGTGCAACACTCGAAACACGAACCTCATCAATCCATCCCATGTACCCGAAATCTCGAATCTCTCCTTGCCACTGATGCGTGAGCAACCCGAAGGAATCGTTGCCGCGAGTGTTTGAGACTTTCTGAAGTCCGATACGTTTTCCGTCGGCAAAGAACCGCACTTCACCCTTTGCGGCATCGCGAACAAAGGCAAGGTGAATCGGCTGCAGGATGCCTAAGAAAGGATCAGCGCACGAAATACCTCGTTCACCCGGGGGCTCAGCTTCCGGGTCGATAAAACGACCACCCAGTTTGCCGCCCTCGTCGGTACCGATTTGACCGAGATAATTGAATCCTGCGATCCAGCGGTGAGCGCGGGGCTGATCAGGCAGAACCCATCGCGATTTGTTTCGCTGGGTCCATAGTTCAATGGTCAGCGAGTCGGTGGCGTCTCGAAGCGTCGGAAAGGAAACACTGTGTGGTCGATCCACCTTGGAATCAATATTGAATTGCAACGCATACCCGGACGCCGATACGGCGGAGGGCAGACCTGATACGGCGGAGGGCAGACCTGATACGGCGGAGGGCAGACCTGATACGGCGTATGGCAGACCTGATTCGGCGGAGGGCAGACCTGATTCGGCGGAGGGCAGACCTGATACGGCGGATGGCAGACCTGATTCGGCGGAGGGCAGACCTGATTTGGCAGACGCTCCCACATTCATTGCCACCTCCGAATCTCGCTCCACATAAGACTTTCTTTGTCCATCTTGGGTGAGCACGATTTCTTGATCGAGAGAGTCAATCTTCACCGCCACCGTCTCGCCGTTCTTGAGGATCAACGACTCCGTGTCAAACTCAAAATCGCCACGGCGCACGTGCAAGGTGTGTTCGCCAGGCGTCAGTTGAAGCTCCTTATCACCAGCACCACTGAGCACGATGTCGGTACCGCGAATCGCAACCTCGATTTTGGGATCGTTGATCTCGATCCTGAGCGTCCCCTTGGATGTCTTGAAAAACAAGACAACCGTCGCCAGCAACAGCATTGCCAGGCCACCGGCAAATGCCCCCAAAATCACAGTGCGATAACCTCCTCGTTTTCGAGCAGCCGATTCTTTGGGGCGGATCGATGTCGATGAGTCGGTGTTGATCTCCGGGAGCTGAACTTGCGTTTGCGGATCGGTGTCGGCGTCAGTTGGCTGGATGTCAATCGTCTCTGCAACTTCATCGTTCGATGCCCCTGGACTCTCCGCTAAACTCGCTACCTTCGTCGGTGCTTGCGTTGTCTGTTCATCCAGGAAACTCAAGCCTTCCGCAACGAGTGGGATCGACGCGTTTTTCAGCACACTTGACGATCGTGCCGGGCTTGAGCCCAGGCAACTCTCCAGTCTTGCGAGTACATCGGTCATGGATTGAAGGCGATCCTCTGGTCGCTTCGCAACCATGGCTCCGAACAGCTCATCCAATTCGGGCGTTGCTTCGGAGGAAACGTCTTGGAGCCGTGGGATGGGAGCTTGCTGGTGAGCCATGAGTTTCGCCATCAGCGTTTCTCCATCGTAGGCCGGTTTGCCGGCGATGAGGTACCAAAGCGTGATTCCCAGCGAGTAAACATCGCTGCGCGCATCGGCTGCCTTGGTGCTCATCGCTTGCTCGGGCGCCATAAAGTCGACCGTTCCCATGATTTGCCCCGTTCCCGTAAGCTCGGCTTGAGTCGGGTCGTCATCCACGCTTTCCAGTCTTGCCAGCCCCATGTCGAGAATCTTCACCGTACCTTGACGATCGAGTAATAGATTCGCGGGTTTGATGTCGCGATGAACCACGCCTTGCCGATGCGCGTACTCAAAACCTCGAGCTGCCTGAACAACACATTCGATCGCTTTCGTCGGCGACAGCGGGCCGTGTTCCTTGACCAGTTTGGACAAGTCTTTGCCTTCGACGTATTGCATGACGAAAAAATGAACGCCGTGGGCTTCGTCCGCGTCATACGCGGCAACGATATTCGGGTGTTCTAAACGGGCAGCGGCTTCTACCTCGCGATGAAAACGTTCCACCGCATGAGGCGTCTTCATCGCTGCGGGAGCAAGCACCTTGATGGCAACCTGTCGACGCATCCGCTTGTGCTCTGCTTTGAGCACCATACCCATTCCGCCTTGCCCGAGTTTGTCGAGCACGACGTAGTTCGACAGTATGAGCCCCTTTCCTTTGCCCGCGTAGATTTGCTTTGCCTGGTAGGCGGTTAACTTTCCGCTATGGACCAGCAGAAGGGCCAACTGTTGCACATCCGCAGGGGCTTCGTTTCGCACAATCTCCTGAACGTCGGCTTGCGATAGCAACCCGCTTTCGTGGATTCGTTTGGCGAATTGTTCGATGGAAACGGTCATGAGTTCCGAAGCCGCAACATTCAAACCCACATTGTAAATCATCGCACCGAATCGCAAATTGCATTTCATTCAGAACACGATCGATTTGAGTGGTAATCCGATTGCGAACCGTTCGCTCGCGGCGATTCCACTGGCAAAGAAAACGGAAACAGCAGAATTCAAAGGAGGCAAGGTCCGAGCAAACGAGGCCGAAAACGGGTTCGGTCCCCCAAACCACCCATCAAAGAAGCCTCGCAGCGTGTTGGCGATTGGTCATTGCGATCGTTGGTTCTAATCGCGGCGGTCAAACGCTACACGCGATCACATCGCACGCATTTTCCTCTTGATGCCCGCTCGGTGGTCTCCAGACGCGTTGCGGCCAATCCGCTACGACTTGCTGTCTGTCTTCGATGCGACCTTCATCTGCAAGCTGCAAGCGTTGGAGTGGCCTTGGATCATGTCCTCGGCTGCTGGCGACACGTCTGTGGGGTGGTCGCCCAACTTGGCTTGATAAGATTGATTGTTCCATTTGCGAAACTGCATTTGCGAACGAAAGCTTTTGACCAGCGGAAGCACTTCACCGCCTGATCACAGATGATCTGTTTGACTCTGTTGTATGGATGATGTCTCCACGACGGAGCTCCAGCTCACATCGACGGTCCGTTCGAATCGGGCGTAATGGCGATGCCTTACCGCGGGTCGAATTTTGGTTCTGGTGGCTCGTCGACTCCGAGACGCATCAGTTTTCTGTAATCACTAGGAGACAACTTACTCAAGTCGGATCGCCGTAACTCTTGTCCCGGCGTGTAAGGTTGATACTGGTTGGCCTGAAAACCGACCAAGCTTGAGATGCCGATCACGATCAGCGCGAATAAAACAACGATTCCAAACCACGTTCGAGTCGGCTGAATGAACGGTCGAAAGATTGCGGCGAAGAAGGTGGGGTAGAGCGTGTGAAGGAGGACCACCGCAAACCAGACAATCGATGTCGCCGTCACTCCCAAGCAAGCCATCTGCATCCAGTCGCGCTGCCAGCCGGGTTGGTCGAGCCAGCGTGGCTCGCCAAAGAGACTCACCCAAGCGAAAGCCGACGCGACGAAGGGAACGACAACGACGGGTGCGAGGATCGCAAAATGAATCACCGCGAGAACAACCCGTATGACATAGCTTGGCCGCTCGGGGGAGCTCTGTGATTCACGGTGCAGCGCGATACGCGCCAAGGTGAACGACGCGATGGCTCCGATCAGGAGGATTCCGAAGGTCAACTTCCCTCCCTCGCCGTAGGCATTGGATGCCAGGAGTCCCAGCATCAATGACGCGACACCGATCGCAAGTGACAAATAGGCGGGGGTGTCAACTTGCGGGTTCTTGATCAAGCGAGCTCGGGCAAAATCCCTGAACCCCGACGAGGCATTGCGAAGTGAATCGGTCGTGCGTGACGCCACCTCGCGCGCCTGTCCCGCCTTGTCCTGAACCCATTTGACTTTCGCCCCCGTCACAGTCTCGGATTCCACCTGCGGATGGTCGACCGCGTCGATATCGTCCTTGATATCGGCGGCCGAGGCATATCGTTTTTCAGGCTGCTTTTCGAGTGCTCGAAGAACGACGTCGTCCAATCTCACATCGATTTGCACCGCCATCGGTTTAGCGGCGTCGCCACCGTTGACCAATTCGCTTGGTGGATCAAATCTTCCCACGGCAGCTCGCCGGTCAGCATCTCGTAGAAAACCACGCCGAGCGCATAGATGTCGGCGCGATGATCGACGCTGCGAGGATTCTCGATCTGCTCGGGTGCCATGTAGTGCAGCGTGCGGACAATGCTCTGAGTCGGTTCCGTTTCCTTGTCAGGGGTGATGTTGGTTTCGTCCGAACGGGTCGGCCCTTTGCCGGCAACAAGCTTTGCCAATCCAAAGTCCGTGATTTTGAGTCGACCTCGGGCGTCAAACAAAAGATTTTCGGGCTTGATGTCCCGGTGAACCACGCCTTCTTCGTGCGCGTACGTCAACGCGTCACAGAGTTGAGGAATGATCTCCAATGCTTCGGTTTGCGAAAGCCGTCCCTGCCGCATCACCTCGCGCAGGTTTGCCCCTTCGACCAACTCCATCACCAGCATCGCATACGGGCCCGCTTCGCCGTAATCGAAAACCGAAACGATGTTGGGATGATTGAGCTTTGCCAGTGCGCGGCCCTCGGCACCGAAACGTTCGCAAAATCCTTGTCGCTCGGCGATCTCTGGTGGCAGAATCTTGATCGCGACCTCCCGATCCAGCGACTTCTGGCGGCCAAGGTAGACCGCGCCCATTCCGCCTTGCCCGATCAACGCCTGGACTTCATAAGCTTCCAGATGCTCACGCAATTCTTCGACGGTTGGCGGCACGAATGTTTGGCCGGGGCCCAGCGTGATTGCGATCGGTGCCTGGGTATCCCATGGCGGACGCAGGAGGCAACACGGGCACTGGAGGATCACTTCCTCGGTTTGTTCGCCCTCCGTTTGGGCGTTTTCCGCTTGAGCGTCCGCCATCTCCACGGGAGCCAAAGGGATTTCTGTCCCACATCGGGGGCATTTCTTGGCGGTCATCGTTCGAAACCAAAGCGAGGGAGAGAGTTCATCGGCGTTCTACCCTCTTCTGCACGTAAACCTCGGAGCGGTTACAAGCTATTTCGATGAAAGCCTAATTTTTCCCAAGAGCCCGAAACAGGTGCTCGCGCTCCCGTCCCCATTCGCTCGGATCGTCGAGTGTTTCCGCAACGGCTTGGACCAATCGATCGCGATAGGTTTTTCGCAATCGATGAATCGCGACTTTCAATGCTGTCGCGGAGAGCCCGAGCCGTTCCGCGATGGCACTTCGTTCCTCGGCACTGATCTCGCTCGCCGAAAGCAGCGGCGACAATTCGCGAAACCAGTCGCCACGTCCACAAGACTCGTATTCGGCTTCCAACTCTTGGAGCGTTTGGGACACCAGCAGCATCGCCCACTGATGGTCGAAGCATCGAACCGGGTCGGCATGCTTGTCCACCTCGCTCGCTTCAAATCGCCGATTGATTTCACGCAGACGTTCTTGGCCCAGTGAAAAGGTCGCGTCGCCTCCACCACGCTTCAGAGCGTTCTCGCGTCGGTATTCATTCGCAACGAAATGATCGAGCGCGGCGTAGAGAAACGCTCGAAATCGACCGCGCGACTCGTTCGCCGTCGCGATTGACTGTCGCTGAATCAGATTGGCGAAGAACCCCTGAATCAGGTCTTCGGCGTCCGTTTCCGAATAGCCCCGCTTCCGCAAGTAGCCATACAGTGCGGGCCAATACGATTGACATAGCTCTTCGAGCGACTGTCTGGCTTGCCCGCCGAACTCGGGATCACCCAAATCGTATCCGGCGCGTGCCACCAGACTCCAGCGTGTCGTCGGCAGTTTCCCTTTCGCTGACATTCCCACCGATCACCGACTACAAACTCGACGCCTGCTTCGGCTTGAGATCTTTCACCAACCGTTTGATCAAGTCATCCACCGTGATGCCATCGGCTTCCGCGGTGAAGGTGGGCACGATGCGGTGGCGAAGCACAGGGAATGCGAGCGTTTGAACATCTTCAACCGTGACGTGCGGCCGACCGTGCATCAGCGCCCTCGCTTTGGCGGCGAGGACCAGTTGCTGACTCGCCCGCGGGCCGGGACCCCATTCGATCAATTCCTTCGCCCATGGGGCACTTTCAGGATCAGCCGGGCGAATCATCCGAACGGCGTCGAGCACCCACTCCTTCACGTGTGGTGGAAGCGGAACTTGGCGAACGGTTTTTTGAAAGGAAATGATCTGCTCGCCGGTGACAACCGCTTCGACGGCAGCATCAAAGGTCGAGGTGGTGCGGTCGACGATCTCGGATTCTTCGTCACGCGACGGATAGTCGACGACGACATGAAACAGAAAGCGGTCTCGCTGCGCCTCAGGAAGCGGATAGGTCCCTTCCTGTTCGATCGGGTTTTGAGTCGCGAGAACGAAGAACGGCTCATCGAGTGTGTACGTTTTTCCGCCCGCGGTCACCTCATGCTCTTGCATCGCTTCAAGGAGCGCGGCCTGGGTCTTGGGCGGTGTGCGGTTGATTTCGTCGGCCAACAGCATCTGCGTGAAGACTGGACCGCGTTCGAACAGCAGCTTTCGGCGGCCGGTCTCGGGGTCCTCCTGAATGATGTCCGTCCCGGTGATGTCGCCGGGCATGAGGTCCGGCGTGAATTGAATCCGGTGGAAGTCCAGGTGCATGGATTCGGCGAGCGTCCGAATCATCAACGTCTTCGCCAATCCGGGGACGCCTTCGAGTAGGCAGTGTCCGCGCGAAAGAATGGCGATCAAGAGTTGTTCGATCACCGCGTCCTGTCCAACCACCACACGCGAGACTTGTTCGCGGATCGCGCGGCATGCTTGGACCAGTGCTGCGGCGTTGGCAATATCGTTGGGAGACGCTTGCGTGTCCGCGTTCGGCTGTGATTTTGAACCACCCGGTTCGATCGGTGGTGGCTGAACCATTGGTGTCTCTCCGTTGGAATATTGGCTTCACTCCGCCCCATTGTAGACCGACGCGACGCTGATGATCGTGACCGGCTCGAAGGGAACGCTCTCGGGGTTAAATCGAACCCGCCCGTGCCGTATCTTGGGGAGATGGCGTCGCTTTACGTTGTCCGTGGCCGAGATCAGGGGAAGCACTTTGTGCTGCAAGGAACGGTCGTGCGCATCGGCCGAGACACCGCCAATACCGTCCAATTACTCGACAGCGAGGCCTCACGTAACCACGCCGAGATACGTCTGCAGGAGGATGGTAGCGCCCAACTGGTCGATCTGAACAGCAGCAATGGGACCCAAATCAATGGAAAACGCGTCGAGAGTGCTCCGCTTTCCAGCGGTGATCGAATCGAAGTCGGACGCACGCTCCTGATCTACACGGGGACCGGGCAACCGGCGGCCATCGAAGGCGCTCACGGCGTGGACATTGTCCGCCAGGTCGGTAGCGAGGATGCGAGCCAGATCATTTCATCGATCGCACCGCCCGCATCACGCTCCGGAAGCTCAGCGGGAGTGCGCGACACGGAGGAATCTCCGAGAGATTTTCCGACGGCGGAGTCCGTTGACGAACCGTCCAGTGATGTCGACTCTGGTTCATTCAATATCCGCACCATCGACGATGCCGATCGTTCGCTCGAAGTCATGTACCTGACCGCACTGGCGGTCGGACGCACCGACGACTTAGACGAGTTGTTGAATCGGGTCTTGCGGCTCGTTTTCGATTGGGTCGATGCCGACCGTGGATGCGTCATGCTGCGTGATCCCGAATCCAATCAGTTGCAACCGGCGGCGCGTTGTGATCGTCGAGCCAAAGCGGCTCCCTCCGAAAATCCGATCAGTATCAGCCAAACGATTCTCGAATACGTGATCGATCGTGCCGAAGGTGTACGGACCAGCAATGCCACCGATGATGAACGCTTTGACGCCGCCGTCTCGATCGTGCAAGGTGGTGTTCGCGAAGCCCTCTGCGTCCCATTGCAAGGTCGCTACGACATCGTCGGTGCACTCTATGTCGACACGTTTACGTCCCCCGGTCAAATCGTCCGTCGGGGCAAGACGCATCGCTTCACCGACGAGCATCTTCGACTGATCACCGCCATCGGCCACCAAGCCGCACTCGCGATCGAGGACACGTTCTACTACTCGGCGCTGCTTCAAAGTGAACGGCTTGCAGCCATGGGCCAGACCGTCGCCACGCTCTCGCATCACGTCAAAAATATTTTGCAAGGCATCAGCGGCGGCAGCTATCTGATCGAATCAGGTCTCAAACGCGAAGACACCGCGGCCGTCCGCAAGGGCTGGGGGATCGTCGACCGGAACCAGGAACGGATCTCGAATTTGGTCATGGACATGTTGACGTTCTCCAAGGAACGGATTCCGGAAAAGGTCGAAGCCGACTTAAACGAAACCGCCCAGGATGTCGTCGAACTCATGACCGTGAGAGCGAGCGAATCGGGCGTGCAGCTTGTCCTCATCGCCCAAGCCGCGTTGCCGCTCGCGCGCTTCGATCCCGAGGCATTGCACCAGGCCGTATTGAACTTGGTCACCAATGCGATCGATGCCGTCGCGGCGCAAGATGCGCCGTCCGAGGACGCTGAAGCGATCGCCGGTAAAGTTGCTGTTCGCACCGGTTTCGACCCCGATGACGGATGGCACCTCGACGTGATCGACAACGGACCGGGAGTGAAGCCCGAGGACCGAGCAAAAATCTTTTCGCTCTTCGAGTCAAAGAAGGGGGCTCGAGGCACCGGTCTTGGACTCCCCGTCAGCCAGAAGATCATGCGAGAACACGGAGGCGAGATTCAGGTTTTGGATCCGGAAACCGGCAGCGGATGCTGTTTTCGACTTCGCCTGCCCAACGGTTAATCGGACGCACAGAAACAGATCGGCTCAGCCGCGCAGGAAGTACTCGTCACGCAGGAGAGTGAGAGTTGAATAGAGCAGGAACACAACAATCGACTGTCGACTCGCCCTGTGTCCAGCTTTGCGTGCTCGGGCCCGCCGGGCATTGCGCCGGATGCGGTCGCACCTCGGAGGAAATCGGGGCGTGGACACGCGCCTCGAACCACGAGAAGCTGGAGATTCGAAAGCAATCGGCGATGCGGCTCGAAAACTCGACGCAGAAAAACGACCTGCACTCAGGTGGGACTTGAATCCGATGCCGGCCTTGGGACGCGACGAGTCAACTCGCCGTGATTCAAGTACCTGCTGAGAAGCGTCAGGAAGCATCCCATTTCGTTCGTCGGCCATCTTTCTTTTGGCTTTGCCGCTGTTTTGCTTCTTTGCGTCGTCGCCTGCTTCCGGCAGTGGGCTTGGTCGGCTTGCGTTTCTTGGCGGGCTCGCGACACTCCAGCAACATTTGCGTCAGCCGATACCTTGCGTCGGCGAGATTTCGCGGCTGATCGCGATAACGCTCCGAGTGCAGCACGACTTCGCCGTCGCGGTTGATGCGATTTTGGTGGCGAGCGACAAACCGGTTGCGCCATCCCGGATCGATCACGGTAGATTGTGAGGGCGACCAGCGGAGCGTGACTTTCGAGTTCACTTTATTCACGTTTTGACCGCCCGGCCCGCTGCTGCGAGCCACGCTGGTGCGCAACTCTGCCGCCGGAATGGTCAACCGCGGACAAACGTAAAGATCACTCATGAGACTGCTACCTCAGACATCCATGCATCATTCCCTTCCTCGCCGCGGCTTACCAGCGGGCATTGTTCTGTTTCTCGCGCTGACGGTCGCGTGTGAAGGGCAAAACGGCACGCAAGCTCAGGACAAGCCGGACGCACTCGGGCCGGCGCAGGTTCAAGGCGACACCGAAACGTCGGCGACGGTTCGCGCGGAGATGCCTCTCATCCAAGGCGACTCCGGGTGGCCAAGATTGCTTGGTAAGGACTTTGACGGCGTCGGAGACACCGGCGGCCTCGAATTCGACTGGAGTTCACGCCCCGAAGTTGCGTGGCAACTCCAAGTCGGCGAGGGCTACGGTTTGGGCAGCGTCGTCGGGGACCGTTATTACCAATTCGATGCGATCGCATCGAGTCGCGGTGGCGAAGAACGTCTGCGGGCCATCGATCTTGAATCGGGTGATGTGATCTGGTCACAGGTCCGGCCGATGCGCTACCGAGACATGTACGGATACGAAAGCGGACCACGCGGCACGCCGACCGTCGCGGGTGACCGAATCGTGACGTTCGGCGTCGCCGGCGATCTGTGTTGCCGAGATCGTTCGGACGGCGAACTCATATGGAGTGTTGATACGAATGCCGTTTACGGCGTCGTCCAAAACTTCTTCGGTGTCGGTTCGTCTCCACTGATCCTGGACGGAAAAGTCATCGTCGCCGTCGGTGGCAGTCCCAGTGAGGATCAACGACTTCCTCCCGGGCGACTCGATCGAGTCGCACCCGACGGCTCGGCGCTCGTTGCATTCGATCTCCAAAACGGAAAAGAGCTTTGGCGTTGTGGCGATGAGTTGGCCAGTTACAGCAGTCCACGAACGATGCAAATCGGCGCCGAAACGGCAGTGCTGTATTTTGCTCGCGACAGTCTGATCGCCGTTGATCCGCGTCACGGAAAACTGCTCTGGTCGTTTGCCCACGGTGCCGAGTTACTTGAAAGTGTGAACGCCGCTATCCCGGTCGTTTCCGGCGATCAGATCTTTTTGAGCGAGTGCTACGAAATCGGCAGCGTGCTGTTGTCGGCAACACGCGAAAAGGCCTCGGTGGTCTGGCAAGATGATGTCAACAACCGCCGCAAGCAAGTCATGCGGGCGCACTGGTCGACACCGCTCCTCGTTGACGGTTACCTCTACGGATGCAGCGGTCGCAACAACCCGGACAGTGACTTCCGCTGCATCGAATTCGCGACGGGGAAACTTCAATGGAATGACGGACGCCGAATCCGCAGTTCGTGCGCGCTCGCGGGCGAACATCTTGTGGTGCTCGAAGAACGCGGGGAAATGCAAATCGTTCGTCCTGATCCAGCAGAGCTCGATGTCGTCGCGGAGTACGACCTCAGCGATCTCATTCGCTATCCCTGTTGGGCGGCACCTATCATCGTCGGCAATCGCATGCTCCTCCGCGGGGATAGCAAGGTCGTTTGTTTGGCACTCACGACCAAATCTTGAGTATGGGACGGAGATCGTTTTGATTCTTCGCACTGCGTCGTTGTGACCCCGACTCACGGTCCCCGGCATGGACTTGGGAGGGTCAATCCGAATGAGTTGCTTTCGCGGGCTGAAAGGCCTGTGCGGTAGGGGGCGGCGGACAGCCACCTCCAAATCGCGAGGCACGTCCACGTTGTATGACGTACGGTCCACTGTCCTTCTCATTCCACAGGAAACCTCACAGACGGCCCAAACTCATGCGACCTTCCTACGGCACGCTCAGCGGATTCAAAGGAAACACCTTCACTCTCGACAACGTGATGCCCGCAAATTTGTCGGACGAACTTCAAGAGAACAAGAAGAACGTCGTGGTCACGAGCGACGGCGGGAATCTGAAAGTCTCTCCCGCCGGCAAGGGAGCCAGCGACGTCGGAATGTGGGTCAACTACGCCCCGACCAAGGCGACGTTTGGGCTCGCCGAAGGCGGGCAGACTTGGGCCGCCTCCGGACCATTCAGTGGCTGCCAAATCGTGATCGGCAACAAAGGCGGCCGCGTTTGCGTCACTCACATCTCGCTCGAAAGCGGGTCCGATGGCCCCGAGGCGTGGCGTGGACGTGGATGGAACGACTTCGACATCTGGGCTTCGTGGAAGGTCTCCATGCCCGAGGGATTCTCAGGCATCAACGGTGGCGCCAGCCATGTCTTCATCGACTGGTCGGCCGGACAAACCCCCAGTGCAATCAAAATTGCGCGGATCGATGTGAGCTGCACCGCGATGGGTGGCTCCAATGGCGAAATCTTCAAGATCACCGACATGGCCTAACGGCCATCGCCGCGCGTTGCGAAGTAATCGCTGAGTCACGGTTCAGCGTGAATTCGCGTGATGAGCAAAAAGGGGTTTTCGGTTCGCCAGTGAATGGCGCCAGGATCATGCCTCACTCGCTATGACGGATCGCACGACAGAGTGCGATTTCGCACCGCAGCGCCGCGTTTCAAAACAAACCCCTGTAGACTGTTGGCCGACGATGCCGCTCTGGCATCGAGACGACCGCAGTTGGACCGCGTCAAGGTTCTGCGGAAGGTCATACCCCGGTCAGGATCGCCAAATGAGTCCAAGACGTTCTGTCGTCCATCCACGCGATGAAATTGTTCACGCGATTGATCGCATCTACCGCTACCGGATGACAACCACGTCCGGTGGCAACCTGTCGATCCGTGACGTGGACGGCAAAATCTGGATTACACCGGCTCGCGTCGACAAAGGCAATCTGACACGCGACGACATTGTCTGTGTCTCACCCGATGGAACAATCGACGGCCGTCATCCGCCGTCATCGGAGTTTCCGTTTCATCGGGCAATCTACGAAGCCCGTCCGGACGTCCACGGGATTGTCCACGCACATTCGTCTGCACTGGTGGCGTTTAGCATCTGCGGGACTGCGCCCAATACGCGACTGATTCACCAGTCCTTCAGTGTTTGCGGGCAAGTCGGATTCGCGCCGTATGCGTGTCCCGGAAGCGAGCAGCTCGGCTCCAAGATTGCAGCGACTTTCCGCGAGGGCTGTCAAAGCGTGATTCTGGAGAACCACGGCGTCGTCGTGGCCGGGGACAGTTTAGGCGACGCGTTTCAACGGTTCGAGGCATTTGAGTTTGCCGGTAAAACGCTGATTCAAGCCAACCGACTCGGTGAGGTGCGTTATTTAGATGATGATCAGCTCAAGTTGGCGGCTCTTCGCGGAGTCGATTTCGAGTCGTTGGACTTTCCCGCTTCCAGCCCCTTGGAATGTGAGCTGCGTTCACAGCTCTGCCAGTTCGTCCGCAGGGGATGTCGTCAGCGATTGCTGATCAGCACCGAAGGCAGCTATTCGGCAAGGCTCAATGAGGACACTTTTTTGATCACGCCGACGGGACAAGATCGTGAGCTGTTGCAACCAGAGGACTTCGTTCTCGTTCAGGGTGATCAACGGGAAATTGGAAAACGAGCCAGCCGAGCCGCCCGCGCTCATCAATCGATCTACAACGCTCATCCCGGTATCCATTCGATCGTCTTTGCTCATCCGGTCCATGCAACGGCGTTTAGCGTGACGAGTGCGGAACTCGATGCCCGTACAATCCCGGAGAGCTACGTGTTTCTGAGCGACGTGGCCAAAGCACCGTACGGTGCCGCGTTCGGCGACCGTTGCGGCATCCAACGTTACGTTTCGAGCTCCAACCCCGCGGCACTTCTCGAAAATGACGGTGTTGTTGTCACGGGCGCGAGTGTTCTTGATGCCTTCGATCGTCTCGAAGTTCTCGAGTCCACGGCGGAAGCTCTGATCAACGCCCGCTCGATCGGCGAGCTTTCCGTGATGGGGGAAAGCGTGATCGAAGAACTACGCGAAGCCTTTTCAATGTCATGAGTTCTGCAATCGATCATTGTCGTGGTTCGGTATTTTGCGGTTCACTCTCATGGAGCGGATGGTTCCCAGTGTTCGTCATCGCGGCATGCGTGGTCACGACCCAAGGAACCGAGACGCGAGCGAATGAACAGCTGCCGAATGTCGTGTTCATCCTCGCAGATGATCTCGGTTGGTCGGACACGACGCTCCATGGCACCACAAGTTTCTATCGGACCCCCAACATTCAGCGGTTGGCGAAGCGTGGGATGACGTTCACACGGGCCTACTCCGCGAGCCCGCTTTGTTCCCCGACGCGGGCGAGCATTCTGACGGGCATGGCCCCCGCGCGGCACGGGATCACGGCACCAAACTGTCACACGCCCCTGGTTCGACTGGAGGCGACATTGAAACCACGTGCCGCCGCGAATCGCATGTGCATCCAGCCGGACTCCATCACTCGACTCGACCCGTCGATCACGACGATCGCCGATTCATTGAAAGAAGTTGGGTACGCTACCGGCCACTTCGGAAAGTGGCACCTCGGTCCAGAACCGTACTCACCACTCGAACATGGTTTCGACGTTGATCTCCCGCATTGGCACGGCCCCGGTCCCGCTGGCAGTTACGTCGCTCCATGGAAGTTCGAGGATTTTGATCATGACCCCCTCATTCCCGATGAGCACATCGAAGACCGAATGGCGAAGGAAGCCGTCGCTTTTATGCGAAAGCATCGTGGCACTCCGTTCTTTTTGAATTATTGGATGTTCAGTGTTCACGCCCCGTTTGATGCGAAGAAGTCCCTGATCGAAACCTACGCGGCGATCGTTGATGTCAATGACGAGCAACGTTGTCCGACGTATGCAGCCATGATCGAAAGTATGGATGACGCTGTCGGGACGTTGCTGGATGCGATCGACCAGCTCGGAATTGCGGAGAACACGGTGATCGTGTTCGCATCCGATAATGGCGGCAACATGTACAACCTCGTCGACGGCGAGCGCCCGACCAGCAATCGGCCACTGCGTGGTGGCAAAGCGACGATGTTCGAAGGCGGCGTGAGGACCCCGGCTGTGATTGTTTGGCCGAATGGATGCGAAGAAGACTCAACGTGCCAGCAGGTGATTCAAAGCATGGATTTCTATCCGACGCTGCTGGATGTGATCGGGCTCGAGCGGAACGCGAAGCAACCCATGGATGGAATCAGTCTGGTGCCGGCTCTCCAAGGTCGTCCGCTGCACCGTGAAGCCATTTTTACTTACTTCCCACACAATCCGTCGGTCCCCGATTGGTTACCGCCTTCGGTGAGCGTGCATCGCGGTCGGTGGAAGTTGATTCGTATTTTCCACGGCGGCGAGAACGGGAAACATCGATTCCAACTGTTCGATCTATCGGAGGATGTTGGCGAAGTTCATGACGTTGCCGATAAACATCCGGACCTGGTGAGAGAGTTGGACGCGTTGATTGAAACGCACCTTCAAACGACCGAGGCGGTCGTCCCGAAGGCGAATCCGGTTTTCGATCCGGCGAAGTACGATCCGAGCCAAGAGGGGCGACCCGCCGCGAAGTTTGTCCGTGGACAAGAAACGAAGAAATCCGAAGCACAGAAGCTGGTTGCGGGCTGGCGAGCCGGCGGAACATGTGAGCTGTCTCTTTCTAAAAATCAATTGCGTGTGGCAAGCCAGGGGCGCGATCCTTACCTGAGCTTTCGCTTTCGGAATCCTCTCCCGTCTGGCGACTACACCCTGCGTGTGCGAATGCGATCCGATGCTCGTGGGACCGGACAAGTCTTTTGGAGTCGTCCGGGGGCTTCGTTCGGTGCCGACCGCAGCGTTGTGTTCTCGCCGAACCATGACAACAACAGTCATGACTACGAGATTCGGTTTGCGGCGGCGGACGGAGTTCAATCTATCCGACTCGACCCCTCCAGAGCCTCTGGAACGGTGGACATTGAATCGATGGAGTTATTGCGGGGGGACGCTCGCGTCAAAAGCTGGCGTTTCTAGGCGGAAGAAAGCGACGTTTGCCAATCTAGTGCTTGGTTCCAATGGAACATGAGGGTGACAGCGGACGGCTCGCGCCGTTCCGCTAAAAATGCTAGCGGTAGGGGCGCAAGCCCTCCGGTGCGTCAACCCAAAAAACCGAATTGGAACAAAACGCTAGGGATACACGTCCATCAACAGGAGCCAAGGGTGAGTCGAAAGCAGGTTGGCGACACGATCAATAACGTGAGCCTGGAAACCATCAGTGGAGCGTCGCTTGCGATTCCGCCGACTGAGGGAGTGGTTCACCTGCAATTCCGACGTTACTCGGGATGTCCGATTTGCAATTTGCACCTTCGATCGTTTGTGCAAAGACACGGCGAACTAGTCTCGAGAGCGGTCACAGAAGTCGTGGTCTTTGCCTCCAACACGGAGACGATGCTCAAGCATCATGCGGAGGTGCCCTTTGCAATGGTTGCCGATCCCGAAAAGACGTTGTATCAGACATTCGGCGTGGAACAGTCGGCGACCGCGATCCTTCATCCGATCGCGTTTTTTTCCGCGATGAAAGGCACGATGTTGACGGGTTCGAAGTCGCGCTCACGATTGGAGTCAGCCCGCGGTTTGCCAGCGGAATTCTTGATTGATTCTGGCGGCGGCATTTTGTCCTGCAACTACGGCCGCCATGCCGCAGATCAATGGAGCGTTGACGAAGTGCTCAAGAAAGTGAGCGGATAACGGCTCGCTTTATGAGCGCCCGCCCGTGGTGTTGAAGAATCCGCGGCTCGCGGCTCACCGACGTTGTTGCGACATTGAGAGGCAGCGTTTAGCCAACCAATTCCGGCAGCGCTCTGGCCTCTTGTGGAGTGACTCGCACCGGTCGCCCATCGGGGGTACGTAGTTCCAATTCCGGGTTCACTCCGAGCAGGCGGTAAATTGACGCTGCCAAGTCAGAGGGTGTGACCGGGCGATCTTGGGGACTTTCGCCGACGGCATCACTGTTGCCGATGATTTGCCCGCCGGGGACACCGCCGCCTGCAAGTGCGACACTGAAGACGCGTGGCCAATGATCGCGGCCGGCGCGGTTATTGAGCTTTGGCGTGCGACCGAATTCGCCCATCACGACAACCAGCGTCTCCTCTAACAGACCGCGATCATCGAGGTCGCTGATCAGCGCTGACAACGCGACGTCGAGTGACGGAACCAGTCCGATCGGCTTGGGAGATCCCGCGTATCCATCCTTCAGTCGCGTCGTCAGATCTTCGTGAGTGTCCCAGCCACCGTTGTTGACCGTTACGAACGGAACGCCTCGTTCCACGAGACGCCGCGCCAGGAGGCAAGATTGACCGATCGACTTGTGACCGTAGCGAGCGCGCGTCGCCGACTCTTCTTCCCCCAAATCGAACGCACGCTTGGCTTCCGAAGACGACACGAGCGCGTACGCCTGTTCCAGATCGGAGTTGGCCCCGCCGATCAGTCTCTGGCTGTCTTCGCTAAACCGATCGAGCGCCTCGACAACACTTCGGCGACGATCGAGACGCGCCAAGTCCAGGTCGCCATAGAAATTCAAGTCACGGACTTTGAAACCCGGTTTGCCCGGATCGCTACCGACCGAAAACGGCGCGGTTGACGAGGGAAGGAAGCCGTTGCCAGTGATCTTGCTGCCGCCGACGGCGAAGCGAGGCACGGCGATATTGGGAGGCAATACATTCGTGTCCCGACGTGCCTGATGAGCGAGTACCGATCCGAACGTCGGATGTTCGAGGACAGGATTCGGCTTGTAGCCACTCATCATGTAGTGCGTCCCGAAATTGTGCTCCCCCAACGGCGAAGTCATCGAGCGGATCACGGCAAGTCGATCCATCAGTCGCGCCGTTTGCGGTAAGCACTCACTGAAGCGGACTCCGGGGATGGATGTCGCGATGGTCCCAAGCGGGCCACGGACTTCGCCTGGGGCATCAGGCTTAGGATCAAAAGTCTCCATGTGGCTCGGACCACCGTCGAGCCAGATCAGGATGCAGGACTTGGCTTTCGGCTCCGACTCCCCCGCAAAGACTCGTCGACTGCGAAGCCAATCCTCGAGTCCAAGCGAGAATGCGGTCAGGCCGCCGATGCGGATGGAATCGCGCCGGAGTAGTTTTGCATGCGGGATCATGAATGGGCTCGCTTCAACGTTTGTCGGCTTCCATCTTTTCACGCGTTTGACCGTACTTCTTGGCCCATGACTTGATCGCCTCTTGTGCCGTTTCGGTTCCGTAGGTCTCGAGTCGATCTGAGCCGACGATACGCGACGCGATTTGTCCAAGCTCCTTTCGCGCGGCGGGCTCGTCGGCGACGTATTGTTCCACTTTTTCAACCGCGGCGGCAACGTCTTCTTTGGAGGCGTCTTTCTGTATGACGGAACGAACAAGCGTTCCGAGCTTGGCGTCGCGACGGGTGTCGGTGCGTCTCATGTCTCGGGGGCCTGCCAACTGTTCCGCCGTAGGAACGTCGCCGCCGCCGGTCACGTCGACGATGGCCTTGGCGATTTTGGGTCCGTCGGCTTGGAGCGAGGGTTGGACCAGTGCAAAGTTGCCGGTCACTTTGCCCTCTTCGGCGACCAACACCGTGAGCGTGACGTTGCGATTGAGTCCAAATGCGCCGGGGCCATCCAGTCCATCGGGACTGACTCCGTATGTCGCACCTTCGGGGAAGACTCTGCGGATACGCGTCATCCAACTCGTCGTTTCGCTTGCATCGTCGGACAGAAACACCAATCCAGTCGCGATGTTGTCACGCTTGGCCGTGAACTTGATCAACGAGTTGAAGAGTGCGAATGCCGGACGCGATCGTTTGTGGACAAAGAACACGAGTGACGCCTTGTCTTTACTCACGGCCGTGAAGTCGATTTCCTTGCCTTCCTCGTCACCAAACACCCCCGTGTACTTCAGCCCCGGCAGCGGCTCACCGACTTGTGGACCTGAAAAGACGTCGTCTTCGCCACGAACACAAGGACAAATCGATGCGATGGCCAGGAGGGCAAGGCAGAAACGCTTCATCGATGGGCTCCAATCTCGGCGGGAGGTACTGGGCGGCGGAGCCTGCAGTATAGGGTTTGGAAGGTTACGAGTGCTCGCGGGCCCGGGTTGAGGGACGTGGGAAATGGAGGCGGTCGGAGGAACAGGTGGGTGTCCAACTCGCGGAGAATGGCCGTTCCCAGAAGTCATGTCCGAAGATTCAGGGCCGTTGCAGACAGTTCAAGGAATCCTGCTCATCATGTTCATCCCGTTTCGTTTTGGCGAGAGGCGAGATTCATAAGTCACGCGGTTCAACCGCCGAGGCATTTCGCGATTTGCCGGACCGCTTGGCGAAGCCGATGTTCATTTTCGACGAGCGACATTCGCAGGAAACCTTCGCCGGCGGCGCCGAACCCGCTGCCGGGGCTGCAGGCGACGTTGCCTTCTTCCAACAGCTTCATGGCGAAGTCCATTGTGCTCATTTCGCTTCGCCAAGGTTCGGGGACTTCTGCCCAAACGAACATGCCGGCCTTGGGTGATTCGACGGTCCATCCGAGTCGGCGTAATCCGTTGACCAAGACGTCTCGTCGGCCTTGGTAGATTTCCGATTGCTTTTCGACCGAGGCTTCGGTCTCGCGCAGTGCCACGATCGCCGCGATTTGGATGGCTTGGAACATGCCGTAGTCGTAGTAGCCTTTGATGGTTCCCAGGCCGCGGACCATTTCGGCGTTACCGGCGCAGAAACCGACGCGCCAGCCGGCCATGTTGTAGCCTTTGCTCATCGTTGTGAATTCGACGCCGACATCTTTCGCACCGGGCGCGGCGAGGAAGCTCGGTGGCACGTAACCGTCGAAGGCGACATCGGCGTAGGCGAAGTCATGAATGACAAGGAAGCCATACTTCTTTGCCAATCGCACGACGTCGACAAAGAAGTCCGGTTCGATGACGGCCGACGAAGGGTTGTGCGGATAATTGACGATCAACATCTTCGGCCGTGGCGCCATGTGCTCGCACGTGTACGCGACGTTGCGCAGAAACTTGTCGGGGTCGGCAACGTCGAGCGCGACGACGTTGCCCGAAGCGAGGATGACGCCGTACATGTGAACGGGAAAGTACGGCGACGGAATCATGGCGGTGTCGCCAGGACCCATCAGTGCGAGACAAATGTGTGAGAAGCCTTCTTTGCTTCCCAAGCAGGCGATGATTTCGGCGTCCGGATCGAGACGCACGCCATACTTCCGATGATACTTTCCAGCGACTTCGCGGCGCAGATTGGCGATGCCATTCGACTTACTGTATCCATGGTTCCCCGGATCGGCTGCGGCGTCATGGAGTTTTTGCACGACGGTAGGGTCCGGCGGATCGGAAGGGTTTCCCATACCGAGGTCGATGACGTCGTCACCGGCGCGACGCTTTTGATAAAGAGAGCTGTTGATCCGCCCAAACATGTAGGGCGGAAGTCGATCGACCCGCGAAGCGAACTTGACCTCGAACGGCGGCGTCTCGGGGTCGGTGGTCGGTGGGTCAATCGCCGGGGCGTCGATGTTGGGTAGGTCGAGATTCCGCGCCGCTTCACCCGCGGACGTGGCACTCGGAGTGTCATCGGGGCGTTGTGAAGACTGGAGGCTCGCGGTTTCACTACTCATCTGACTTTGCCTTGGGCCGAGTGGGGGTCGCACCTGGAGTGGACTGGGTTAGTCTTATTTTCGACCAGATGCTGATTTCGTCCCAGGGGTTCACTGGCGAATCCCAGGATTCAATCTGACCGAAGCTATACTAACCGCATCGCCGCGAATCGGGCAAAATGCCACCTTTCGAACAGCGCGAAGACGCTTCGGTGTCCGCCGCCCCTCCTGCTTTTGCTCGGCCGAGCCGTCATGGAATCTCACTTCAACTCTGAATTTCCCTCCGTCGAACACCTGCGAGCAAAAGCAAAATCTCGCATGCCAGCCTTCGCCTACGATTATTTGGCTGCGGGCTGTTTCGGCGAAATCAACCTGGCGCGGAACACCAGCGATATTCGCGAGGTGCAGTTGAAGCCCTGGTACCTGCGTGATTACGAGGGCGCCGATCAAACAACGGAACTTTTTGGCGAGGTCTACGACGCGCCCTTCGGCGTCGCACCGGTTGGCCTTCAGGGGCTGATGTGGCCGAAAGCTTGCGAGTACCTCGCACAAGCCACGGTGGACCATAACATCCCGTTCGTGCTGTCCACCGTCAGCACCGCCAGCATCGAAGAGATCTCGAAGATCACGTCGGGTCGCTTTTGGTTCCAGCTCTACCACCCGACCGAAGATGAGCTTCGCGATAAGTTGCTCGAGCGGGCCTGGGAGGCGGGCTGCCGGACACTCGTCATCCTGGCGGACACGCCGACGTTTGCCTATCGACCCAAGGAGATTCGCAACGGACTTTCGATTCCGCCACGAATGTCTCCGCGGAACATCTTTCAAATGTGCATGAGTCCGGCGTGGGCCATGGGGCAGCTGCTGGCCGGCAAGCCTGAGTTTAAGACCATGAAGCCCTACATTCCGAAAGGGCTGACGATGAAGCACCTCGGCCTATTCATGAACCGAACGTTTTCGGGCCGACTCACCGAGTCCAAAATCGCTCCGATTCGAGAGAAGTGGAAGGGTAACTTGGTGGTTAAAGGCATCGTCAATCCAGAAGACGCCGAGATCGCGGTCAAGCATGGGCTCGATGGGATCATTGTTTCCAATCATGGCGGGCGGCAACTCGACCGAGGCCAGTCGACCATCGTTCCCATGTCCAAGCTTGTTCCCGAATTCGGCAGCAAGTTGAAAGTCATGATCGATGGTGGCATGTATTCCGGTGCCGATGTCTCGGCCTGCCTGGCGTGTGGCGCTGAGTTCACTTTCATGGGACGCACTCCGATGTTGGGTGTTTGCGCGCTCGGAAAGTATGGCGGGCATCACACCATCGAAATGCTGAAGAAGCAGGTGCAGCAAGTGATGGAACAAGTCGGGTGTTCGAAGGTGTGCCGATTGCCGGAACACTTGATCGCCTCAAGCGTGCCCGCTTGAGCGAGGAAGCGGACCACGAGTCACGTGATCCGCTTCTTGCTTGCGCACGGACATCTGCATTTCTTGTAGGCTATGCCGGATCACTTTGTCCGTTTCGGGAGAATTCCAGTGAGTCCGTCGCGCAGTCTTACTGACATTGAAGGCCAGCAAACATATGGTGATTCCGTTTTCCCGTGTGTGTACCGGGCTGACGGCCCGGCTTCGATCGAGACGCATTTGGATTGGGTCGCCGGTAATCGCGAGCAGTTGCTCGAACTAGCGACGAAGCATGGAGCGGTCGCGTTTCGCGGATTCGCTGCAGCAGACGTGCTGGAATTTGACCGGTTCATCCAGCAACTTTCACTGGAGAACTTTCCCTACGCGAAATCATTGTCCAACGCCGTCCGGGTCAATCGAACCGAACGAGTCTTCTCGGCAAACGAAGCACCTCCGGACGTCAAGATTTTTTTTCATCACGAGATGGCGCAAACGCCGCTCTACCCTCGCTATATCTTGTTCTTTTGCGAAATCACGGCGGAGTCCGGAGGCGCGACGCCGCTGTGCCGCAGTGACGTCTTGTTTGAGCAGTTGCAAAAACGATGCCCCGAGTTTGCGACGAAGTGCGAGTCGACCGGTTTGAAATACACCAACGTGATGCCGGGGGTCGACGACCCGAATTCGGGGATGGGACGCAGTTGGCAAAGCACACTCGGTGTTGAATCAAAAGAGCAAGCCGAAACGCGTTTGGCGACGCTTGGCTATTCGTTCGAGTGGCTCGCCGAGGATTGTCTGCGGGCGACGACACCGCAGCTACCCGCGGTGATGGAAGTCGCTCCGGGGCAGAAGACGTTTTTCAATCAGTTGATCGCCGCCTATTGCGGTTGGAAAGACGCACGCAACGATCCCTCGGACGCGATTCGTCACGGAGATGGCTCGAAGCTGGATGCGGATGCGGTTCGGGTCGCGATCGAGCTTTCCGAGGAATTGACCTACGACCATCAGTGGTGCCCTGGCGACATCGTTTTGATCGACAACACGGTGGCAATGCACGCACGACGCCCGTTTGTCGGCACGCGCAAGGTCGTCGCGTCTCTCGCCGAGATGCAAACGCACAACCTGGAATTGGCGGGCTGAGTGTGGCATGAGTGACGAGACCAACCCGAATCAATCAGGGAAGATACCTGAGTCCGCGAATGAGGGATCGAATAACTCGGGTGCGTGGTATTCAGGCATTACTCGCTACCAGTGGTTGATCCTGATCATCGCGTGCGCGGGTTGGGTTTTCGACGTTTACGAAGGCCAGATTTTCAACATCACTCGCAATGACATGCTCACGGAGGTGTTGGCGGGCGATGAGGCGGCAGTGAAGGCGTGGGGCGACAACTTTCTCGCGATCTTTCTCGCCGGCGGCACCATCGGTGGTTTGTTGTTCGGGTCGCTGGCGGATCGATTCGGTCGACGGCCGATCATGATCGTCACGATCCTGATGTACTCGTTGTTCTCGGGACTCACGTACTTCGCCAACGACATCTATGTGATCGGTGGGTTGCGATTCCTGGTCGCACTCGGGATCGGTGGAGAGTGGGCCGTCGCGGCGAGCCTTGTTGCCGAGGTATTTCCCAAGAAAGCTCGTGCCCAGGCCGCCGGAATCTTCCATGCATCAAGCATTCTGGGAACTTGGTTGGCGGCGCTGTCCGGGATTCTTGTCGCTTCGAATTGGCGCTACGCCTATTTGCTCGGAGTGTTGCCCGCATTCCTGATCGTCTGGGTGCGGGCCAGCGTGAAAGAGCCCGAGCGTTGGCAGGCGACGATGCGCAGCGACAAGAAAGCCAAAACGGGCAGCTTTCGGGACTTGTTGTTGAACCCGAGGTGGAACGGACTGGCCATTCGCGGCATGTTGCTCGCGGCCGTGGGGCTCGGGACGTTCTGGTCGGTGACGGTGGCCGGACAGGACTTGGTTCGTGAACTGCTGCTTTCACTCGGCAACGACGAGGCGACGGCGGGAAGTCGAAGCAAGTTTGCGTATGGGATTCTGCAAGCCGGTGGCGGCGGCCTCGGGTTGCTCTCGTTCGGCCCACTCGCGGCTCGATTTGGTCGCAAGCCGACGTTCATCGCGTTTCACATCCTTGGTTTGCTGATCGTGCCCGTCGTCTGTTTCGTGCCGCAAACGTACACGCAAATGCTGTTTGTATTGCCCCTGTTTGGCTTTTTGACTCTGGGCATGCACTCGGGGTATGCGATCTATTTCCCAGAGGTGTTTCCGACACACATTCGCGCGACCGGTGCGAGTTTTTGCTTTAACGGCGGACGGTTGCTCGCGGTACCGGTGTTGCTGTTTTCGGGATGGCTCAAGGCTCGCGAGAATGTTGAATTGGGGCATGCGGTGACGGGGCTTTCGCTGCTGTTTCTGGTCGGCATCGTGGTGATGCTCACGCTTCCAGAGACCCGGCAACGCGACCTGATTGAAGAGTGATGCCGCCAGTCGAGTTTGTCTTTTGGGTTTCGTTGATCGCCCTCGTCGCTGGTTTCATCCACAGCGCGATCGGTTTCGGATTCGGTATTGTTGCCGTTGCCTTATTGCCGTGGGTCCTCGATGTCAGACAGTCACATGTGGTGATTTCGATGGCCAGCATTCCCGTACTCGCGTCCGCGGCCTGGGCGTATCGGGAGGGGGCCGACGTTCGCTCGCTTGTGCAGGCCCTGATCGGCGCGGCGGTCTTACTGCCGCTCGGGTTGTATGCGTTCTTAGTGGTCTCGTTGGACCTTTTGGTGCGCGGAACGGGACTGGCGGTTTTGGCGATGGTGGCAATGAGTTTCCGCAATCGTCGACTCGCCGAAGAAGCCTCCACGCGTGGAGCTGGACCCGCGTGGGTAGCCGGCGGGTTGGCGGGATTCTTGGCCGGAGCGGTCAGCATTGCGGGACCGCCGGTGGCCGCGTTCGCGTTGCAGCAACGGTGGGAGCAAGCACGATTCAAGGCGTTCGTGAATCAGTTCTTGCTGGCCGTCTCGGTCTTCAAAGTCGTCGGGTTGGTGATCGGCGGGCTCGTTACGACGGAAAATTTGGTCGGCGCGTCGGCCTTGGCTCCCGCCGCGATGCTCGGAATCTACCTCGGGTCACTCGGAAGTCGTCGACTTGAGGGCCGATGGTTTCAATGGCTCGTTGCGATCGCGCTGATCGGAATCTCGTTGTTCTTTTTGGTTTCGGGACATCGAGGTTGAATCGCGGCATCGGATGCGCGGATCCTCTTGCGGGTCGCGGACCAACGGGGGCAGATCGATGGACCGCGCCGCCGAGAGTTCCACACGAACGTTCTGCGAAAATGCCGCTCGTGAGAGCTTCAGGCTTTGCCTAACCGCTACGGGCGCTCGGCGGAGAGAGGACGCGCCATTTTCGGACGAGCGGCCGTGCCGGTTCTGGGCAACGGCGTTCTGTTACCGAGTCGGTTCGCGGGGTACGATTTCCCGCATGACACCGATGATGAAGCAGTATCACGAGGCGAAGGCGGCATGCGGCGATGCGCTGTTGCTATTTCGCATGGGCGATTTCTACGAGCTTTTCTTGGAGGATGCGAAAGAAGCCGCCAGGGTGCTCGGTTTGACGCTCACCAGCCGCGACAAAGACAGCGCCAATCCGACCGCAATGGCGGGGTTTCCGCACCATCAACTGGACCAGTATCTGTGCAAGTTGATCCAGGCGGGTTACCGCGCGGCGGTTTGTGAACAGGTCGAGGATCCCAAGCAAGCGAAGGGATTGGTCAAACGCGAGATCACGCGTGTCGTGAGCGCCGGAACGCTGACCGATGACGGGTTACTTGATCCCCGCGAAGCAAATTACGTCGCGGCGGTCGTGCTCCACACTGAGAAGGGCAAATCGGGAACGGCCCTCGCGGGAATTGCTTGGGCCGAACTCTCGAGTGGCCGATTTTGTGCGGGTACGTTTCCGGTTTCTCGGATCGAGGATGAACTCGCGCGGATCGGGCCGGCCGAGGTGATTTACCGGGAAGACGACGCGGCATTTTCACCCGACACGACGGCGAGTTGGTCTTGGACGGCACGTCCTGCTTGGAGTTTTGCGGCGGACAGTTCGGCATCCACTCTCTGCAAGCAGTTCTCGGTCGGTTCGCTCGAAGGGTTTGGTTTCGGCGAAAACGACACCGCCGCGATTCGCGCCGCCGGTGCGGTGTTGACCTACTTGCAAGAAATACAGCCGGCGGGCATCGACCATTTTCGTTCGATCACCGCTCATCAGCGTAGCGCGGTGCTCGAGATCGATGCCTCCACACGCCGAAGTCTCGAAGTCACGCGGACGCTCCGGACCGCCTCTCGCGCAGGGTCGTTGGTCGACACCATCGATATGACCTGTACATCGGCCGGTTCGCGTCTGCTGGCCGATTGGATTGCGGCACCGTTGATCGACATTCCCGCGATTTCCGCGCGACACGATGCGATCCAAGAATGCATCGGCGACAACGCGTTTCGAGCTGAAATCCGAGACACTCTCAAGCAAACATTCGACATGACGCGGTTACTGGCGCGGATCGCGACCAGTCGAACCGGGCCCCGTGATTTACAGCAGGTCGCGCAAACACTCGCGGGACTTCCGCATCTGAAAGATAAGCTGGCTGGGCGCGCGCCGAGGCGTCTCGCGTGGATCGAAACGCACCTGCACGAGTGTCCTGATCTGCGAGAGGAACTTGAGGGTGCCCTCGACGATGAGTGTCCACTCAACGCGTCCGATGGGAACTTTATTCGCGAGGGATACGACCGCGAGCTTGATTCGCTGAGGAAGTTGGCGATCGGCGGAAAGCAGTGGATTGCGGAGTACCAGCAGTCCAAGATGGATGAGACGGGCATTCCCAACTTGAAGGTCGGTTACAACAAGGTCTTCGGTTTTTACTTAGAAGTCAGCAACGCCCACAAAGACAAGATTCCCGACGACTTTATTCGCAAACAAACGCTCAAGAACTGCGAGCGTTACATCACCCCGGAATTGAAGGAGTACGAGGAGAAAGTGCTGGCTGCGGATGAGAAAGCGGCCGCGCGAGAGCAGCTCCTATTTCATCAATTGCGGTCCCAAACGCACAGCCATCTCAATGTGCTTCAAGACGTGGCGGTTGCGATGGCCGAGCTGGATGTCTTGGCGTCGCTTGGGGAGATCGCGGCGCAGCGAAACTGGGTGCGTCCCGAGATGACCGATGAATCGGTGCTGCGAATCGAGGGCGGTCGGCATCCGGTGTTGGACGTCAACATGCCGCAAGGTGAATTCGTACCAAACGATTGTGTTCATGCGCCAGAAAGCGGGATGATCTTGTTGATCACTGGGCCGAACATGGCGGGCAAGAGTACCTACATTCGTCAGGTCGCTTTGATCACGTTGCTTGCTCAGGCCGGTTCCTACGTCCCGGCGGACTCCGCCGTGGTCGGCATTGCCGATCGAATCTTTGCCCGCGTGGGCGCTAGCGACGAGTTGAGCCGCGGGCAAAGTACTTTCATGGTCGAAATGGTCGAGACCGCGCGGATACTCAACACCGCCACGCCGCGCTCGCTGGTGATACTCGATGAGATCGGACGTGGCACGAGTACCTACGATGGCCTCTCACTGGCTTGGGCGATCACCGAGCATTTGCATGAGCAGGTCGGCTGTCGCACGTTATTCGCGACACACTACCACGAGTTGACTCAACTGGAGGAGTCACTGCCTCGGGTAACGAATTTGAACGTTGCGGTGAAGGAATGGAATGACGAAGTGGTGTTTCTCCATCGCATCGTTGCCGGCGGCGCTGACAAGAGTTACGGCATACACGTCGCTCGTCTCGCGGGGGTTCCCGCCATGGTGAATGAGCGAGCCAAGGACGTCTTGGCCCAATTGGAGGCGGATCATCGCGACGCCCTCGATCGTCCGACGATTGCGCCGCCCGCGGGGCACTCGCCCAGTGACGGCGGTGCCTACCAATTGACGCTGTTCGGATTTGCGGATCATCCGGTGCTGGGGCAAATTCAGGATCTGGATTTGGACGGCATGACACCGCTCGATGCGCTGCAGTTTCTCCAGCAGGCACAGCAGGAACTGGCGAAAAAGCCGGTCCTCTGAGTCGCTCGGCTCGCCGATTCGCTCTGGCACAATTTTCTTCAAAAAATGCCGATCTTGGTGAAACCCCCGTTCGCGACCGTGGTTTCATCAGGCGACAACAACGTGGTGTCGACATCACGCTCTTCTTAATCGCTCGGCGAGGAAATCGGTTAGATGAAAATTTCGCGTGCCCCCTTGGGCCTGATTTTTGCGGCAGTTCTGGCGTTAGTCGCCACAGATTTGATGGCACAGGGCCCCGGCGGGGGTCGTGGGGGGAATCGTGGTGGTGGTCCTGGCGGCGGCGGTCCTGGCGGCGGCGGCCCAGGTGGTGGTGGACCTGGCGGCGGTGGTCGCGGCGGCTTCGGTGGTGGCGGATTCACCCGCGGAGGTGGTGGGGGCGGCGGTTTGACCGGTCTGCTTCGCAGTGAAGCGGTCCGCGACGAGATCGAACTGATGCCCGATCAACAAGAGGCGTTGCAGAAGATCGCCGAAAACATGCCCCGCCCCGAACGCCCATCCTTCGACTTCCGTGATCGCAGCGAAGAGAACCGCGCGAAGATGGAAGAGTGGCGAGAAAAGATGCGTAAGGATCTCGAAGAGGCTCAGGCGAAAGTCAAAGAGCAACTCGAGGAGGTCTTGTTGCCGGAGCAAATGGAGCGTCTTGGCGAGATCTATATCCAATCGCAAGGTATCGCCGCGTTGCAAACGACGGACGTCATCAAAGAATTGTCGATCAGCGACGACCAGGTCGCCAAGATGAAGGAGGTCATGGAGGAGCGCGGACAGGAGATGCGTTCGAAGATGCAGGAACTCTTCCAAGGTGGCTTCCAGGAAGGCACACGAGACAAGATCCGCGAAATCATGACCGCAGCTCAAAAAGAGACCGATGAGAAGGTTCTCGGCGTGCTGACGTCGGACCAGAAGAAGGGCTACGAGGAAATGAAGGGCGAGCCCTTCGAGGGTCTTGAGGACCTGCGTCGCGGCTTCGGTGGCCGCGATCGCGGTGGGCGAGGTGGTGATCGAGGTGGCCGTGGTGGTGACCGCGGCGGCCGCGGAGGTCCCGGTGGCGACCGTGGTGGTGACCGTGGTGGTGACCGCGGCGGTCGGGGCGGCGACCGTGGTGGACGTCCAGAGATCGACGACTTTTGATCCGCACTCCCAATTGATTTCGCTGCTGCGTGAACATCGTCAGCAGCGAAGCGCTCCGCTGCGACGATCAGGGGCAGATTCTGCGTAAAGAATCTGCCCCGTTTCTTTTGGGCGAGACTTTCCCGATTTTTGTCGTCTTTGGGCCTCCGAAACGTCGCCGGAAAAGAAATCGACAAAAAATCTGATGAGCGTGAAAGGATGGCCTTTGTCGTCCGTGTAGACCCGTGAAGGATGAACCAAATTCATCTGGGTCAAACGGATGCACGCTTTGAAATCACCTCAATCTTCCAGCTCCGCACGGGATGAAGTCCCTACGCGACACAGCTTGATTCTTCGCCTGCCATCGGCGGAGGACACGCAAGCTTGGGAGCAGTTCTGCTCGATCTATGAGCCGCTGATCCATCGGTTTGCCCGCCGGCAGGGGCTGCAGGACGCGGACGCTCGTGAGCTTGTCCAGGACGTTTTGATTTCGGTCGCGAAGTCGGTCAAGGATTGGCGAGCCGACCCCTCCAAAGGTCGCTTTCGTGCCTGGCTGTTTCGAATCGCTCGGAACCGGCTGATCGACCATGTACGGAAGCGACGCCCGGATCGCGCGAGCGGCCTCACCGAAGAATTTGCCGAAATCGGCAACGCACTTTCTCGGGACTCGATCGAAGCCACGCTGGAAAACGAGCACCGGCGAGAGTTGTTCCGAGCCGCAGCCGCGTTGGTCCGAGAAGAGGTGCAGCCGTCCACGTGGGAGGCATTTTGGAAGACTTACGTCGATGGATTGACATCTGAAGAGACGGCTCACGATTTAGGAATCACTGTCGGCGCGGTCTACATCGCCCGCAGTCGAGTGCTGCATCGACTTCGTCAACACATCGAAACTTGGGAGTCCGACGATGCGTGAGGTTCCGGCGTTCCTTTTGGATTTGTTGAGCATGCCGCCCGATAGTGATGAGTACAAACGGGCCGAACGTCAACTTGAGAGTCAACCCGAGTACGCGTCGCTTCTGGAGCAAGCGGCGCTCGGCGGTGCCGCGTGGTGGGAAGAGGCGCAGGAGACGCTCCGTGAATTGGGCGTCCCGACGCCCGAGGAATCACGTGTAGCCGATACGGTGGCAGGCACGGGTGCCGAAAACGAGACCCATCCCGAGAAGCGTGGCGATTCTTGGCAAGCCGAAGCGGAGGGGCTCGGCTTTCTTGATCCACCATCGCATCCCGAATTGCTCGGTCGTTTCGGGCGGTATGAGATCGAACAAGTCCTCGGCCGCGGGGGGATGGGCGTTGTCTTTCGAGCCTTCGACCCTCAGTTGCATCGCGTCGTCGCGATCAAAGTTCTCGCACCGCACCTTGCGCACAATGGCGCCGCAAGACAACGTTTTTCGCGTGAGGCACGCGCCGCTGCGGCGGTGGTGCATCCTCATGTTGTCCCCATCCACAATGTCGATTCCGATGACAAACTGCCTCATCTCGTGATGCAGTATGTTCCCGGAGAGTCACTGCAGACGCGTGTCGAACGAACGGGGCCTTTGGACGTCGAGACGGCACTGCGCATCGCACAACAAATCGCGGACGGTCTCGCGGCCGCTCACTCGCAAGGATTGGTGCATCGCGATGTCAAACCTGCAAACATCTTGCTCGAAGAGCAAACCGATCGAGTAATGCTTACCGATTTCGGATTGGCTCGTGCGGTGGACGATGCCTCGTTGACCAACACCGGGTTGGTGACTGGAACGCCTGAC
>JBCBOT010000066.1:0-30756 GCA_039821165.1 Planctomycetota bacterium | reverse complement strand
CGCGGGGATCGAAACGCCGTTGTGCTCAAAGTCTTCGATCTTCTCGAGCATGCCGTCGGCGATCATCGCCGACGGGTCCCGTTCCTCTGGCGTCATGCGACACCAGACTTCCGGCACCAACAGCGAAATGTCGTGCCCGACTTGGAACCGCGGCCCGACATGTCCCGCGGCGGTGCTGAAACCGCCGAGTTCGGTGAGGATCATCGAAACAATGATGTTGTTCAGATCCGTCGAAGGCATGAGCGCGTTGAACGGCCCTTTCGTCAAAGCACCTTCGCTTCCGGCACCCGTGGTGCTTGGGCTCTTGCCCGTGAGCGAGCACAAGTAGTCCATCACCAACTCGGGCAATTCTTGGTAGTGCACCGGAGAGTACACGGCCAAGGAACGGATACCGGCTTCCTTTTCGGGCGGGTTGTTGCGACGACCGCTGAGGACCGCTCCAACCGGAATGTGGATCGGTTGATCGGCCGAGAGTCCACGGTGAAACTGGATTCCTCGCCGCGCGACATAGGCATCCCGCGCGTAAACCATGTCGGGGCGGTCTTGGAGGTAGCGGGGGTTCTTTGTCTGCTTTCCGTCGACGATTCGAGGGTTGGCCGTGCTGACGACATAGCTATCACCGTTCTCGATGGCATGTTTCAGCATGCCTTCCATTGGGCCCGTGAACTTGTCGAATTCGATCGCGTCATCAACGATCTCTTGGACCTCGGCGGTGTTGAGCGGTTGAAAGTTGCTGATGAAGTTGCCGGGACGGGACAAATCCCATTCGGTTTGTTTGTCCAAACCGCGATGCACGGCATCATCGGGACGCTGAAAGAGTCGATACTCACAGTATTCGACGAACTTGTAGCTATGCGCCGCCAACAAGGCGTCTCCGACGTTACCGGCTTCGCTTGCGGGAACGACGACGCTGCAACTGATGTCATCTTCGCGTTGTACCTTCGCCGCAGCAATAAAGTCTTGTCGCAGCTTGAATGTTCGCCAACGCGATTCATCCAACCCGATCCGGAGATAGGTTCCAACGAGTGCCCGGTCACCCATTTTGAGTTCATGTCCGGGCGAACCGTTGACGATGTCGACGCCGAATCGTTCTTTCCAATTGGTGCCGCCGTCGCCTGTGAAGCGTTTGATGATCAGGGCCATCGAATAGACGTGCGGCGGGATGGTCTCGAGCCACTCGTTGTATTCGGCGTTGTAGTCCGGCGACGAGGTGAGCAACTTGATCACGCTGCCGAGACTTCGAGCAGGATCGAGCACTTTTCGGCTCGCTCGATCACTGTAGTCCGTTCGCCCCTCGTAGGAGTCTGCCCAGCGCGACGAATAGTCGCGCTCAAAGATCTCATCAAGCTTGGCGAAGTCCTCATCACGATCGCCGATAAAGATCGGTCCGTACAGCATGTAGTCCCGCAGGCTTTTGCTGATTTCGCTTTTTCCGCCTCCGCTCACGGTGCAGGGTTTGTGACAGAAAACGCCTTCGCCCACCGTGCCAACGAGCCGCCACGAAGGCGCGCTGGGGTGTTTCTCCAAGCGAATCTTGTAGCCACTCGGAGCGATGTAGATTTGCTCGGGCGAGAGTGGGATACGTTGCTCCTCACCGTTGCGGACCCATTTCACACACCGCTCGGCGAGAGTCACCTTGGCATCTTCGGTGATGTAGATGATCGACGGGTCGTTGCGATCCACGCCGTAACCCTCCGGCTTCACGTCGATGAATTCGGCGTAGTCGCGGGCCACATCGTCGAAGGTCCGCCCGTTGTACTTGCGACTGTCGACTTGGAATTCTTCACCGAGAGAGTACGAAGCAAACGCGAGCGCACCGCCGGCGTGTTCCTCTTCGGTCGCGCCCATCAAATTGCACGCGTAGCTGATTTGCGTTTTGACTTCTTTCTTGCAGTAGCCGTAGTAGTTGTCGGCGATCAACGTGACGACGACGCCGGAACGGTCGCGACACGTGAGCTTGAATGCGCTGCCGTTGTTGTACAGTTCGTTCTCATCGCTCCAGCACATGCCGTCGTTACGCTGGCGCTGCGTCGCTTCACTCTCGTGAGGCAGACCCAATTCACGTTTGGTCATTTTCGTGAGGTGCGGCGCGAGGATCACGCAGCCCGTGTGCCCCGTCCACGAAACAGCATCCAGGCCCGCATCGTTTTCAGGTACCAGCGGATCTCCCGCGTTTCCAAAGATCGACTCGACAAAGTCGAGGTTGGTGACCATCGAACCGGGAGCAAAAAATCGAGTCTCCATTCGTCGAGCGTCGCAGTATCCGGGGACCGCCGGACAGACGAGTGGGCGAAGCATCAGCGACACCCAAGTCAGGGCCGGCTTTTCGGCCCGGCTGGTGTACGGCAGCAGCATCGAATCGTCGGGCGGTGCCATCGCGGCGCGAAACAGTTTGACGAAGACACCCTTTGGCACAGCAAACTTGTCGCCCGGAATCGGCAACCCGCCTTCAACGACGTGGAACGTGCCCGCCGTGGTTCGTCGGTCGGCACGCGGATTATTGAGCACACCATTGGTGCAGCGATAGGAACTGACGAGGTCGGTTTGAAACTCATCGCCCTCGATCGGAAGGCTGAGCTCGCGAGCCATGCCATGCCGATCGAGCGTCAGCGTTTGTGACGGCAGTTGAAGCGAACCGCCTTCGAGCTCCAATGCGAAATAGCGGGACAGGAACGATTCGATACGCGAGTCGATCGGGGCGCGGTGCGCCGCGAGCAACCGCGTCTTTTCACGGATACTCTCGAGAATCCCCGTTGCGTATTCCGCCATCGAACTCGTCACGGTCTCATCCGGCGGGAGCAATCCGGCAGCGGCAAGTTGCAACACCAGGTAATTGCGAAGGTTCGTGCGTTCGGACTCGGACTGAGTCTTCGATTTATCCCATCCCAAGGCTCGTTGTAGCGTCTCGGGGTCTCGGTACAGGGACAGATTTTCGCTTAACAGTGACATGGGGATCGGTGTGTCGGGGAAGAATGACGAGAGTTCTCGGACAGAATACCAAAGTGGTTCTGGTCGCCAGGGGCCTCGAATAAGCCGGCCCCTTGTGCTCGCCTAGCGTTGTCTGGGACGCCGTTACGCCGGTATCATAGGGTTCCCACGATTCAACACCCTCCGTCCAACCACGCCATAGATGATCAAGCTCCGTCTGCGCTCCTACCCACCACGCGGCGTCCTCACATTTGCCGTCCTGATCGGCCTCTGTCTCGGCTTTAGCGCGCCATCGCGTGCCGAACTCGGCGTTACTCCGCCGGACCAATTCAGCGTCGCCGATGGTTTTGCGGTTGAACTGGTTTACGAAGTTCCCGCCCAACAACAGGGCTCCTGGGTCAGCCTGACCATCGATCCGCAAGGTCGTTTGGTCGCTTGTGATCAAGAGGGAAGTCTCTATCGAATCGATGTCTCCGGGGGAACGACAACCGTCGAAAAGATGGAGACCGGAATCGGGTCCGCGCAGGGCCTGCTCTTCGCGTTTGATTCGCTTTACATGAACGTGAATGGCAGGAATGCGAAACAGAACGGTGTCTATCGCTTGCGCGATACCAACGGCGACGGCCGATTCGACAGCCGCGAACACATTCTGCCACTCGATGGCGGTGGCGAGCACGGGCCCCACGCGTTGATCCTTTCCCAGGACGGAAAGCGGATCATTACCTGCGGAGGCAACATGACGAAGCTCCCGTCAAAGATTGCCCGCAGTCGAGTGCCGCAAGTTTGGCAAGAAGACCACCTACTCGGTCGCATGCCCGACGCGCGCGGTCACGCCGCTGATCGAATGGCACCCGGAGGATGGATCGGTTCGTTCGCCCCCGACGGCAGCGACTTTGAATTGATCGCCACCGGATTTCGAAATGAATACGACATCGCACTCAATCAAGCCGGCGACCTTTTCTCCTACGACGCCGACATGGAATGGGATGTCGGCACGCCCTGGTATCGCCCCACCCGGATCAACCATGTGATCAGTGGTGCCGAATTCGGCTGGCGAAACGGGACCGGCAAGTGGCCCGCTTACTCGCCGGACTCCTTCGGCGCGGCCGTCGACATCGGCCCCGGCTCCCCCACGGGAATCTGTTTCGGCTACGGAGCCAAATTTCCCGCCAAGTATCAAAACGCACTGTTCATCTCGGATTGGAGCTACGGCAACATCCACGCGGTGCATCTCGAAGCCGACGGCAGCACATACACCGGAAGCTACGAAACATTCGCCACGGCGGCACCGCTGCCCGTCACCGACCTCGTCGTGCGTCCGCAAGACGGCGCGTTGTACTTCACAATCGGAGGTCGTCGCACACAAAGCGGTCTGTATCGAATCGTTTATCGCGGTGATGCTTCGACCGAATCGGTAGATGCCACACTCACTCCCAAAACAAAGAAAGCGATCGCGATCCGCAAGCGTTTGGAGAGCCGGCACCTCGGCGAAGCAGAGAAGGAAACCCTCGGTCTCGCGATTCGGCAACTCGGTTCAGAAGACCGTGCGATTCGATTTGCGGCGAGAACCTTGCTCGAGCACCAGCCGCTCAAGTCATGGCGTTGGCGCATCAAGAACGCAAAGAGCGATCTCGCGCGGTCGCTAGGCGTCATCGCCTTGGCTCGCGTCGGGACGGCGAAGGACCAACCGCTCGCTGTCGAGCAGTTGCTTCGTTCGAATTGGTCGGAACTCGGCGAAGAGGCTCGCCTGGCACTGCTTCGCGCTTACGCATTGACCGCGATCCGTTTGGGCGCTTTCAACGCGGAACAAACCGAAGCGATCACCCGGCAGCTTGCCGGGCAATTTCCGACCGGCAACAACCATGTCGATCGTGAATTGTCCCAGATGCTGGTCTATCTCAAGGTGCCCGGCAGCACGGCAAAAATCGTCGCCGCGATGAAGGAAGCTCCGAGCCAGGAAAACCAGATCCACTACGCTCTGACGCTGCGTGGTGCGACCGAGGGCTGGAGCGAGGACACGTATCAAAACTACTTCGGCTGGTTCCGTGACGTGCAATCCGCGCGTGGCGGCATGTCGTTCGGCGGCTTCATCAATAACATTCGCGGAGCTGCCGTGAGCAATTTGACCGCGGAGATGAAGACCAAGTTGGCCGATGTGTTGGCCCCCGTGCCGGCGAGCGAGGCGGTCGCCGAAACGCGTGAGTTCGTAAAGAAGTGGACCGTCGACGAACTGCTTCCGATCGTGAAGGATTCGGCGAAGACGCCGGACTTTGAGAACGGCAAGTCGGTCTTTGCCGCGGCACAGTGCTACAAGTGTCACCGCATGGGGATCCAAGGCGGGATTTTGGGGCCGAATTTGACGGGGGCCGGAGGTCGATTCTCACAGAAAGACCTGCTCACGGCGATCGTCGATCCGAACCAAGCAATCAGCGACCAGTATGGTGCGACGCAGTTCTTGACGGCCGAGGGCGAAGTCGTGGTCGGTCGGGTGGTGAATATGGCCGGTGAACGAATTAAAGTCATGACCAACATGCTCGATCCGTCATCGTTGGTCGACGTGATCCGCAAAGACATCGAGGAAACGATGCCGAGCAAAAACAGCATGATGCCGGCAGGACTCCTCGACACCTTCAACGAAAAAGACATCGTGGACTTGATCGCTTACCTGCGCGCCGGCGGTTCGGAAAACCATCCGATCTACGGCAAGACGGTCGCGAACAAGTGATCGGTTTGGACGCTTGCTCATGATCAGAATCCGTTGCGTTTCGGCGCTCCTCTTGGTCCTTTTCGGGATGACCGCGCGGGGCGATGCGGACACGCTCGTTGACGAACTACGACGCGAAGACCCGAAGAATCTGGTGTTGCAGGCTCGAGAGCGCGGCGAGATTGTTCGCGGCGCAATTCTGTTCCACCAAGGCAACATCGCTTGCGCGAAGTGTCACCGTGCGACGAGCGATCAAAATCGTATCGGACCCGACCTTGGGCAATTACCGAACGACACGACCGACGTGTCGCTCGTGGAGTCGATTCTTTCGCCGTCCAAGGTGATCAAGCCGGAATTTCAGACGGTCAAAGT
Source organism: Planctomycetota bacterium (assembly GCA_039821165.1). Lineage (GTDB taxonomy): Bacteria > Planctomycetota > Planctomycetia > Pirellulales > Pirellulaceae > Stieleria. The sequence goes on along the minus strand of JBCBOT010000066.1, from coordinate 24,752 downwards.
GCTGATGCAAGACGGCCGTGTGCTACGCGGCGTCGTGGCGGAGAAGGATGACGCCCGGATCGTGCTCCGCGACGCACAGGAGGTGACTTCGCTCATTCAGCTTGATCGAAATGAAATCGATGAGATCGCAAACGATTCGATTTCAATCATGCCCGATGGGCTCGTCGATCAGCTCAAGGGGCGGCAGCAGTTTCTTGACTTGCTACGGTACGTGATCGATCTCAAGGAACGCGGGAGCAGCAGTGACGCTGCGGTTGCTTCGATTTCGGTCGCTCGGCGTAGCCTTTCAGATTCACTTCGTGGCCATGTGCTTTTGCGACAACACAACTGCGTCGCCTGTCACGCGTCCCGTGCATCGGATCAAGAATGGCTGACGCCTTCGGCACCCGACCTGCGCTGGTCGGCCAAGAGGTTGAATCCCAAGTATCTCGCCTCATTCATTGCTTCGCCGCATCAGTCCAAGCCCGGTACTGCCATGCCGCAAATGATGATGCAGCTGACTGACGCTGAGCGGCTTGACGCGGCGGCGGCGATCATCGCGTTTCTTGTTTCAATCGAAACGAAAGCCGCGTTTGAGGACACGAAGCCGGAAACCACCTTGGCATCGATCAAACGAGGCCAAGAGCTTTTTCACTCGGTCGGCTGTGTCGCGTGTCACTCCCCAAGAGACGACCAAGCTTTTGAGCAGCCGATCGACGACTCGATTCCGCTCGGGGAGTTGCGTGGCAAGTACGCGACGCAGGCGCTCATCGAATTCCTCGAAGATCCGCATCAGTCGCGGCCCAACGGCAGGATGCCGAGTTTGCGTTTGACGCACCGCGAGGCGACCGATGTGACAAACTATCTGCTGCAACGAGCGGGCGAATTCTCGGGACCGATCCATGATCTCGAAATCGGTTCATCGCCTCAGCAAATCGAATTGGGGAGGTCACTGTTCACCCGTTTCGATTGTGGTCGGTGCCACACCGGTATCATCCAAGCAGACTCCAGTTCCAGCTACACCTCGATGGAGAGGATGGATCTCGAGTCGGGTTGCCTCTCAAGCGATGTCGGCTCTTGGCCCGAGTTCGATTTATCCCCACTCGAGAGGCAGCAGATTCGACAGGCGCTACAGCCGGAGCAAGTTGAACGAACCGCCGATCAGTCCATCGACCTCAGTCTCGCATACTTCAATTGCGTTGCCTGCCACGACCGCAATGAGTTGGGCGGCGTTTCCCAACTACGCCGTGGACATTTCCAAACAACGAATTTGAATCTCGGCGAACAGGGCCGCATTCCCCCGACGCTGTCTGGCGTGGGCGCGAAACTGAAGTCTAAATGGATGCGAGATGTCTTGGTCAACGGTCGCGCCGTTCGGCCGTACATAAAGACTCGCATGCCTCAGTACGGTGAGCAAAACGTCGGGCACCTGGTTGAACTGTTTCAATCGGTGGACGAACTATCAGAGACGCGTCACGCGTCGTTTAAAAACCAAAAAGAGACTCGGGAACTCGGGTTGAAGCTTGTCGGCAATAAAGGCTTGAATTGTGTGGCCTGTCACACGTACCAGTACAAGACTGCCGATACCATGCCGGCCGTGGATTTGACCGAGATGGCGGAGCGGCTAAAGAAAGACTGGTTCTATCAGTACATGCTTTCGCCACAGAGCTTCAGCCCCAACACGGTCATGCCTTCGTTCTGGCCCAACGGCAAATCGATGCGGGCTGACATCCCCGGTTCACCCGAGGACCACGTCGAAGCGATCTGGCAATACCTGCTAGATGGCCGCCAAGCACGCGCGCCGCGAGGAGTGATTCGCGAGCCGTTGGAGATCGTCGTCGCAGACGAAGCACGGATGCTAAGGCGGAGTTATCCAGGCATCGGGAAGCGGGGCATCGGTGTCGGCTATCCCGGCGGCATGAATCTGGCTTACGACGCCGAGCAGATGCGTCTCGCATCGGTTTGGAAAGGCCGCTTTGTCGATCCGAGCGGCGTTTGGTACGGGCAGGGTCATGGACGTGTCCGACCGATCGGCAACCCCGTCCAGTTAGCCAACGGACCTGAGCTGGATCACATGGAATCTCCATGGGCGGTCGACGAAGGACGTCCTCCGGAGCATCGTTTCCGAGGATACGTGCTCGATGAAAAACGTCGCCCCGCGTTTCGATACGAGTTTGGGGACGTGACCGTCGAAGATGATTTCACCGAATCAGAGGACAACGAGACCAAAACGCTTCTCCGTCGGATCAAGCTGAGCGCGTCCGGCCGCACCGGTGCATTGAGGTTTCGGTTGCTCGCGGGAGAGGGTGTGCAGATCTCCGGAGATTCAAAGCAGGTACGCAATGAGCGTCTCGCGATTCGAATCCTCTCCGAACACTCGGCGACGAGTGTGAAAGACGGCGGTAGAGCGGGCGCCGTGATTCCTCTTTCGTTTCAACCGGGTGACGTTGTCGAGTTTATTCTCGAATATCAATTCGACTGACTAACGTTGCTACCACAGGTCTAACAGGTCACTTCCCATCGGGCATGGCGAACACAAGATGATTCTACTATTGCAAAAAATCTTGACGGTTGTCGCGATGGCCTGTGCCCCGCAACAAGAACCATTGGGCGAGTATTGGGGGACCGGCGAGGCGGAATCCAAGTACTACAAGATGGTCGATGTTCCGCTGCCAAAGGAACTCGCCGTTGAGGCCGGTAGCTTTGAAGTCCTGCCGGATCAGAACCGGCTCGCCATCGCGACACGTCGAGGCGACATTTTGATCGCCGACAGTATCTTCCAAGAACATCCCGAGCCGCGATTTCGCAAGTTCGCCGAAGGGCTCGATGAAGTCTTCGGCATGTCGTATCGCGATGGGGCATTCCTGGTCAATCAGCAATCCGAAATCACCCGAATCACCGACTCGGACGGCGACGGGCGGGCTGATCGATTCGACACGATCAGCGACGTTTGGGGGTTTCGCAACTATCACGAATTCGCGTTCGCCTCGAAGCCGGATGCTGAAGGCAACATCTGGGTCGCGCTCTGCCTCTCGGAGTCCTACAACTCCAAAGTGCCGTTCCGCGGGTGGTGCTTGAAGATCACACCGGAAGGAAAAACCCTTCCGGTATGCAGCGGCATCCGCAGCCCCTGTGGCATCGGCCCGAATGAGCATGGCGTGATGTTCTACGCCGAAAGCCAGGGACCATGGAACGGTTCGTGCAGTTTGAAGGTGCTCGAGCAGGGCGGGTTCATGGGCCATCCGGTGAGTTTCAACTGGTATGAACTTGCGCCGGAACTGGGTCCGGTTCCCGTTCAGCCCAATACGCCCTCTCGATTAGAGATTGAGCGCAAACGGGTCAAGGAACTCGTGCCCTACGCAGTCGTCTTTCCATACAAGCGGATGGGACGATCCATCTCGGGATTCATGGTCGATCAGACCGGTGGGAAATTTGGTCCCTTTGAGAACCAGATCTTTGTGGCCGATTTCAGTCTCGGCGTCATCATGCGCGCCACCACGGAAAAGGTGAACGGTGTTTGGCAGGGTGCGTGTTATCCGTTCCGTGAAGGTTTTGACACGGGATTATTGGCCGTGCAATTCACGCCCAACGGAAACTTGATCGCGGGAGGCACGAATCGAGGTTGGCCGGTCCGAGGCCCCAAGGCATACGCCATGCAGCGACTCGATTGGACGGGGAAGGTCCCGTTCGAGATCAAGGAAGTCAAAGCGGCGCCCGACGGTTTTGTGCTTTCCTTTACCAAGCCGGTCGATCAGAAGATTGCAGCAAAGCCGGACGTTTATCAGCTGCAAACGTTTACGCACATGTACCGGCAAGCCTACGGCAGCCCGGAGGTGGATCAGACCACGCCTGTTGCGAGAAACGTTTCCATCTCAAGCGACGGCTTGAAAGTTCATCTGGAAGTCGAGGGGCTGGTTCAAGGTCATGTCCACGACTTTCATCTCCCCCAAATGAAGTCCGCCGACGGTGAATCCCTGCTTCACGCAAGCGCGTACTACACACTCAACGAAATCCCGCAGTCCGATGAGTCGGAGTTGGTTGCTTTGCAAGCCGATTCATCCGAGGCTCTCTCCGCAGAAAAAGAACCGCTGTGGCTCAAGTACGATGGCAACCAAGAGCGGCCGGGTAAAGGGAAACACGTCGTCTTGGTCGCTGCGGAGCAAGAGTATCGGAGCGAGCAGGCGCTGCCGATGCTGGCCAAGGTCCTCGCAGAACATCACGGCTTTAACTGTACCGTGCTGTTTTCCGTGAACGCGGACGATGAAGTCGATCCGACGTTGCCGGCACCCTTCAAGGACAAATCACTGCGTCACCGAATTCCTGGTTTGGAGCAACTAGCGGATGCGGATTGCTTGATCTGGATGTCGCGTTTCATGCAGTTGCCTGACGATCAGATGAAGCACTTTCATGACTACTTCGACTCCGGCAAACCCTTCATCGCCCTCCGCACGGCCAACCATGGTTTCCTCGGCGGAAAAAAATACGAGGTGAACGGCCAATGGATCGGTCTACGAGAATTACTCGGAGGCACGTTCATGGGACACCATGGAGGTTGGCATCGAGAATCGACCCGAGGCATTTTGGTTGACGAACAGAGGGCACATCCGATCCTTGTCGGCATCGAAGACATTTGGGGAACGTCCGATGTCTATCGTTGCCACAACGAGCGATTTCCATTTCCCGCTGATTGCACCGCTCTCGTACTCGGGCAGCCGCTCGTTGATCTAAAGCCCACTTCGCCGCCGAACGGAAAAAAGGAACCGTTGCCGATCGCGTGGACAAAGACCTGGAAGGGCAATCAGGGCCGCGAGTCACGCATCTTGCATTTCACGATGGGATCGGCGGAGGATTTTGCCAACGCCGGAGTCAGGCGGCTGACGGTCAATGGCGTCTATTGGGGACTCGGCATGGAAGAGAAAATTTCGGCCGACAGCAGCGTCGAATACACGCCGATGAAGGCGGGCTTCAATTACGAGAAGCTCGGTGTCGAGCCTCGGAGTGTGGAGTCCTTTCGGTGACGGTGATCCGTCGTCTCAAAACGGAAGTCGGTTACTTCTAGGATTCGCTTTCCTCACGGAACTCCTGGATCAACGACTGCAAGTCGAATCGCCCCGCCTCGATCGAATCGAAAACCGACTCGCGGACTGTCCGCTGATCGTGCTCCTGGAGCTTTCTCAGAATTTGATCAATCTCTTCGAGACTGCATCCTTCTTCAGTCAGTAAATGGGTCAACAGCGATTCGTCGTTCATTCCACCGCTCCAAGGAGTTGGGTTTTCAGTCCGCATCCAAGGATGATCAGTCGCTTCAGCGATCCGCCAGCCAATCCGTTTAAAACAGTTCCGCGGCCTCTGAGATCAACGACTCTTGATCGTCGTCAGAATCGTTCGAACCGGGGAGGAACGCGCTTGCCCCGATCGGTCGGAATAGCTCCGCACGGATTTCATCCCCGCTCAAGGCACGATTGAAAATCCGCAACTCGTCGAGTTGGCCGTCAAAGGGTAGACGGGACTCTCCGTGGAAGAAACGGCCTCCGATCGCACCTTCGGAAAGATCGCGGAATTCAAAGTCGGCGACGGAATCGATCACCGCGGTCGGGGTCTCTTCACCATCCAGGAACCATTCGATCCGGTCACCGGGGCGTACAGTCATCGCAAATGGATGCCACTGACCGTCGGCGATTTCCCGACCTGATCGAAAGCGTCCTTCACCGATCAAGTCTTGCGCTTCGAATACCAACTCACCATCTGCGACGTACACGGTCCAACCACCGCGTCGAAAATCATCACCATCGCCGCTGCGCAGATGGAAGACGCCACGTCGCGATGTCGACTCGGTCCTCAACCATCCGACGAGCGTGAATTCGCAAAGTCGGAAGTCTTCGGTTTCAAGGGCGATCGATGATTCGTGATCCAGACTTGCGGCGAGTGATTCGATACCCGCTTCAAAGTCAACATCGTTTGCGATTCCCGTGAATTGATCGGCCGAGTCGATGACGTCGCCATCAAGCGACCAACTGGCGAGCAACTCATCCACGGCGCCGTGGTTCGATTGATCGCAGGTCGCGAGAGGTGCGATCGCGGACTCCTCGTCGAACTGGGCACGGATTTCATCGGCCGAGAGAGCCCGGTTGAACAATTGGAACTCATCCAATTGGCCACTGAAACTCAACCGCTCATCGTTGCTGTTGTACGACTCGCCGACCAACAGTCGCTGGAGATCGCGAAGCGAAAGAGTGCTGAAACCGTTACTGAGCGTGGCTGTTTGCTCGCCATCAATGTACCACTGGGCGGAGTCACCGAGAGTCAGCGCGAAGTGATGCCAAGTCCCGTCGCCGACTTCCACGCCGGCACGAAACCGCTCGTCACCGATCACATCGGGTGCGATCAACTCCAACTGCCCGCCACGGTACACGATGGAGATTTCCCCCCGTTGGTTTTCGTCCGTGGTGCCGACATCGAAAACCCCACGCGCTCGTCCTCGATGGCTTGTGCGAAGCCAGCCGGTGACTGTCAATTCGTCGAGGTCCTGCACGGGAGCGTCGACTTCGCCAACGGCAAGACTGCTTTCAAAACCGAAATCGCCACCGAGTTCAATCGCTCCCGGCACGATGTCGACTTGGTTCAGAACACCATCGCTTTGCCCAACCGAATCCGTGGCGTCGCCTTCGAACGTCCACTTGCCGACTTTTCCGTCGGTCGCTGCGAGGAGGCCCAAAACACCTCCGGTCGGGTTCTCGGAGCGCAGGAACTGCTCCGTGATCTCGCCCCGAGTCTCTTCGAGCAGAATGATGTAGGGATCGTCTTCGCCGCTGTTCGGCAGGTTGCGGACGCCAACGAAGGTCGCCTGAGCATCGAGCACTTTGAAGAGCGGAGTCTCTTGATCCCACGGGTTATTCGACAAGATGTGCGCCCCGATCAACTCAGTCCGGCCGCCGTCTCGCGTGAGAATCTTGGTGCCTTCTTTTTCGGTTTTCAATCCGAAAATGAATAGGTCGGCTCCCGCATTCTCGATGTTCGTTTCTTGAATTTCGACATTCAACTGACGGGCATAGACGCGCTGGTTCGGCACTTCGAATTTGAAGGGTGAGCCCACGACATCCGTGAGGAAAAGGTCGCCGAGTTCATCTGCTCCCGTCGCAATTCGGTCGAAACGAAATCCGCTGAGAGACGAGAGAACGACATCACGCCGCGTCTCTTGCTGAATGCGTACTCGATCCGAGCTTCCCGATTCACGGTTGTCGAGTCGTTCGATGATGATGGCCTCGGCGGTTCCATCAACGATCGCGATCTCCCCGGACCCGGTGATGCGAGACTCCAACCCCGTCAAACGCTCCGTGTTGCCGCGTACTTCCAAACGGCCATCGATCCGAAATGTCAAACCACCAGGAAGATAGACGGTGTTCTTTGCCGGGTCATCGATGGCGGCTTGGATCGCAGCCGTGTCATCGGACAGTCCGTCGCCGACAGCGCCATAGTCGACCGGATTGGCCCATCGCGAGAGATCGCGTTCCAGCGGGATCGCGGGCTCACTCTGTAGTTGGAGGTTCAAAGACCGGTCGGTCGTCGAAGGAAAGATGGCTTGGCCGTCTCCAAGGAACCACTCATCAACCACCGGTCCCACGTCGCTCACGGTGAGCCCTCCGCCAGCAGGTTCCTCCACAATGACCTCGCTGCCGCTGACTTGGACGTCGCGAAGGTAGACGGCTGTTTCGCCGACGATGGCAGGCGCAAACGAACCATCGAGTGCCGGCATCGTGGCGATGTCGGCGTTGATCACATTCAATACGGCGCGGCTACCTTGGCTCACGATCGCCGAGACGCTGTTCTCACTCGTGAAATCCTCCAGGTTCCAAACCTGCCCGTCATTCAACAGGCCGGCGACGTTTTGATTTCGCAGTGAAACGTTCACGGCGGTGATGCTACGACTGCCTCGCTGATCAAAAATGCCGTAGTCAAAACCTTCGACGGATAGCGTGTCGATATAAAACGGTCCGATCTGTCCGTTCTGTGAGAGGTCCAGTCCCCGCGCACCGGCGCCATCCGGATCAGACGAAACAAGTTTGACGTCGCGGATGGAGCCTTGGTTGTTGGCGTTGAACGCGATCGCCATTGCTCCCGGGTTGCCCACACCGACGTCGACGGTGAGCCCTCGGATCGAATTGCGGAACCCCTGACCCACGCCCTCACGACCATGCGTATTTAGGACGGCCTTGGGTGCGTCTGCGTCATCGTAGCCCTGCGTTTGGTCCGAGAGCCGAATCGTCGTGTGTTCGCTTCCGGCACCCTCCAAAATCAAGCGCCGGAAACGTGGCGGCCATTGGAGGGTGTCCGAGACGTCGTACTGGCCTGGGGCAAGCGAAACAACCAAGTTCGACGCTTGCTGATCCGCCGCGTCGAGAGCCGCCTGAATTGCCCCGGTGTCATCGACCCCGTCATCGGGAAAAGCACCGAACGAGGCAACATCGACCAATCCGCCATCGACGGGATAAATCGTGGGATCCCCCGCCAGCAATTCGCGGGATTGAAGCTTTTCTGCTTTGAGTGGACGGTTGTTTCGTCGTGGCGATCGACGCATCGGTAACTCCGGGACGGGAAATGTGGCCATTCACCGGAGTCACGCGAGTGCCGCGACGTTGTGATGCGGAAACCACAAAGATTTTGATCTTTTCCCGAAGGGCCGTAACGGCAACCTCCTGTGTCAGGACCAAACGCTAACTACTCAAACTGAGCGGTTCTGTAAATTCACCCTCCCTCGTTTTGTCTTTGGTGCCAACGGCATCAAAGACAAAACGAGGGAGGGTCGGTTATTTTGCGACATTTACCCGCAAAAGAACCGGGGAGGGCAATAGCCATCCGTGTCCGGCTTATTTCACAAGCGGCTCCGCATGTCACGCACTTGCCTTCGAATTTCACCCTCCCGGGCGGAAGGGGCGCGTTTCGATCACGCAAAAGTGATCGAAGAGTGGGGAGGGCGACAACGAGAACCGTCGCACCGCATGACCTACCGCGAACCGCGTCGTCGCGAAGTGGAACAACGTCCACGTTTGCGATCCACAACCCCGACGGGTCGGTTCTACTTTCGCTTGGCGTTCTTCTTATTGTTGCCTGGTGGACGCTTGCGTTTATTGGGACGCTCAACGATTTTTTTTTGATCCGAACCGTCGTCTTTCAAGTGGTTGAGAATCTTTTCGGCGAAGGTCGGCTTCTCCGATTCTTTCGCGGCGGCATCGATCACGTCATCGTCGAGATTGAAGTGCTTGCCTTTGGGAAGCGTGCGTTTGACGAACAATCGCTCGCCGATCCCCCAGAGGCTACTGGCGACGAAGTAGATGCACAGTCCGGCGGGAACACGGAAGAAGAAGAACGCCATGAAGAAGGTCATGAATGTCATCACCTTCTGCGTCATCGCGGTCTGCTCATCCGTGGCCGGTGGCATGAACATTTTCTGCTGAGTGAGGAAGAGCGCCACCACGAAAAGCGGCAACACGTTGACGCATGGTCCGAGCCATCCATTTCCACGCCCGGCGATAAAACCGGTCATCCACTCGCCCCAGAAGAACCATTGGTCGGGACCGGCCAAATTGGAACACCAACCTTCGGAGGACCAAAGCGGCTCGCCGCGGAGTTCGATGTCGACCGACAGCGCGCGATACAGGCCCATGAAGATCGGTAGCTGCAGGAACATCGGCAAACAGCCCGCCATCGGATTGAAGCCGACTTTCTTTTGAAGTTGCTGCTGAGCCCGGAGACGGCCCTCCATGTCATCCTTGTACTTTTCAGCGATCTTTTTCATCTCCGGCGCGAGTTCCTGCATCTTTTGCGCGTTGACCGCAGCGTTACGGCTCAGCGGGAACATCAGGCTACGAACGATAACCGTGAGCAACACGATCGAGATGCCGTAGTTGGAGAAGACCCAAAACAGGTTGTGAAGAAGTGCCGAAAGCGGGGCGGAAACAAATCCGAACCATCCGTAATAGACAAAGTCACCGAGTCCGTATTGATCGAGCACTGCCGGTTCCTTGGGACCCGCGTACATTCGAAGCGATTCGGTGACCGTTTTGCCGGCCGCGAGTTCTTCACGTCCGCTGTCGAGGAAGAACGAAATATTCGCGGCTCGTTCTTTGTGTCGTTCGATTTTGGTTTGGTCGGCGACGAGTCCGGCGGACGCTCGTTCGAATGAGTCCAACGACGCATTGCCTTCGGTTGGGAGATACGCAACGGCAAAGTACTGCGCGTCGACGCCGATGTAATTGAGGCTGCCACCCGAGCCGTCGCCGTCGGTTGCGTAAATGCCCAGTTGGGGTGCCTCGGGCTCGCGCCGATCATGTTTCAGCAACGAGTAACCGCCTTGCAACTCGTAGCCGCCCGTGGTGGTTCGGAAGACGATATCACGCGAACCGTTGCCGGTGAAGTTCGGAGTGATCTTGGTGCTGTACCACCAACCTTCGAGCGTGATCCCGTTGGCTCCTTCCAGGCGGTACGCCAATTCCTGCGGCTCTTCGCCGAGGTTGGTCATCGACACATCCATGTCGACGATGTAGCTGCCTTTCTGGATCGTGTAGGTGCGTTCGAGTCGAACCGGTTCGCCGCCAATCTGCTTCATCGCCGAGGCACCGATCGTGGTCTCGAACCGAATCGTTTGTGTGCCTTCGTCTCCCTGCTCTACTGAAGCTGTCCACTGTGTGTTCTCGGGATCACCGATGGACTCGATCGATCGCTTGCCGACTGGGATCCCTTTGCGGTTCACACTCGCGAGAGTCATCAAGCATGACAAGCGAGAGAGATTTCCGTCGATTTGATCGGCGCCGCCATGCTTGGCGATTCGAACGACGTCGAGCGGGTGTTCGGTCAGCGTGGCGTCGAAAATGATCGGTTTCGTTGCGCCGCCACGAATCACTTCGACCGAAACTTGATCGCCCGGTTTCGATGTCTTGAGCGCCTCATCGATATTAGCTTGAGACTCGATGACGGTGTCGCCGACCGCGACGATCACATCGCCGACTTGAATGCCGGTTTGACCGCTTCGGCCGACTGCGGTGGCGGCCGGTGTTCCCGGACCGACCACATTGACCAAGACACCATCCATCGTTGGTGGTGCGGACGGTGCGAAGTAACCGAGGTAGCCACTGCGTGTATCCACACGTCGATAGCTGAATTTGCCGTTGGGCTCACGCGATGTCAGCTCGATTCGCTCGATACCGGCTCCGTGATTGCAGAACGTGATCAGAAAGTTGTAGCCGGCATCCGGGGCCATCGACCCGAGTGTGAACCATTCGCGCTGGCTCTTGGTCGACGCAATGCCTTCGTCTTCTTTCGCTTCCTCGGTATCGGCGCCGCCCGCCGAGATGACGGGGCCCTGATCACCGGTGTCCGTCTCGCCCGGGACATCTTCCCCGACGTTTTCCGCCGCTGCGTTGGGTGCCCCTGCCGGAGGTTGCTGTGGGACCAGCAAGCCCCGCAACGACATGTAGAAAAAGAAGAATGCCGCCGACGCAACGAGGAACGTGTAGGTTCGTCGATCCACGATCGATCCAGAGGTAGGGGAGGTGAGGGTAATTCGACGCGAGGGCTCTACCAGAGACCCGTTCTTTCTAAGAAGGTCGTCCGTCGGATTCCCGGCACACTCTCAGCCCACGCTATTCTTGCCGCGAACGGGAATCTTGGGAAGCCGAAGCCGCCGACTTCCCCAGCAATCTTAGGCCGTCGTGAAGCACATGGCGGGCATCAACGGGCTGCCAATCTGCCGCGTTGTGACACCCGAGCGACTGCCAGATTGGTTTGCTCATCGCCGTCCTAGTCCTTCGTTCCAATTCAGTATTCGGGTTGACGCTCCAGAGGGCTCGCGTCCTGCCCCTTAAAACACTTGCGGAACGGCGCGAGCCGTCCGGTGTCACCCGAAGGTTCAAATGGAACAAAGCACTAGTTGTTCGGTTTTTGTGCGATTTCCGCGTTGGGAACCACACCGAGGTACGCCATCAGATCGCTGATTTCCTGAAGCGACAGATCGTCGAGCAGTCCGCTCGGCATCGTGCTCGTGGAACTGGGCAGGATCTGATCGACATCGCCCGCCGATATGACAGTCGTATTGTTCCGCGCATCTCGGACAGTCAGTGTTCCATCCGATGCTTCGCTGACCATCCCGACGAGAACTTTTCCGTCGAGCGAGAGCACTTTTTTACTCGCGTATTGGTCGCTCACGACGTGTGCCGGATAAAGGATCGACTCGACGATCTCGCGTTTCGTGAATCGCCGGGCGATTCCCGAGAGGTCGGGACCGATCGATTCTCCGTAGTTGCCGAAACGGTGGCACTCGGCACAGCGTGCCTTCGTGAACGCCAGCTTTCCTTCGTGGGGATCGCCGACACGTCCCTTGCTACCGTCGAGGTAGCCGACGAGTTGATCGAAGTTCCATCGTGACTCATCTTCGCGAGGAAGCACAGCAGCGGGGCGATCCGGATACACCTTGGCGTACCATTTTTGCCACGGGCCCATCGATGTTTCACCGCCGGTCGGTCGCTCCATACCGGTCCAGTGTTCGAGTAGTCGTTCGACGTCCTTGAAGGAGCGTTCTTCGTTTTCGGCTCGAATGCCAAGCAGAATCAATTGGCGAAGCGCGCTGGGGTCATCCGTGGCAATCGGAACGCTCACCAAGGCACGGACAACCTCTTCGGCCGCATCGGCGTCGACAATGTTGAGACTGCGAACGAGATAATCCCAGTTCTCTCCTCCGGGATTCACCGAAAGGGCCATCGAGATCACGGCGCGTCGCGAGGGTTCCTGCCGCCACAGCGTTCGCAGGTAGTCACCGGCCTCGGCGTCTTCTGCCGTGGCCAACAATGCGACGATCCCCGTCCGCAATCGTCGCTGAACGTCGCGAGCTTCGTCCTGTGTGCGGAGTTTCTCATCCAACTCCATCAGGGTTTTCGCCGTCTTGGTATTGATCGGTCGTTCCACTTTGTAGATGGCCGCAAGCGCCGCGTTTCTCCAAACGTGTCCCTGTTCCAAAATGGCCTGCAAATCGTCGTCGGTGAGCGTGGAGGCGAAATCACGCGTCACGTTGGTCATGTACATCGGCAACGCGCCGCCGGTCGAACGGTTCGCGGCTTGCTCGAAGAACTTGAGAATCGCAAAACGTTGCTTCGCTCCCCATTCCTGCGACATCGATTGCAAGCACATCGCGACGAGTGTGCGACTTTCGAAGGGGGCATCCGATTGGATGTACTCCAACGCCCGATCCGCAAGCGAGTCGGCGCCCAGGTAAGAAGCAAGCCGGATCACCTCGTGATTGATTCGAGGCTCGCCCGCCGGAAACTCTTCGGCGACTTGCTCGCGTAGCGTGGCAACTTTTTCGGGGTCAATCTTGGTTCGATGCAGTGCGACCTGACACAGTCGAAGCACATCGATGAAGTCCGCGTCGCTCAGGAACCCAGACATCATCTGACTCGCACGCGCGAGCACTGCAAGTCCGGTCTCTTCACTCGGGTCCGCGGAAACGAGTGCGAGCATGCCCACGATTGCAGTTCGGTTGTCGTTGGAATCAAGCACCGCCGAACGGAATGATTCAGCGGGCAGCCGTTCGAGCAGGCGCCGACCCACGAACGCCAACGTTCGATCGTCGCTCGAAAGCAACGGCAGCACGGAGTCGACGCTGGTGATATCGACGTTCCCGCGTAACAACGATTCGCCTGCCGCACGCCGAACCGAAAGATCGGCGTCGCTGAGCAATTCTTCCAGACGCTCGGCAGCGTCCTCACTCGGGGACTGACCGAGCATCGACGCGGCCTTCGCGCGAACGAGTTCGCTGTCGGACTCGGTCAACTCCATGAGCAACTCTTCGCTCGGAATCGGTCCGAAAAGTTGCATCAAGTTCATCGCCCGAACACGGTAGTCCGGCGGGTTGTCGTCACTGTAAGCCACGCCGGCGACGAGTTGATTCCACTGATCGCCGAGGTCTCGTTTGATCGAGGCGATCTTTTGGCGAGTCCACGCCGATTCGATCTGGGGTTGTCGGACCGCAGCAGCGATCCCCGTGCCCAGCTTTTTCATTCGATCCGGGATCTTACCTTTGTAGATCACTCGGTAGACGCCGCCTGCCGTCGAACGGCCGCCCGTGCAAAAGTACAACGCGCCATCGGGACCGACTTCGAGGTCTGTCACATTGAGCGGCTGTCCCTGCAAAAAGACTTCGCTGTCGGCAACAAAACTGGCCCCGCTTTTCTTGACCCGCACGTTCAAGATGCGGCCTTCGCTCCAGTCACCCAGGAACAGTGTTCCCTGGTAACGCATCGGGAAGGCATAGTGTTCGTAGCACACGCCGCCGGTCGGACTTCCACGACCGGTATCAAGCATGTTTGGAAGCCGGTCGTAATAGTAGTCCGGCCACTTCGCCCAACCGGTGCGCCAGCCGAATTCGCCCCCTTCGGCAACGTCAAAAACGGCGTTGGGTCGATACCATGCGGTCTCGGTGTCCGCTTCCATGTCCGCATCGTGCACAAACAGGGCACCGCCACTGTGAAAGACCAAGTCGTAGGGGTTGCGCAGTCCGCCGGCAACGATTTCGACGACGCTGCCCGAAGTGTTCGTGCGGACGATCGTGCCTCCAGGTGCTTTGATTCCGTTTCCGTATCCGCCCGGATCTTCGTAGCGCGGAAGCAAATCGCCTTCGTAGGGGTCGACGTAGGTTTCGCCGTCTCCGGTTGTACCGGCCGCGCGGACATGACTTCCGATCGCGACATAAATCATCCCGTCGGGACCGAGACGCAAACCATGAGCGCCGTGCTCACCGACTTTGGCGGGGCGACCCTGCTGATCCACAAACTTGACGATCGCCTTGACTCGCTCCAGCGATCCGTTTCGGTCGGTGTCCGATAGCTTGTAGAGGGCGACGCCTTCGGGGCCGTCCGCGGTGACGTAAACGTTTCCGTTGAGTGCCAAAATTCCTTGGCACGATTTCACTTTGTCACAATACGTCCGAACCGTTTCCGGGATACCGTCTTTGTTGTCATCAAACGCGAGCAGCAACGGCCCGTTTTCTTGCGAGATCAGCAAGTGCCCGAACTCGTTGAACGTCATCGCGATCACGGAGCCGATCTTCTTGTCCGAAAGCACCCGTTGGACGCCAAATCCCTTCTGAATTTGGAACCGTTCACGCTGATCCGTTGTTTGCGATGCATCACCCTGTGGGACGCTCGATTCGGGTGGCGTCACCGCAGCGATCGCGGAGGGTTCCGGTGCCGGCTGCATCGGTGCGGGCTCGGCGGCCTGTGGTGCTGGACGGGTGGCGCGAGGACGACGCGTTGAATCCGCGATCGGTTCTTGATCGGCGGGCGCGGTGTTGCCCAACGGTCCGAACGAAGCCGCCGGATTCCACAGCCGATCGTCATAGGTGACGGTTTCCCACAGGTCGCCGGGCTCTTGTGTCGTCTTCCAGGTCTTGTCCGAGTCAAAGGTGTACCACTTGTCTCCGTTGCTCGGGCGGACAGCGATGCTCCCCGCAAGTGCCGCGGTGTCGCCGCGACGATTCCTTACTTTGACGGCGACGATGTTTCGGCCGACCGTAAAGAAGTCGCTGACGTCGTACTCATCGAGGGTTCTCGACGAGTTGCCGACGCCCACGGCATTCCCATTCACGTAGAGTTCGTATTCGTCGTCGGCGGCGATTTCAATCCTCGCATCTCCCGACACCCGCATGTTGATCACTTTGCGGAAGTAGCAGGTTTCACCAACGCGTCTGGACTCCTCGGCGGTTGTCCCGGCCGCCCAGATCCACTCCGCGTCTCCGGCGACGGCCCCCGTGAGGGGAAGCCAAAGAAGCAGGCTGAGCAATATCAGGGGCCGCAACAAACGGGAACGAGTCACGTTGAAAATGCGGTGCGCCCGAGGGTTGGCGAGCAGGATCTGAGTGCCTTCCATGGCGAGATCATTGTTCGAGGATAGGACGGATACGCCCGGACGGTAGGAGCTTGGGGTGGCGGAGGGCAAGACCGATTCCCACTCGGACGAGTGATGGCGCATTGTCAACGGATTCTCGCGGCGATAGCTTCTCCACAGTTAACCACCGGTGTGGGCACGCTACCTTGCTGGCAAAATCACGCGAGCCCGAGCAGGCACCGGGGAAAGCGGAAGCAGACCCCATTTGCGAGCAGACTCGATGACTCAGTGGATTCCTGTAAAAGAAGCGCGTTTGGCCGACACGGCAGGCAAGTCCATCGAGGTTCGCGGTTGGGTCCGAACTCGGCGTGACAGCAAAGGCGGCTTCAGTTTCATTGAACTCAATGACGGTTCCAGCCTTGGCAACTTGCAAGTCGTCGCGCCGGCGGAACTCGAGAACTACGCGAGCGAAATCCAAAAGCTGTCAGCCGGCTGCAGCGTGGTCGTTAGCGGCGAACTCCAGGAATCACCGGCCAAGGGTCAGGCCACCGAACTGCACGCCGCCGAGGTCCGCGTCCTCGGTTGGGCCGATCCGGAGGAGTATCCGCTGCAAAAGAAGCGGCACTCGTTTGAAAAACTACGCGAGTGGGCTCATCTCCGTACCCGAACCAACACGCACGGCGCGGTCATGCGGACGAGGGATCAAATCAGCCAATCGATCCATCAGTTCTTTCACCGCAACGGTTTCTTCTACGTCAACACGCCGATTGTGACCGCGAGCGACTGCGAAGGTGCGGGCGAAATGTTTCGGGTCACCACCCTCGACCTCGAAAGGCTCGCCAAGTCGGGCGGACCGGTGAACTACTCCTTCGACTTTTTTGATAAACCGACGTTCCTTACTGTAAGCGGGCAACTCGAAGCCGAAACGTTCGCCACCGCGCTCGGAAAGGTTTACACCTTTGGCCCCACATTCCGCGCCGAGAACAGTAACACCAGTCGTCACCTCGCGGAGTTCTGGATGATCGAACCCGAGGCGGCCTTTTATGACCTGAACGACAACATGAAGCTGGCCGAGGATTTCCTCAAAAGCGTCTTCTCGGATTGTCTCGAAAACTGTGGGGAAGACATGGAGTTCTTCGACCTGCGGATTGAAAAGGGCAAGATCGATCAGATCAAGGCCGTCATCGAAAAGCCGTTCGAGCATCTCTCGTACACCGAGGCGATTTCGATTTTGGAGAAATGCGGCGAGAAATTCGACTATGACGTGTCGTGGGGGACCGACCTCCAAGCCGAGCACGAGCGATATTTGACGGAAAAGCATGTTGGTGGGCCGCTGATCTTGACCGACTATCCCTCGACCATCAAACCGTTCTACATGCGTCTCAGCGAGGACGAGAAAACGGTCGCGGCGATGGACGTGTTGGTGCCCGGTGTCGGAGAGATCATCGGCGGCAGCCAACGTGAGGAGCGGCTCGACATTCTTCAAAAGCGGATGGCCGCACAGGAATTAAGCGAAGACGATTACTGGTGGTACTTGGATCTGCGAAAGTTCGGCACGGTTCCACACGCCGGTTTCGGACTGGGGCTCGAGCGTGTCGTTCAATACGTCACCGGAATGGCAAACATTCGCGATGTGATTCCGTTTCCTCGGACGCCTGGAAACGCCGAGTTCTGATTCTGTCACCCCATTAACGCACGCTAACGGGGTTCGTTCCGCGAAAGGGGTGATGGAATCCTGCCGCGAAGCCCATGAGGTCGTCGAGATCGCTTATCGTGCGGTCTCCTTCGATGGCTGCTAAGGGTGACGAATGATTTCAAGGGACCGACTCCACAAACTCTATCCAAACGATGTCGACAGAATCGAGGCGGGCGTCGAAGAACTTCTCGCGAAGTACGCCTCCATCACGCCGAGTGACAAACCGCTCTCGCAACGCGACGCGATCCTGATCACCTACGGCGACGCGATCCGACATGGCGATCTGAATCCTCTCGAAGCGCTTCGACGATTTGCATCGGAGCACCTCGCCGACGCGATCAGCGCCGTTCACCTGCTG
Organism: Planctomycetota bacterium; assembly: GCA_039821165.1. Classification (GTDB taxonomy): domain Bacteria; phylum Planctomycetota; class Planctomycetia; order Pirellulales; family Pirellulaceae; genus Stieleria. The sequence goes on along the minus strand of JBCBOT010000066.1, from coordinate 6,849 downwards.
CCGTGTTTCCCGTTCACATCAGACGATGGGTTTAGCGTCCAGGATTACTACCAGATCGATCCCGCCCTTGGTGACTGGCAGGACATCGAACGACTCGGTGACTCGTTTGCGTTAATGTTCGACGCCGTCGTCAATCATGCCTCCCAGGCGTGCGATTGGTTCCAAGGTTTTTTGGCGGGCGACCCGGCGCTACAAGACTATTTCGTCGTCTCCGATCCAGAGTTGGATTATTCCAGTGTCACACGGCCTCGGGCATTGCCGCTACTGCACGACTATGAAAAAGCGGATGGATCCACCGTCCATGTGTGGACGACATTCTCGCGGGACCAAGTCGATCTGAACTATCGCAGTCCCGAAGTCTTCCTCCAAGTCTTGGATGTCTTACTTTTCTACATCTCGCGAGGCGCCCGATTCATTCGGCTGGATGCGATCGCGTTTATCTGGAAAGAGATCGGAACGACCTGTCTGCATCTCGCCGAAGCTCACGAGATCATTCAGCTCTACCGGCACTTTATCGAAAGACTCGCGCCCCAAGCTGTGATCATTACCGAAACCAATGTGCCTCATGAGGAGAACATCTCCTACTTCGGTGATGGAAGCAATGAAGCGCACATGGTCTACAACTTCACGTTGCCTCCCTTGCTAATGCACTCGCTTCACAAGCAGGATGTTGAGGTGCTCACAAGTTGGGCTCAGAGCTTGAAATTGCCGAGCGACGAGGTTTGTTTTTTCAACTTCACCGCGAGTCACGATGGCGTCGGCGTGCGTCCCTTACAAGGAATCGTGAGCGACGATGAAATCCGAGAACTCGCCGATATCGCGGTGCGTCACGGGGGATTTGTCTCGATGAAGGATAACGGTGACGGCACCGAATCGCCTTACGAGATCAATTGCAATTATCTGGACTTCGCCACCGCCCCCGACGCTTCCACCGATGAACGTATTCAGCGTTTCCTACTCACCCAATCGGTGATGCTCGCGATGCCCGGAGTCCCAGGCATCTACTACCATTCGTTGCTTGGGTCCCAAAACGACCTGCAAGCAGCGATCGACTCCGGAATTAATCGCCGGGTCAATCGCGCCAAATTACAGCTCAACGAATTGGTCAAAGAGATCACGGATGAAACGTCACTCCGCTCACGCGTGCTAAGCCGCTACAAGGCCATGCTCGATGCACGTTCCTCCGACCCGGCGTTTGATCCCTACGGGCGCGCCGAGTATCGCAACGAGGGCGGAGTCTTTGTGATCCGCCGCGACAACGTGACGACGCTGCACAATTTCACGGACCGTCATTCGACAGTCGAGTTGGGGACGGCCAGCAACGATTTACTGACCGGCGAGACGCTGCCGGAACACGTGGAGTTGGGACCGTTCGAGTTCCGTTGGCTCAAACAAGCGAACTGAAAAGATCAGGTTTCGCGAGCGAACAGTGTCGGGTTCCAACGCAGTTTCCAGCCGGCGTTGATCAGGTCCTCTTCGCCATCGGCGGAGTCCAATTCCATCGGCTCCTCGGCATCTTCGGCTTCCGGCTCAATGGGATTGATTTCGACGCTCTTCAGCTTGGTTCGGTTCGTATCGTCGAAGTCATCCGCGGCGGGCTTCAGACTCATCTGGGTGTCGCCCTCGGGTTGAGCAATCACCGATTCGGTCGGCACGGGAGCGGCAAAGCTGGAGTACCCGCTCGCGATCGCAACGCTATACGGATCGAAGTAAGTCACGGGGATCCGCTGAGCAACCTGACGGGTCACCATCTCAGTCGTTGTGTACGGGGCATACTCAAGACGCGTGACCGGACGTCGGACCATTTGGGTGACTTCTTCGTACTCGGTGTACCGAACCGACACTGGTTCGCGGCGTGTTTCGTAAACCATCCGTGTCGTTCGAACCGGCACCTGCCGGACTTGCTCCTCGGTCACCCAGCGTTGCTGCGTCACCGGGACTTTGCGAGTCATGGTGCGTGTGACGGGCCGCTGCACGACATATGGAACCTTACGAACTTCGGTCGTTGCGACCATTCGAGTCGTTTGCACGGGCACATTTTGCGTCATGTACTCGGTCTGCATCCGTGTGGTTTGCACGGGGACCCGTTGAGTCACGACGTCGGTTTGCATCCGTTGGACTTGAACGGGAACCTGCACCTGTTGCGTCACAGGCTGATACGATGTTTGCGCGACTTGTTGTTGCACGTAGTTCGGCCGATAGACCATCTGAGTCTGTGCGGTCGGCGGAACGTAGTACGGCTCGTAAAGGTATCCCGGGCGTGGACGCCCGAGCCCGAATAGGCCGGTGCGGAGTCGCGGGTAGTAGTTCAAATTGACGCCCGCGGCACCGGGATTGACGGTCGTTTGCGGGACATATCCGCCGGCATCGACGGTCTGGTTGTAGACCGTGGTCTGGGGACTGTACGACGTGTAAGTCTGCGTCCGCATCTGCGTTTCAGTGACCGGTCGCTGGACGGTGTACTGTTGATCGTAGTACTGAGTTTCCGTGACGGGTCGCTGGACCGCGTAAACCTGTTGGCGATAGCTCGTCTCGGTGACCGGTCGAAAACTCGTGTATTGTTCTTCGCGCTCCGCTGTTTCAGTGACCATTTGCGTTTGCGTGTAGGTCTCGTCGCGGTAGCTCGTTTCCGTCACTGGCTTCCAAACGGTGAAGCGTTCCTCGCGGAAATTGGTTTCGACGACGGGTCGCGCGACGCGATACTCGCGCATTTCCGTTCGTGTCTTCACCACCGGTCGTAGACGCTTGACGGCCTCTTCGACGAACTCAGTGCGATAAACCGGACGCATCCGTTCGACAAGCTGTGGCTCGCAGACGGTCGTCGGTGCGATTCGATAGGACGGCACACAGTACGGATCTTGGGCCACCGCAGTCGCGAGCATGGTCGCGGCGACGGGTAACACGAGCAGCGATTTGGGCAGTCGAAGCATCTTGGAGCAACCTTCTCAAAGCAATTCAAGCAAAGTCGGTGCGGAGGCGCGCGGCGCCACCCACCTACCCCGAAAGGTTACGCAGCCCATTGGCCATTTGCGAAAGAAAGCCACGAAAATGCCCGATTTTGGCTCAAGTCAGCCAATCAAACTTCGCCAAATTCCCTGATCACAACATGGTCCAGTCGTTTGGGAATGAGACAGTTTGGCGGTCAGGGCGACTCTACCGCTTGTAACGATTGCGATTCGCGCGGAGCTCATCGGTAACTCGCAGCGTCGGCCAGGGATTGCCCCGTGAAGCCGCAGCGACAGAACGTAACCAGCCGCATGAGGCAAGGGCCACCGACACTTGCACCACCCAGTGAGTTTGCCACGACTCAAGTTTGCTCTTCGCCCGTCGCGGCGTCGAAGGTGGCTTCCACGTCGCGGTAGTTCTGCGACATCAACTCCATCTGCTCGCGAAGTCGTTCCAGGTCGCGCCCCGCATCGATGGACTCTTCGAGAATGGGTCGGAGCCATTCTTGCATGAGGTGGAACTGGCCCTTGATCAGGTCGGCCAATACTCGCGGCACTTTGTGCTGCACGTAAACCTTTTGATCCGGTGGCGAAGCGGCTTGCAATTCGCTGATCTTTTCGAGCTGCTCACTGGTGGACTTGAGTGTTCCCGCGAGTTGGTCCGCCGAGGCCGTCACGCTGTGGCGGAGCGCGTCCATCCGTGCGTCCATTCGCTCTTCGGCGCCGTCGCTCCCGACCGCAATCGCTCGTGAGATCACTTGTCGAATCGACTCCAGTCCGTCTCGCATCGACGCGAGCTGACGCATCAACTGACCCGCTTGGTCGTCGCTGTCCAGACCCTGCATACGAACGCTCTCGACGAAGGCGTACTTGATCGAGTCCCAGCGTTCTTTCTCTTCCGCAGAGAGAATGCCCATGATCTCTTTGAACTTGAGCACGTTGGCTTCGTTGTCGGTTGTCAGCGTCTGTGCGTCCTGTTCGTAACTGCTGACAATCAACGTTTGCAGTTCGTCGGCGTTCATCACGCTGGCGACTTTTTCCGCGATCCGGTTCATGTTCCGATAGCTGCCCTGCAATTTGAAGGGCGGCTCGGTGCGGTACGCATCGGCTTGGGCGGCGCTGCGGATGTAGGCACGGTTGACTCGAAGCACGACGTCGCGAACACGGAGCAGTTTTCGCATCACTTCGTACATGTCGCGAACTTGGTCGATCGACAGATTGCTCTGCAGTTCGATACCTTCCATCGTGTCGCGTTCGGCGGCGGTGATGATCGCTCGGGCATCTTCGGGACCACAGGTCGACAGCGGTGCGAGCGTCGAGTTGCTGGTCAGGCAGTTCTCGAGATAGCTCATCTCGAATGCATCGCTCGAGTCGCCGATGATCTCGCCCAAGTTGTAAACGTCGGCACGGTTGGAAAGCATGTCCGGAATCTGGAATCGATCGCCGCTTTCGGTGTACGGGTTCCCGGCCATGACGACCGAGACCCGACGTCCGCGCAGATCGTAAGTTCGCGTCTTGCCGTTGCTGACGCCTTCGATTTTTCGCTGGGCGTCACAGAGCGAGATGAATTTTTGCAGGAATTCCGGATGCGTGTGCTGGATATCATCCAGATACAGCATCACGTTGTCGCCCATTTCCAGGGCGAGATTCAAGCGTTCGACTTCTTCGCGTGCCGCCGCATTCGGGGCTTCCTCGGGGTCGAGCGAAGTCACCTGATGACCGATCGCCGGACCATTGATTTTCATGAACACCAAACCGAGCCGGTTGGCGATGTATTCCATCAATGTCGTCTTGCCGTAACCCGGCGGCGAGATCAAGAGCAGCAATCCCATACGGTCGGTGCGTTTGTCTTCGCCCGCCGAGCCCATTTGCTTGGCAAGGTTGTCACCGATCAGCGGCAGGTAGACTTCGTCCAGCAGGCGGTTGCGGACGAAACTGGTCAGCACGCGCGGTTTGAATTCATCCAGCCGCATGTCATCGCGGGCTTGGTCCACGAGCCGAGTTTTTGTTTCGTGCAAACGGCGGAATCTCGGCACCACGTCTTCGTTGTAGTGACCGACACGGCGCAGCAATTCGTGATAGTGCACGACGAGGTTGCCCCGTTGGATTCGCTCGTGCGAGCCGACAAAGCCTTCGACGGGGCTCGCAACGCTCACGTCTGCAACTTGCATGCTGGTCGTGCCTCCGCTGAAGATGATCCACGCCAATTCATCGACGTAGTCAGCCGGCGGATCGGTTTGGTCTTCGTGCGGATGGGATGTGAGGAACGCCTCAGCCCAGTTGCGCGCCAGCACGAATGAGCGGACCGGATCCGATTCGTTCGATTTCAGTGCCGCGGCGAGCAATTTTTCGCGATCCGTTTCGGGCACCGCATCGCTGAACGTTGAATACAAGGTTGCCGCACGTGAACTCGTCGCCGTCTTGCGGCCGGGATGTACAAGTTGATCAAAGAGGTAGTCGGCGATCGCGTCGGGTGTGACGCTTCGATCAAACAAGGGAGACCAAACGTCGGCGTATTCCCGAGCGAGTTCACTCAATCGTTCGCGAAATTCGACTGCCGGTTGAGCTTTCGGATAGGCCTTGGCGAGTTTGGCAAAGCCACCGATCCAATCGGTCATCGCCTTGCGCGTTTTCGGGATCAGAATCTTGTTAAACCACAGCAGCGATGCGACACGAACGCTCGGTGCGTGGGCGAGAAGTTCGACCTTGGCATCGATGTCGATCAGCGTCTTGAGGATCATCGCCGCATCGTGATCGTGGACGCCCTTGGAGTAGCCTTCGTCAAAGCGTCCCCCGATCTGCGATTGAATCCAAGCCGCATCGATCTCGGTGGGTCTTTCGATTGTGCCTCGCTGCAAGGCTCCGAACAGGTCCACGGCGAGGTATTCCGCACGGTAAACGTCGCGGTTCTCGCTGATGAGCTCCTGATCCCAGAGGTCCTTTGCCTTTTGCAGAGCATCATCGACGAGCGGCTGAAAGTACTGCGTACCCGTGAGGTGCAAACACATCTCGCCCGAGCGAAGCACTGTCGTCAGGTCGAGTGGTTGCGTGTTGACGGCGAACTTGTGTTTGCCGAGGCGGATGATCTCGCCGCCGTCTTCATAGAGGTCTTGGCGGTCTTTGAGCTGCCGGACGGAATCCTCACGGATGGTTTTCATCCGGCTTTGCAAATCCTCGACGCGTACCGCGTCGTCGAGCTCTTGCAACTGTTCGACGATGTCGCGAACTTTTTCGACCATCAGGTCGCCGGCAAAATAAGCCGCGATCTCGTCGGTCGATTCCATCTGACGGACGCGGTTGTCGATGCCTTTGAGAATTCGATCGGCGGCCGAGGCGAGTGATTCGGCGCGTCGATTGCGTTTCTCTACGAGCTGGACCTTACGAGACTCAAACGCCGCGTAGACTTCTTCGCGACGTTCGGCGAGCTGCCCGATAAAGTCGTCGAACTCGGCGAATTTGCCTTCGAGTTCTTCGAGCTGCACCATCACCTTGGTCAGGTACTCGTCGCACTTTTCGGGGGCGTCGCAAACATCAAGGTAGCCTGACGTCGTTTGTTCGAGCAGTTTCAATTGCGACGCGAACTCGGCGCGGCCTTCGACGCCGACCAGCTCGGTCGTGCGTGCTTTCAGAGCGCTCCGAACACGGTTGACCGACGCAAAAACGTCGCCGATCTCGTCGATGATCTCGGTGCGTTTCGTCGCGTCGTCGATTCGCAAGTTGCTGACGGTTTCGGTCAACATTTCCAGTTGCGAAGCCGCCGCGTCGATTTCTTCGCCCAGCGTTTTCGATTCCGCAACGGTTGCGACTTGCTCCACGCGATCATTGGCGGCCGCGATTCGTTGAATGTAGGGATCAAGCGAGCCGGGGGTGAGCAAAAAGTCGACTCAGCCGGCGCTGCGTCGAC
>JBCBOT010000065.1:0-30807 GCA_039821165.1 Planctomycetota bacterium | reverse complement strand
CGGAAAAATCTTCGTGTTGCCGGTGGCCGATGTCATCGACATCGCCGATGCCGACACCGCGCAAGACGCGTTCAGCTAAACGCCTCGTTTTGATCGGAGGTGAAACAAATGAAGCAGCGCATCTTATTGTTTGCGGGGGTCCGATCGGCATCCGGTTTGGATCACATCGACATCGATGTCGACGACGATGCAACTGCACAAGTCGTTCTCGACGAACTGGAACGTCAATTGCCCGACTCGGGCGGCCTGATCCGCATCAGCCGTTTGGCCATCGACGGTCGTTACGTTGGAAACGACGAACAAGTCGGTCACTGCAGCGGCGAGTTCGCATTGATTCCTCCGGTGAGTGGTGGCTAATGGACGACTCACGACTCATCCGCCTCGTAAACGAACCGATTCGGCTCGCGGAGTGGGAAGCGAAACTGGCGGACATCGACTGCGGAGCCCAAGCTTGGTTTGCCGGTGTCACACGCCGCACCACGGAGACGAATGACGGCCAAACGCTCCTCACGAAGACACTCTTTTATGAGGCCCATCCGACGATGGCCGTCGGTCAACTGGACCAATTAGCAATCGATGCCATTGGCAAGTTCGAACTGCGGCGGGTCGTCATCGTTCACCGCCTCGGTGAAGTCCCGCTCGGGGAAGCCAGCGTGCTGATGGGATGTGCGAGCCCACATCGCAAAGACTGCTTTGCCGCACTGCCGTGGATGATGGATCGACTGAAACAGGAGGTGCCGATCTGGAAGCGTGAGACCTTCCAGGATGAATCGACAGAGTGGATTCACCCCGAACCACGCGATCCCACTTGAAACGTCCTCGAATCTACCTGGATCACGCGGCGACTCGGTTTCCCAAACCGGAAGTGGTGTTGCGCGCGATGCACGACTATTCATTGGACCGGGAGGCGGCGGCGGGTCGTGGCGCCTACCGATCCGCCCAGGACGCGTCGGCTCGGGTCACCGCGCTGCGACAGGAACTCGCGCATTGGATCGGGGCTTCGGAGCACGAAATCTCATTGCACGCCGGCGGAACCGAAGCCCTCAATGCGGCGATCTTTGGTTTGCTGAGCGACGGTGATCACGTCGTGACGACGGCAGCGGAACACAACAGTGTTTTGAGACCGCTACAGCATTTGGTGGACCGAGGCACGATCGAGTGGACCATCGCAGCCGTGAATGAAGCCGGCCAGGTGAATGCCGAGGACGTGCTCGCGGCGGTGCGGCCGAACACCCGGCTGGTCACCTGTGTGCACGCGGCGAATGTGAACGGCGCCGTTCAACCTATCGAAACGATCGGCACCGGGCTTCGACGACTCGATCCCAAACCGTTGTTGCTTTGCGATGCAGCGCAAACGTTCGGCTACTTGCCGCTTGACGTTAACGAGACGGCGATCGACTTGCTGGCGGCGCCGGGACACAAGGGCGGTATGGGCCCACTGGGAACCGGCCTGCTGTACGCGCGGGAATCGATCCACGAGCATTTGCAGCCGACCGTTTTCGGCGGCACCGGAACGTCTTCGGAGTCGCTCCAAATGCCGAACGACTATCCCGATTCGTTTGAGGCGGGAAACCGAAATGTCCCCGCACTCGTGGGCTGGTTGGAAGGCTTGGAGGCGCGACGCGGAGATGAAGATGCGGCGAAGATTCTTCAATCGACGGCGGGACGATTGAGGGAGCTTGCCGAATTCATGTATTCCGAACTGACGTCCATCGAATCCATCCGAGTCCTCGGCACTCCGACGAACTTGGTCCTTCCGGTCGCAAGTTTCTCCGTGCTGGGAATGTCGGCGGCTGAAGTCGCAATGATCCTGGACGCGGAATTCGGGATCGAAGTCCGGTCGGGACTGCACTGCGCCGCATTGGTCCATCGACCGATCGGGTCCCCCGAAGCAGGCACCGTCCGCGTGAGTGGGGGCGAAACGACGTCGAGGGCTGAAATCGCGGAATTAGTGGCAGCACTCCGACAGATCGCGGAATAGCGAATTCAGCGAGTTTTTTGCGGATTTCGCGACTTCCACCGGGGACGGAAATCGGATTCATCGAACCTCTACAATTTCCCGAACAGTGTTACAATCGGATGCGTAGCACTCTCGTTAACTCCCCAACCGCAACCGGTTTAAAAGGCTATGAAGAAGTCGACTTACGCGGCGATCTGTTTGCTTGCAATGCTCTGTTTTGTTGTCACGACCGGCTGCAACGAGCCGACGGATTCCTCGACAACGACGGCCGGCGAGGATCATGACCACGACCATGGCGATCATGACCACGACCATGATCACGGCGACCACGACCATGGTGACGAGCACGAGGGAGACGACCACGCGGATCATGATCATGGTGACCACGACCATGGCGATCATGACCACGAATTCGAGACGCTGGCAGATGCGATGAAGGAAGTCGTCTCGCTGCGAGACACGATTCGTGACAGCGCCGCGGAGGACAATATCGACCACGGCCCGCTGCACCACGTCTTCGATGTGCTCGTGGCCGCCGAGAAACTCGTCGCGAAGATGCCGGAAGATGCGCCCAACAAGAAGGCGGCCGCAGAAGCCATCGAAACACTGCTGGACAACTTTGGCGAAGTCGATGCCAAGTTGCACGGCCAGAAAGGTAAGGACTACGGCGATGTGAGTGAAGCGATCGACGCCGCGATCGCAGTGCTTCAAAAAGATGGTGAGTAGTTAAATGTCGAGATTGAACGTTTCCGGGATCTTGCTCGCAGCTGCAGCCGTTTTATTGGTCGGTTGTTCGGCAGAGGTCACCCCGACGCCAACCACGACCGCAACCAACACCAGTTCCAAGCCGGCGGCTCAGCCGGTTTCGGCGGAGGTCAAGGCTCTGCGGCTCGATGCGATGCCGGAGGGAGACGTTCACTCACCGACCGACATCAAGGACGCCGAGGGCGAGGCGGTCGAGGGTATCTTGGCCGGCCGGATCGCCAATGGCGATGCCGATCCGTTTCGTCCAGGGCAGCTCTTTTTCATGCTCTCCCAACTGCCTGATGAAGGCCACTCCGACGATCCGGACCACGCCGACAACTGTCCGTTCTGCGCCCGCAAGCTCAAGAATGCGCCCAAGGCGATGGTGACATTTGTCGGTGAAGACGGGATCGCCATCACGGGTGACGCGCAGCAGGGACTCGGGCTATCCGAAGGCGATGTGGTCTATGTCCTCGGCTCCGCGGAGTACAACAGCGACGTGAACACCGTACTCGTCCAAGCCAGCGGCATCTTCACCGAATCACCCGAGTGACTTTGCTGCGGTCAGCGGCTTTCTCGCCGGGCAGCTCGGTCGGGCAACCGACTCGCTCGAACGGCAGGAGACCGGAGATGTCGGGACTATAAGTCGCTTTGTTCGCGGCGAATTGCCCTGAAACCGATGCGCTGATACTCTATGTGGCATCGGGATGCCAATCGGAGCAGGGCCCTTCAGTTGAACTTTCTTTCTGTAAGCGTACATGCCGGCCACCACTACCGAAACCAAAGATGATGTCTTGATCGTCGGGTTCATGGACAGCAAGATTCTCGACAGCCAGCGGATCGAACAAGTCGGCAAAGAACTGCAGGATGTCGTCCCCAAAGCCGTCGACAAAAAGTTACTACTGAACTTCAACGGCGTTTCCTTCATGTCATCAGCAATGATCACGAAGCTGGTCATGCTGAATAAGGGCTGCAAGGCTCAAGGCGTCGCGCTCAAGTTTTGCGAGGTCTCGCCCAACGTCCTCGAAGTCTTCAAAATCACCAAGCTGAACAAGCTCTTCGACATTCAAACCACCGAAGAGGAAGCCGTCACCAGCTTCGACAAGAAAGGCTGGTTCGGTTGAGCGAAGGCGACGATCGAGGGGCAGAGTCGGTCGCCGAACTCATCGATTTGGAACGCTCCCAAATCGGTCACGACATCCACGACTTGCTCATTCCGCTGGTCTTCGCCGCGTCTGCTGAGCTCGAACCACTGATCCACCGACGTGATGGTGCCGCGGCACTGTCGGAGCAGGATCAGCGACGGGTTCTCACTTCTCAAGGTCGACTCTCGGAAGCGCTTGACCTCGCGCGCCGCCTCCTGACTCAAATCTATCCACCGGAACTTGAACAGACCGGTTGGCTATTCGCAGCTAAGGACGCCGTCGGTCGAATTGTTGGAGACACGGAGATTGTTTGGAAAGTCGACGCGGAGTGTCCGCTCCTTGCCGCCGACTTGAATCGCGATCTGGCATCGGCAAGTTTTCGAATCTTGATCCAAGCCGTCCGGAATGCGGTTGCCCACGGCGATGGCGACACGATCGCCGTTCGCGCACTCAAGGAACGGCTCGTGATTGTGGATGACGGCAACGGGTTTGATCCCACATCCGTTCCGACCGATCGATTCGGGCTAAAGTCCATGCATGGCCGAGCGACGCTGATCGGCAAGCGACTTGAAATCGACTCCCAGCCGGGAGGCCCGACCAGCATCACCTTGTGGCTGTCCTAGCGAGTCACGATTGTGACGCCGCATGTGAGAACGTAGGGCCCTCCCCGGAAGTTGGTTGCATTCGCAATCAACTTCCGACCCTCCCGGAGGGAGGGTGAATGCGCTGTCGTTGGTTGCATTCGCAATCAACTTCCGACCCTCCCGGAGGGAGGGTGAATGCGCTGTCGTTGGTTGCCCGTGTGCGCATGAGATGACAAAACGATGGGGCAAAACCATTTCGCGATGAAGCGAGAGTTAACGCCTGCGACAAGTTCCAATGATCGGATGGATCACCGAGTTCGCCTCCAAGGTGCCCCGATCGTGTCACAACGGTGAACGTTCGTCTTTCCGATTGTCTTGCCCCGAATCGTCTTGCCCACCTCCGCGAGCCCCTACGTCGTCATGGTTCGTCAGCCTTCTGTCATGTGAGAGGCTCTGTTGACTGAACCTTCGGGTGTAAGGGAGCGTCGGCGGCAACGATGGCGAATTCGTGAGCCGTACACCAAAAGCCTACACCAAAGTCACCGACTTCAAGCGAATCCCACAGCCTACTGCGAACCAGAGAGTGGACTGCCGTTTGCAAAAGCGAACGGCAATCCACTGTGAAATATGGGCGCGACAAAAAGCACTACACCTTGTCAGCCGCGGGTACTTCGTAGCCAGGATTGTTCGGGTCCTTGAGCAGTTTGTTGGCTTCGTCGGCCATCGCACCCGTGAAACATTCGTTTTCGGGATCGAAATTCAATACCGGGCCGAGCGTGTACTTGGTATCGCTCGCCGACAGTCCGACACCGTCCGACATCACTTCGTGCAGTCGCCCGAAGTGTTCGACGGCATCTAGGTTGCCGTCGAAGTTGGTCGCTCCATCACTGAACGCCACGTCTTCGCCGAGACGGTACGAGTTGTTCATGATGTGCCCTAACACGCACCCGTAGTGGGCATCCATCACGTTCCCGTTTGCCATGGATGGATCATTGGCGCGAACGGCTGCGATGAACGCATTCCAGTTCCCACCGGGCGTGACGTCACCCTTCTCGAGTTTGAGTTTCTCCGGCTTTTTCGCGCCGGGGCGAAGAATCTCGTAGTTGCTTTCCCCGGTGATGATCGACCCGTCTTCGAGATAATACTCGTTGAAGACTTGCCGTTTGTAGCCTTTGTAATTCACGTTTCGGACGTTGAAGAACACCATCTGACCATTGGGATACTCGGCCATTGCGAACATCGTGTTGGGAGTTTCTCCCTGGTCCTTCCATTGAAAACGGCCGCCGATCGCAACGGTTCGAATCGGGTGGGTTTGGTCATCGTCGATGGCCCAACGTGCGACGTCCAATTGGTGTGTCCCTTGATTGTTGAGGTCACCATTTCCAGTCGGCCAGAACCAGTGCCAGTCATACGGAACGTAATTGGCGTGGTACTCGTCGATCACGGCCGGGCCCTTCCAGTGATCCCAATCGAGGTTGGCCGGAGGATCGCCGACGGGTTCAAAACCGATCCCGTTACGAGGCTTACAACAGTAGCCATAGGCGATTTTCAAACGCGGCAGCTTGCCTGATTTCAGCGCCTCGTGCAGACCGGCGATCCCGGCGTCGCTGCGGCGTTGCGTGCCGTGTTGGATCACGACGCCATATTTCTTTTGTGCTTCAACAACCACCCGGCCCTCGGTGATGTCGTGACTCATCGGTTTCTCGACGTACACGTGCTTGCCCGCTTGGGCCGCCCAGATGGTCATCAACGAATGCCAATGATTTGGCGTCGCCACCGAGATGCCGTCGAGTGACTTGTCGTCGAGTGCCTCCCGGATGTCTCCGATACCCTTGGTGGTGAATTTGCCGTCGGCCATTTTGCCAAGTCGACTCATCGCGGTGTCGAGCACTTTACCGGCGGGGTCCACGGCGTAAGCGATCTCGACGTTCGGCGCACCGGTCCAGCCTTTGATGTGAGCTTGGCCACGTCCATTGAGTCCTGCGACGGCCATCCGGACACGATCGTTGGCGCCTTTGATCTGGCCACTGGCTTTCGTCCCGATGATCAAAAAGCTTCCGCCCGCCATCGCGGCGATCGAAGATTTGAGGACGGATCGGCGAGAGTGTTGATTGCGTGGTTCAGACTTCGTCATTTGGCTCATGAGGCGACTCGCAGCGGAGATCGGGAGGGAAGGTGGAAGGGCCGTCATTCTACCAAGTCCGAACGAAGATTCCGTGTTCGCGGGTAAATCTCCACCCATCGCTCCGCTTCGGCGGTTTGTCGGGCACCGAGCGGGGGTTAGACTGAAGTGGAGAAGAGCCCCTTACCCCAGGTTGGAAACATCGCGATGTCTAGGCACTTCGTTCTGCTTGCGTTGATCGCTGCGTTGACGTCCGTCGACGCTCACGCCCAGTATTACTACTTTGGGCGTCGCCCCGTGATTGCGCGGCCAGTGGTACCGGTCCCGCCACCGGTTTTGTACGGTCCGACGGCGATTCATTCAGGACCCGGGAGCTTCTCGATTCAGTCACCGTTCTTTTCATTCCGGGTCAACAGTCCACCCCCGCCGGTCTACGGCTACCGAACCTATTCGTCCTTTGGGGTGCCGACCTATCGCTACCCATCTGTCGCGCCCGTCGATCTGATGCCGCTTCCGTCCTACTCGATCACGGTTCCGACCGAGCCACCCGTTCCCGCCACGCCCTTGTACCCACCGAGCACAGGAACCTATTCGCAACGTACAGGTCCGCTTTATTCCGCCGGCGCGGAAGGTGGCATTCCTGATTTGACCACCGAACCGCGGGTCCTGTCCGCTCGCCCCGCCATCGGCGGAAATCCGATGGGGCAAGCGCCATCGCGGGGGCTAGCCGAGTCAGCACAACGGCTGAGCAACGCGCTGTCTTCACGCGGCGAAGACGGACAAGTCTGGCTGGAGTACTTGCAGCCTGATGTGATCGCCCGCGCGGCGGAGCAGGGGCAACTCACACCCGATGTTGCAACGCTGGCCGAGCGATTTGAAGGCGTGACGATGAACCCTCAACTACGTTCGATCACACGCTTGCCCGGTTTCGAAGGCACGCGAATCTATCTGAGCCAGGCGGCGACGTCCGTTCCAACTCAAGCCCCAATTCCGACAGAGGCTGCGGCAACTCCGGCAGAGGCTGCGTCAAGAGCGCCCGCGACTGGAACGGATCCATCGAGCGACCTTCCCTCTGGGATCCCTTCTCCCCAAGCAGACGCTCCGACCGAATCGATCGAAACGTTACCTGAGCCGATCGTGGACGAGGACGTTTAGGGGAGAGGACACACGACGAAGCAATGGAAAGCGAGTCGCTGTCAATCGCCTGCATCATCCATTCACTCAACGGCGGCGGGGCTGAACGAGTCATGGCTGGGCTCGCCTCGCGCCTTTCCGAGCGCGGGCATCGCGTCTCGCTGATCACCTATTCGCGAACCGATCCCGATCGTTACTCGGTTCACCAATCGGTCGAGCGGCACAGTCTCGACGTCCTCAGTCAATCCTCCTTTGCACCGCTGCGGATTCTCGGGCCGTTTCGTCGTCAAGCGATGATGAAGCGTGTCATCGAAAAAATCGCTCCGCAGATCGTGCTTTCATTCTGCGACCGCAACAACATCGATGTGCTGATGGTGCTCCGCAAGAAGCAACTCCCGGTCATTGTTTGCGAACGGAGTGATCCATCGAAACAATCGCTGGGCTGGATTTGGAATCGCGTGAGACGCATGGTTTATCCCGCCGCCGCCGCCGTCGTGGCGCTGACCGAGAATAGCTCGCGTCACTTGGGACAATTCTGTGACGCCGTCGAGGTCATTCCCTCAGCCGTCGACGATCCGCCGACTCAATCGGATCGAAACGTTGCCGCCGCGCAAAAGCAAGTCGTGGGCGTCGGCAGGCTGGAACACGAAAAGGGATTCGACCGACTGATCAAAGCATTCGCGAACGCGACGACAGAACATCCCGATTGGAGTTTGGCGATCTACGGCGAGGGCTCCCAACAAGCGGCACTGGAGAAACTGATCACCGAACGATCACTGAGCGGGCGTGTTGAATTTCATGGATGGGTCCGTCCCATCTGGGACTCGATCGCTCGCGCCACCATGTTTTGTTTGCCGAGCCGCTACGAAGGCTTTCCTTCGGCATTGCTTGAGGCCATGGCCGTTGGGGTTCCCAGCATCAGCGTCGACTGCGAAAGCGGTCCTCGCGCGATCGTTCGGACGGGTGAAAATGGTCTGCTGGTTGACCCGAGCGTGGACGGATTGACCGAGGGCATTCGCCGCTGGATCGAGGATCCGACCGAACGTGAACGCATCGGCCAAGCCGGCCCGGCGGTGACCAAAGAGTTCGGCTGGACACAAATGGTGGACCGATACGAGGCACTCATGCGTCGTATCGCGACGCAAGGGATGCGGAATCGTCGCGCCTCAGATCGCGTTTGAGTCCACGACACGCCCAACGTCAGGCAGTCATGCATTGGCGAGAGAATCGCCTCCGACTGCGTGACCCGAACCGTCGGAACCTTCGCTCCAATCGTTTGATCTGAATGAGTGGGGAGAGGTTTACCCGCAGCGCGAGTCATCGAACGTGCACCTTCGACCTATCTTTCGACGTCCCCAGAAACGGTCCGATGCTCCCTCGAAGTCACGTCATGGAACTGCTCAAGACACAAGTCAGTGACCAAAACCCGTCTGTTGATCTTCGATGGAGTGACCCCGATTTCGCGAAGACAAACAAAATCGTTCGAGGCGGCGAGGTGCGGGTCTCCGAAGTTCTCTCGGCACTCTCGGTCGCGTTGGATATCACGCAGGGACTACCGCAGGGCCACAGCATGCGATCCGCCATCATTGGAATGCGGATCGCTGAAGAAATCAATTTAGCTCAGTCTGATCGGTCCGCGCTTTTTTATGCCCTGTTGCTCAAGGACCTCGGCTGTTCGTCGAACGCCGCCAAGATTTCATTCCTGTTTCAAACGGATGATCACACCTCGAAACGTTCGATGCGTCTGATCGACTGGACCCGACCCTCCGAGTGCGTCGTCAACAGTTGGTGCGATTGTGCTCCGAAAACCTCGACGTGGGGGCGACTTAAAAAGGTGTGGCGAGACATCGCGACGGGAACAGCCGTCGGTAAACAGCTCTCTGAAATTCGTTGCAATCGGGGCGCGAACATCGCCCGACAACTCGGTTTCCCCGAAGCCACGGCCCAAGCGATTCAAGACCTTGATGAACATTGGAATGGTCGCGGCGCCCCGATGGGAAAACGAAAACACGAGATTTCGCTGCTCGGCCGGATCTGCTGCCTTGCACAAACCACCGAAGTCTTCTTTGATTCCGAAGGCGTCGATGCCGCGCTCGATGTCGCAGCCAAACGCAGCGGCAAATGGTTCGACCCCGAACTAGTGCGAGCCCTGGAGAGTTTCCGAACGGATGCGGACTGCTGGGCGCAGCTCGACAGCGAATGCCTGATCGACAAATTGCGCGACTGGGAACCGCAAGACCAAGTACTGATGGCGGACGAGGACTATCTCGATCGAATCGCGGAGTCGTTTGCAAGTGTCGTCGACGCGAAATCGCCGTGGACCTTCGATCATTCGAGCCGTGTCGCGGAGATCGCCGTCGGCGTCGCTGAGCAACTGGGGTGTCAGGGAGATGTCATTCACGACATCCGCCGTGCCGGTCTGCTTCACGATATCGGAAAGCTCGGGGTTTCAAACCTGATTCTGGACAAGCCAGGCAAACCGACGGACGAAGAGTACGCTCAAATCCGATTGCACTCTGATTACTCGTTTCGAATCCTCTCTCAAGTCGAAGCGTTGAACGACTTGGCGTTCATTGCCGCAGGGCATCACGAACGTCTCGACGGCAAAGGATACCACCTTGGGCTATCCGGTAGTCAAATTCCATTCGTGACACGAATCCTCTCCGTCGCGGATGTCTTTGAGGCTCTCTCGGCAAAACGCCCTTATCGTGACGGCATGCCTCGCGAGAAGATCGAAGCCATCATGAATGGCGATCGCCACAAGGCCTTTGACGGGGATTGTCTGGAGGCACTTTGGCGATCTTTGGACCGAAACGACGTGGGCTCCCGCGTCGAGGCGCAGCTCACGGCCGTCGAGAATTTGGTCTGTGATCTCGGCAAGGTTTGAACGCCGGCGACGCCAGTGGCGTTCATAAGTATCGTCGCGTGATGGGCCGTCAGCAGGTGATGGACCCTGTACGCGAGAGCCGGACCCGTTACGGTAGAGCCTTCAAGTGTTCTGCAATCAAGGGAGCGTGTCAAAGGTGGGCGAACCAAGCGAATTTGATCGGGTCCGTGACGTGATCCGTCGCCGGCAAACCTTCAAAGTGTTTGCCGATCCAGAGAGCCCATGCGAGCTCTCCCCCGCGGATTGTGCCGAGTGGGACGAGACGGTGCGACAGGCGCTACTCGCTGCGGGTCACGCACCGTTTCACTACGAACGCGACCCCGGCGGCATCGCAGAGCCTTGGCGGGCGCACGTTCTATGGCAGCGCGAATGCAGAATCACCGCGCAAGCGATGGAGGATTGGCTCGGGGAAGCGGGCTCGGCGGGAAAACTCCCCGCAATGCTTGCCGCCTGTGGCGCCGCCATTATCACGACGTGGGTTCCACAGTTCCGTCATCTTGAGGAACCCAAACCAGGGCAAGTGCTAACGGACGATGAGCATTTGGCGGCAGCCTCGGCGATGGTTCAGAACCTGCTCCTCCTGTTGACCGCCGCGGGCATGGGCAGCTACTGGTCGAGCGGAGGGCGGTTTCGATCACAAGAAGTGTACTCCGCGCTCGGTCTCTCCACGGATGAATCGCTGCTGGGCGTGATCTTCGTGGAATATCCCGGGACACTCCGCGAACCACTCGAAAGAATACCCGGAAAGCACCGAGAGAAACGCACGGATCGTTGGATTCGCGAGATCAAGCTGGACGTTTGACTGGCGCCTTTCGTTCCGTTGCCTTCCGAGACATGGGGCATCAAGCCGCAGCGCCGTAGCCGATGTCGACTGACCGAGAACTCAACGAAATCGCCCGAGACGCTTGCGAATCAAGTCTCGAAGATTCTCTCGCTCCGTCGCGGTCGTGTAGTTCGCGGGGCACAATGCGAGGTGCGCCAGGACGATCAAAATGACGCAGCAACCGCCGGTTCCCAACGTCAAGGCTCCTGGCAGGGCGAGCAGCACGTAGGTGCTTGTCGCAAATCGAAAGCCCAAACGCGAAGCGGCGATCAACATCACCGCGAAAGTCATCGCCATGGAAACGTAGGTGCTCAGCACCACACCGTAAACTTCCATGACGGGGAACAATGCAATTCCCAGTGCGACGTTGAAAACCAAGCCGACAAAGAATGCGACCGAAGTCCACCAAGCCTGCTTCGTGCACCAAAACGCATTTTGAAAGACGTACGCCAAGCCGAGTGTGATGCTGATTGCAAGGGTCCACGGCATCAAGCCGATGGCGAGCTCGAATCGATCGCCAATGAATTCCAAAACCCAGGGAGCAACAACCACGACCGGAATGGAGGCCGTGCAAAAGAGGACCGAGATCAATTTCAGCATCGAGCTGAGCCGCAACGAAGCAAGTCGCGTCTCTCCGCGATCCCACTCCTCCGCGAGGTGGGGCGTCACGACCAAGGCGAGCGTCATCGCAAACTGTTCCATCAAACGAGCCAGAATCCCAGCAACGTGATACTGTGCGACGAAGAACAACGCGATCTCTTCCCCCTCCGCTAGATTCATGATCAGCGCCCGATCCGTCACCATAAAGGTGTTCGCAATAAATGTTGCGAGCCAGACGGCAACGGCCATCGGTAGGATCGCTCGCATCACCTGAATCAGTTCCGCGAGAAACGAATCCTGCTGTGGCTGATTTTCGGTTGCCGCTTCATCGTGGACGCATTGCCAAAGATAAAACGTTGCGAGCGAGGCCGTGATGACACTCGCAACGGCGTAGGCCGTGATCACTCCTGTCGCGGTGTAGCTTGAGAGCGGCACGAAAATCAAACAGAGAACCGCAAACCCGACGCCCTGGGTCGCCTGACATCTCGCAAACTCGGTGTGAAGCCGTAACGCACTAAGCATGGAGGTCGAGTAGTTGAACACGACAACCGCCGCCAAGGCGGGCAAGATGGCGATTAGCCACGTGCTGTCACGTTCGCCACCGAAGAAAACGGTGGTGACGAGGTCTCGACCGAGCAGCAAAATCACAACCGATAGCGCATAGACGCCTCCGCAGGCCACCGAGGTGACCGCGATGAATCGTCCCGTCTGGTTGCGTTGTCGATAACCTTCGGCGAACCGGCCGATCGCGCCGGGGATACCGAGAACCATCAACGGCCCGACCGCCATCAGGAAGCTGAAGGACAGTTCCCACTCTCCGAGATGCTCGTCAGGCAACCAATCGCAGATGATCAGGGATCGCCCCAACCCAATACCGCGTTGCAAAATCATCAGGAGAGCGACGCAGACGATGCCGGTGCTGAGCGATTGCGCCACTCGTCTACCAGTGGACGCGGGCGCTGCTTGCTCGGACCCAGGCGTTGTCATCGTATTGCAGTCTCGTGGCTTCCCGTGGAGCGAATCTAACAGGGAAACGTAGCTTGCAGCCTGTACCGTGCGCGAGTGACTTTGTCACGGCGATCGGACTAATCGCTACAGCCGCACCTCCGTTGATTGCCAGACGGATCAACGTTCGCCTTTCCCCGCCGCCAAACGGACACCCATCGGGATCGCTTGCGCCGTTGCTTGGCTCCCAAGCCCTCCCCTCGTTCTGTAGACCACACGCATCCCGCTAATGTGCTCCCTCTCCAATCGTGCTCGTATCGCTGCCTAACGCCGGAGCCCACCACGCGCGAGTCAATACTTCAGTACAGTAACCAGCATGAATCTCTCAACGATACGACGCGCGACGTGCTTCCTCGCGGTTCTCTGTTTGCATGCAGCCCCCCGTGCTGCCTCCGCTCAAGTCGCCGAAACACCCGACAACTCTGCGTTGATTCTCGCCCACTACATGCCTTGGTACACCGCCAAATCGTCCAGTGGCGATTGGGGATGGCACTGGACGATGAACCACTTCGATCCAGAGAAGCAACAGGGCGGAAAACGACAGATCGCGTCGAAGTTCTACCCGCTGATCGGTCCCTACGATTCCGGCGATTCTGATGTGCTGGAATACCATTTGCTCCTGATGAAGATGGCGGGTATCGACGGTGTCATCGTCGATTGGTACGGACTGACCGACTTTCGAGACTACGCGATTCTGCACCGCAATACGACGCGGCTGCTGCAGCAGTGCGAACGGTTGAACATGAAGTTTGTCATCTGTTACGAGGACCAAACGATCCCGGCACTTGTCGAGGGCAAGCGACTCTCTCCATCCGACCGCGTCGCCCACGCGACCCAAGAGATCGATTGGTTGGGCAAGTATTGGTTCCAGTCAGGCAGCTACGTCAAACTCGACGGCAAACCGGTCCTGCTGTCGTTCGGTCATGCCGGACTGACCAAGCGGGAATGGACGCAGTGCCTCACGGGCCTCGCCTCTCCCGTCGCCTACTTCAGTCAAGACATTCGTCGTGACGGTGCGCTTGGCGGATTCGGCTGGCCGGCCCCAAAGGTTGGAATGCAACAGGTGGATCGATTCCTCACCGAGTCCAAAAACTGGCCGCATGCGATTCCGGCAGCGTTCCCGCGATTTAACGATGTCTATCGAGACGCCGGAGTCAGCGAGGGCTATCCAAGACTTCCCGACAATGGAGGTCAAACGCTGAAAGAGACCCTCGAAAAAGCACTCGATTCAAAATCTCCGATCATTCAAATCGCGACGTGGAACGACTGGGGCGAAGGCACTCAAATCGAACCGAGCAACGAGTTTAAATATCGTGATCTGGTAATCATCCAAGAGCTGCTGAGAGATCATGGCCGGACGAACCTTCGAAACAGCGATTTTCCGGTCTGCTTGGGGCTCTTCAATGCTCGTCGTGCTCAAATCCAAACGAAAGAAATCGAATCGGTGGCGGAGTTGCTCAAAAATGGAAAGCCAAAGGAAGCGGGCAAGATTCTCCGCACAATGGATCCGGCGAAGTAGCTCATCAGCCAAGAATCGTGGCTCTCTAATCTCGGGTCTCATGTTCCGACACACTCAATCTCAAAGGTAAAAAACCATGCGATTCGTGGCTTTCTTGCTGGTGTCGATTGTGACCGCCGCGTGTGCGAGGTCTGAGTCTCCGCCTGAAGAACGAAACGGCTCCGCCGAACGACCGAACATCGTTTTTCTGCTCGCCGATGATCTCGGCTGGACGGGTTTGCGCAGTTTCGGAAGTGACCTCTACGAGACTCCCCATCTCGACGCGTTGGCGGAGTCGGGTGTGAAGTTCACCAATGCCTATGCGGCATGCACGGTCTGCTCCCCAACCCGCGCGTCGATCATGACGGGAATGTATCCGGCGCGGCTCCGATTGACCGACTTTATCGCGGGACAAAATCGCCCCTATGCTCAGCTTGAGATCCCAAACTGGACGAAGCGGTTAGAGCACAAATACGTCACCGTCGCGGAAGCTCTCGGTGAAGCCGGTTACCGCACCGCGCATGTCGGCAAATGGCACCTAAACGGAACCGGAGAAAAAGACGGTGATCCCGTCGACCACGGGTTCGACACCCAAGTCCTCAAGCCGCCGAAAACAAAGGGCTACTTCTTGCCCGAGGGGTTTAACCGTGACGGCGAATCTGGCAGCGACTATCTAACGGACTACTTGACCGACAAAGCACTCAAGATCATCGACCAAAGCGGTGACACACCCTTCTTCCTCTACTTTGCCTACCACACTCCGCACACTCCGATCCAGGGCCGCGCGGACTTAGTCGAACACTATCGAAGGAAAGTCCGCGACGACGCCGTGCACAATAACCCGAAGTTTGCGGCGATGGTCGGCAGCCTCGATCAAAGCGTCGGGCGTATCCTTGCTCGCTTAAAAGATCGCGATCTCGAGAAACGTACCATCGTGATCTTTACCTCAGATAACGGTGGACTCACGCAGCGATACGGTCGTCGTGATCTTTTTACGGAGAACACCCCGCTTCGACGAGGGAAAGGCTCCGCTTACGAAGGCGGCGTCCGCGTCCCCGCCATCATTCGTTGGCCGGGTGTCACAACGCGAGGTACCGTCTGCGACGAACCGATTATCAGTAGCGACTACTATCCGACCATTCTTCGAATGGCGGGTGTGAAAGGAAACCCAGAGCACAACAAAGCCGTTGATGGCGTCGATCTGACCACCCTTTTTCATCAACCGGATTCGTCTCTCAAACGCGATCTCTTTTGGCACTATCCACATTATCATGCGGGCGGTGACTCACCGTATAGCGCGATCCGATCGGGACACTATCGGCTCATCGAATTCCACGAAGACCAGGGTGTTCGACTCTACAATCTAGCGAACGACCTTCGTGAAAGCGATGATCTTTCGGAACAACTGCCTGACCAAACGGCGAAGCTTCGAACTCGACTCCACCAATGGCGCGAGTCACTCGACGCACAGATGCCGACACCCAATCCGAATCATGATCCTTCACGCGCCACCAAAGTTCAAAAACAGAAATCACAGCGTTGATGACGTTGGTGGAATTCAATGGGAATTGATCAACCACTCAACGACAAACCTTTTGCTCAGCTTCAGCCGGCCGTAGCGCTCTCGCGTCTGGATGTCTATGACCTTGGGCTACACACCAAGGTTTTGCAACTATTGCTCTTACTTCGCTTTCTTTGAAGCGAGGATTTTGCGTTGTTCCGTGTTGAGTAGCTTGAGCACCTCTTTCCGGAAACGCTTATTTCGTTCATGTGTCTCGCGAAACGCATCGCGTTGAATGTCGCTTAAATCTGCTCGCCGTTGCAACTCTATCCAGAGCGCATCACCCTCGAGATCCGGCTGCTGTTTCAGTTTGGAAAATACTTTGTCGCGGCGTTTGATTAACGCTGGTGTGATCTCCGCTTTCGTGCGCAAGGCATCAATCTCGAGACGATTCGACACGCTTAGTCGATTGAACTCGCGCATCTGATCCGCAGTCAACTCGGCGGATTCGAGCTTTTCGAGGAGCAACTTGGCACCAAAGAGATGCCTGAGCGGCGGTTCCACCTCGGGCCGATCCTCATCAGTCCGATTCTCGGGAAACGGCGTCGCCCCGACACGATCGGCCCAGGCAGACCACTTGTCCATGAGTTCTTTCACTCGGCCTGGAAACTCCGTTGCCAAATCCTCCGACTCCGACCGATCCTGATTCAAATCATAAAGCTCCCAGCCTTTCGTGGTGCGATCGTTGTCGGTCACCAGTTTCCAATTCCCAACACGCACAGCGGAGTGATTCTCATGTTGCCAAAACAGAGTGCGAGAGGTTCCCGCCTTACCGGGTTCCCTCGCATACGGCAGCATACTGATTCCCTCCGGCGGCGGGATCACTTTGCCGTCGAAGGTCAGCGGGTAACGAGTGGACGCAACTTCGCAAAGCGTGGGCATCACATCGATCAAATGGAAAATTTGATTCGAGCAGACATCGCCTCGTCGTTTGATTCCATCGGGCCAATGGACGATCAACGGACTTGCGATCCCACCTTCGTGGACGAACTTTTTGTATTTTCGAAACGGCGTGTTTGAAAACGAGGCCCAACACTGGCCCTGCGAAATGGACCAACCGCTCTTTTTTCGCCACTCACGGTAGTTGTCGGAGCGGTACTCACCCCAGTTCATGCCAAACAGACCGAGTTCTCCCGAGCAGCCATTGTCGGAGAGAAACAAGATGACGGTGTTGTCGAAGAGCGATTTGGATCGAAGGCACTCGATCAGTCGCCCGATATTCTGATCGAGATTGTCGACTTGGCCGGCGTACATCGCGCGGCGAAAGTCCAACTCTTTCTGATCATCCTCCGAGAGCGAATCCCAGGACGGAAGCATTTGGGTATCGACGCCGACGCCCGTGAATCCCTCAAGCTTCCGATTCTCAAATCCCTTATTGGTCGCGAGCGTTTGTGTCGCCGAAACGATGCCGAGCCGCTTCATGCGATCGAGTTTTTCTTCGCGCAGGACGTCCCATCCCCGCATGTAGCGCCCACGATACTTTTCGATCAGTTCATCCGGTGTTTCCAAAGGAAAGTGCGGAACGTTGTAGCAGAGGTGCAGCAAAAACGGTTGCTCGGAATTCACATCGTTCGTCGCCTGTTCGATGTAGTCGATGGCCACATCGGTGAAGAAATCGGTCGTGTAGAACTCTTCATCTGGACGGTAAGGATTGATCGGTGACTCATCCGCCGGAATGAACCGTTTTCCATCACGATAGATGTCGCATCCTTTGAGGACCTTCCAATAGCTGTCGACATGGGAGTAAATCCCGGTGAACCGATCGAATCCACGAACCTCCGGACGCGAGTGATCGTCGGTGTGCCCAACGTGCCATTTTCCAGACATCATTGTCTTGTAGCCAGCCTTACTCAGCACTTCACCGAAAGTGACGCACTGTTGACTAAGACTTTTGCGATAGTTTGGCCCGTAGTCTCGATACACCATGTGGCCGATACCGGCTTGATGTTGATACAACCCCGTCAGCAAGCTCGCCCGCGACGGGCAACATCTCGACGTGTTGTAAAACTGAGTGAAACGTACGCCGCCGGCTGCGAGAGCATCGAGGTTCGGCGTATCGATTTCGCCACCGTAGCAACCTAGGTCCGAGAAACCTAAATCATCCACCAGGATGGTGATGATGTTGGGAGGCTGCTTGGAAGTTTCGGCGGAACACTGAATCGAGGTGATGAGGCAAGCGGCGAGCACGAGCAAAATGCGAGTCATGTATGCCTCACGAAAGATCTATTGAACGGATGCGGCCGCGAAACACCTGTGATCGGCCACGACTCCGTTGTTGGGAAGGGATCGCGTGATGATACACGGACGTTGTGCGGACAATGCTGCGGAGGCGTGCCGCGAACGCTGCTGATGACGCCATCGCTCGAGGCGACGGAACGAGTCAAGCGTCTTTTACCAACCGCCGGTAGTGGCGGCTGATGAAGAAGATTGAGCCGAGATAGCAGGCACCAAAAAGGAGCGGAGCGAAATCTGGGAACTCCGCCGTGATGGGGGCGAGTACCAAGAAAGCGAGCCCGGCGATTGCCGAACCGCCCCAAATATGGCCTGCCATCGCGATGAACGCGAATCCGCTAAGAGCCGCGGCGAGCGGGAACATTGCTGAGATCGGCACATGATTTTGCACGAGGAGCACGTTCACCATCGCGAGTGCGCTGAGGTAGCCCAGCCAGATCGACCAAACGGGACGCTCAGCAATGCTTCTCGGAGACAACGAACCATCCCGCGCTCGATAGATCACACCAAAAATCAGCGCGAACATCGAAAGGCGTGGGATCCAAAAGGCGATCCAATCCGGCATCCCTAATTGCAGCAACACGAAGATTAGCACGTGTGCGACAAAGATGATGCAACCCAACAGCATCAACGTTCCGTGCCATTCGCGAAACTGACCATGGTGCTGGTCCCGGCCGATCTCCCGAACAACGCGCTCGAACAACCCACTCGCCGAAGCGCTCGTGCTTTCGCCGGCCAGGAAACAGTCCAAGTCGTCGACCAATTGAGCCGCCGATTGGTAGCGAGACTCCCTTTCGAATCGCATCGCCTTGAGACAAATGTTTTCTAAGTCACGCGAGCAGTCGGCGCGATAGCTGCGTGGCGGACTCGGTTCGTCTTGCATCACACGCCGCAGCACCTCGGCTGGATTGTCCGCTTCGTGGGGCGGGACTCCCGTGAGTAGCGCGTACAAAATCGCACCGAGCGAATAGACGTCACCTAGCGAGTCACCCTTGCCATTGCCCGCAGCCTGTTCGGGGCTCATGTAATTCGGTGTTCCGAGGACCTGCCCGGTGCGCGTTAATAGCGTCCCCTCTCGCTGCCACTTGGCGAGTCCAAAATCGGTCACCAATGGCCGACCTTCGCGGTCGATCAAGATATTGTCAGGCTTCAGGTCGCGGTGAACGATGCCCGAATCATGCGCGTACGCAACCGCACGAGCGATGTCACGGACCATCGTTGCGGCTTCCTGGTCATCAAGCGACTGTTCGTCGACATGGTGCTGCAGTGTCGGTCCTTCCACCAATGGCATCGAGAAATACTCGTGCCCATTCCAAGCCCCGGTCTCATAGATCGAGATGATCCCGGGGTGGTTTAGGTTTGCCGCCGCTTCGGCCTCAATACGAAATCGTTTGCGTTCTTCGTCGCTCGCCAGCACACCGTTACTGATAACTTTGACCGCAACGCGGCGAT
Organism: Planctomycetota bacterium; assembly: GCA_039821165.1. GTDB lineage: Bacteria > Planctomycetota > Planctomycetia > Pirellulales > Pirellulaceae > Stieleria. The sequence continues at coordinate 11,060 of JBCBOT010000065.1, read as the reverse complement.
CCAAGCCCTTTTGTCGGGCGCTGTAGACAACCCCCATCCCACCGCGGGCAATCTCAGATTCGATTTCGTAGGAGCCGACTTCAGCGCCGCACAATGACCCGAGCGTCGGCGCGGGCGTATCGCCGAGCCAGTGATGGTTTCGAAAGAAACTGACGAGTTCATCCGCGTGCTGCGGATATCGCTGCAGGTAAGAATCGGGCTCAGGATTCTCACCCGATTCCAATCGAAGCAGGTAGTCAGCAACGATGTTATCAAACTCGTCGCCGTGATCGAGCTCAGCCGATTCGCTTGTCACCTGATCACCGGAGTTGTGCGCCGAAAGCGAATCTCACCGGGGCCTCAGTCGCATCAAAGATGCGACGAGTCGTTCACGCCGGGCCGTCCATTCTCAGTGAGCGTTTCGGCGTCGTCATCAGCTACTTGTGAGCGGAAGCTCAGGCGTTTCAGCCTTCGACATTGATGCCCATGCTGCGGGCGGTGCCCTCGATCATACGGACTGCCTGATCCATTGTGCGGGCGTTGAGGTCCGCCATCTTCTTGCCGGCGATTTCTTCGCACTGTGCCCGAGTTACCGTAGCGACCTTGTCGACATTGGGAACGCCGCTGCCCTTCGCAATCCCAGCTGCTTGCTTCAACAACGAAGCCGCAGGAGGGCTCTTCGTGACGAAGTCGAAGCTCCGATCGTTATAGACCGTGACGATGACGGGAATCGGAGTTCCGTTGTACTCCTTGGTGCGGTCGTTGAACGCTTGGACGAATTGCCCGAGGTTCACGCCGAACTTACCGAGCGACGTACCGACAGGAGGTGCGGGGGTGGCTTGGCCGCCGGGGACCTGAAATTTTGCTTGACCGGTTACTTGTTTTGCCATGACTCTAAAACTTTCTGGATGCCGCCTGACCTTCCGCGATCACCGCGTCTGAGTGGCAGCATGAATAGGGGTGGGATTTCGCTTTCGCTTACAGCGGCTCGACCTGCCAGTGATCCAGTTCCATCGGAACGCTGCGGCCGAAGATGTTGATGATCACGGTGATACGGCCATTGGCCTCATCGAGAGCATCGACATCACCCTCCTGGTTTTCGAAGTTACCTTCCTTCACACGCACGCGATCGCCGACCTTGAAGGGAATGCCGACCTTGATCGGTGCTTCTTCCTCGTCATCCGCTTCGGGACGCTTAATGAAGCGATCGACGTCGGCAGGATCCATTGGCATCGGTTTGCCGGCCGAGCCCGTGAAATCGCTGATGCCGGCAGTCTCTCTCACGAGGAACCAGGTGTCATCATTGATGGCCATGCGAGCCATGATGTAACCGGGCAAGAGCTTTCGCTTGGAGATCCGTTTCTTTCCGTCGCGCGTGAACGTTGCGACATCTTCACTCGGAACGACAACGTCTCCGAAATATTCATCCATGCCTTCGAGTGCGATCTTTTTTCGCAGCGCATCGGCAATCGAGTCTTCACGGTTGAAGGCGACTTTCAGGATGTACCAATCCATCTCGATGTCGGCGGATTCTTCGGCAGGCTCATCGCTGTCCAAAAACACTTCGCCGGTCGACTCGTCGTCTGACTCCGCAGGTGCCTCCGCTTGTACCTCTTCACTGACGCTCTCATCGCCGATTTCGTCGGCGATGGGCTCCGACGATGCCGCTTCGGCAACATCGGTTTCGTCTTGGAGCGGTGCTTGAGATTCGTCAATCATGGAACGCTTTGGTTTGGAGCTAGGCGGTGGCCCACAACGCATCGAAGATGGTTTGCCAGATGATGTCGAAGAGGAACAGCGAGATCGCAAGGATGGCGATCGTCACGATCACCACGATCGACGCCCGCTTCACCTCATCGCGGCTCGGCCAGGTCACCTTCTTCATCTCGGCTTCGACCGCGATCAAGAAGTCTGCAAACTTGGGCCAGTTGACCAGACGGAAGCTCGCCCAAAGCCCACCAATGAGCAACACCCCCGGAATACCGACGACTGTCAGCAGGCGGGCTGTCGAATCCTTGATCGAGACCGAGCCGTCGAGCGTGCCGTAAAGCGTCCAGGCACCGAGAGCGATGGCGACTCCGATCACCACCACCGTCACCTGGCGAACGACCTGACCCTGGTTGGGTTTGTAGATGCCCGCCTGGAACAGTTCGGACAAATACGAGCTTTCGCTCGCATTTCCGCTGCTCGCCTTGTTCGGCTTTGTCCCCGCGATTTCTCGAGACACTCAAATAGTCCTTGTAATTGGTGGCGCGGGACTCACCCGCTGCTACCTGACAACCCCAAAAGGGTCACGAAATTCTCACACACGGCAAAACACTCATCGTAACCGTGAGCCCTGTCTTGGCACCAGTGCAACGCGATGAGTGAAAAAAGAGCAGGAGTGGAGGGACTCGAACCCGCAACCGCTGGTTTTGGAAACCAGAGCTCTGCCAATTGAGCTACACTCCTTCACGGTCAAGCCGGGGCCGACCGATCTGCTAGTTTAACGCAGAGAACCAACGATCCGACAGGCGGTTCGTTGGCTCTCGCGATGTTTTCCGTCGGAATCGGCGTTCGCCGACCGCGGGCCGTCTACTCGATGATCTTCGTGACGACGCCCGAACCGACCGTGCGGCCACCTTCGCGAATCGCGAAACGGACACCATCGTCCATTGCGATCGGCTTGTGCAACTCGACGGTCACCTTGACGTTGTCGCCCGGCATGCACATTTCGGCGCCTTCCAGGTTCGCGGTTCCGGTGACGTCGGTGGTACGGAAGTAAAACTGGGGGCGATATCCGCTGAAGAACGGGGTGTGTCGTCCACCTTCGTCCTTGCTCAAGCAATACACCTCAGCTTCGAACTTGGTGTGGGGGGTGATCGAACCGGGCTTCGCCAGAACCTGGCCACGCTGGATCTCTTCCCGTTTCACACCGCGAAGCAGGCACCCGACGTTATCGCCGGCACGACCTTCTTCCATTTCCTTACGGAACATTTCGACACCGGTGCAGGTCGTCTTCTCTGAATCGGCCTTCAAGCCGACGATTTCGACTTCCTCGCCCACCTTGATGACACCACGCTCGATTCGGCCGGTCGCAACTGTACCACGCCCTTCGATCGAGAAAACGTCTTCGATAGCCATCAAAAACGGTTTGTCGTCTTCACGGACGGGCTCTGGAATGTACTCGTCGAGTGCAGCCATCAACTCGGTGATGCACTCGCCTTCGGGGCCGCCGGGGTTGTTGTACGCCGGAAGCGACGAACCGCGGATCACAGGCACGTCGTCGCCGGGGAAGTCGTACTTGCTCAGCAGTTCACGAGCTTCCAACTCAACCAACTCGAGGAGTTCTTCGTCGTCGACCAAGTCGCACTTGTTGAGGTAAACAACGATGTAAGGAACACCGACCTGACGAGCGAGCAGCACGTGCTCCTTCGTTTGCGGCATCGGGCCGTCAGCCGCCGAAACCACGAGGATCGCACCGTCCATTTGGGCGGCCCCGGTGATCATGTTCTTCACAAAGTCGGCGTGGCCGGGGCAGTCGATGTGAGCGTAGTGGCGATTGTCCGATTCGTACTCGACGTGTGCCACTGCGATGGTCACGGTCTTGGTTTCGTCACGAACCGTACCGCCCTTCGCGATGTCCGAATATCCCTTCGCTTCGGCCAAACCCTTGGCAGCCTGCACGGCCAGGATCGCACCGGTCGTCGTCGTTTTTCCGTGGTCAATGTGGCCGATCGTGCCGACGTTCACGTGGGGTTTGGTTCGTTCAAATTGTGCCTTGGCCATTTCTAACTCACCTGCATTGGATCGCACCGTTACTCACACGAAGACCATCTCCGTGTTAGCCCACCGCTTCGACGACCGTGTTCACACCCACGGTGGCTCGCCGACTCAGCAGTCGTGCCGATCCTGTTTGTTCTGATAACTGTTAAGACAGAGGTTCTGACGCCCACCTCGGACGCCCATTCATATGCATCACATCCGCGTCGAGCTCTGGAATCACTCCAGACCCCGCCGGGTGCGTAGTTGTTGCGAAAACTGAACTTTGTTGCAATTGCTGATTGGCAAAAATTGGCAATAACCGAGCCAATCTTTTAAGAAGCCATCGCCTCGCAAGAAAGCCCACCCGCGACCGCTGCGCAACGTCGATAGCACCGCCAGAGAAGGCGAAGCTGCTGATGGGACTTGAACCCATGACCTCTTCCTTACCAAGGAAGTGCTCTACCACTGAGCTACAGCAGCAAGGAGAGAGCGGGTGAAGGGAATCGAACCCTCGTATTCAGCTTGGAAGGCTGCTGCACTACCATTGTGCTACACCCGCGTCGATTCGGAATTCTCCCAATCAAAAGTATCCAGTGGGGGCTATTGGATTCGAACCAATGTAGGCGTAGCCAGCGGATTTACAGTCCGCCCCCTTTAACCACTCGGGCAAACCCCCAAATATCGTTTTTTCTGCGGCGAAAACGCTCTTTTAGCCTCTCTCCAAATCCCTCGGCACAACCGGCTCGGTTGTGCCATTCTGCGGTCAAACCTTAGCATGTTGCTTGTCACGCCCATGCTAAGGCAGGGATTCTAAGCGCCGCCCTGAGGTCGTCAATGACGCGCAAGTCCGATGCCCAGAAACCATCTAAACCATACTCCGACTATCCCTTGTCCGCTCACCCTTGTGGTCAGTGGTGCAAAAAGATCTACGGTCGGATCTATTACTTCGGCCCTTGGGATCAGCCAGAAGAGGCAAAAGCTGAATATCTCAGACGTTTGTCGTCGATAACAGGTTCGCAAGACGACGATCGCGAGGTGACGATCCGCCAGCTTTGCAATCAGTTCCTCAATACGAAGAAGCTGCTAGTCGAACGCGGGAAGCTCTCGCAGCGAACCTGGAACGATTACAAAGAAGCTGCTGAGCGACTGATCAAGTACTTTCGGCCAACGCGTCCGATCACTTCTCTGAGGGTGGCGGACTTTGAGCATCTATATCGCGACCTTTCTTCGACATGGTCGCCCACCACGCTCAACAATTTCGTGATTCGAGCGAAAGCGATTCTCACCTACGCCTACAACCAAGAGTTGATTGAAGCACCGATCAGAACGGGAGTGGTGTTCAAGAGGGCGTCGGCAGAAGAGATGCGGCTCGCTCGCGCGAAGCGACAACCCAAGTTCTTTGAGGCAAGCGAGGTCCGCACCCTTGTCGACAAAGCCAATCCACGCCTGAAGGCGATGATCCTCTGCGGAATCAACCTCGGCTTTGGGAACGCCGACTGTTCGCGGCTCGAGATCGAGATGCTGGATCTTGAAACCGGCTGGTTCTCGCAAATGAGACAGAAGACCGGCATTCTTCGAATGGGCAAGCTCTGGCCCGAAACGATCGACGCGCTGCAGAAGGTGATCGCGTTGCCACGGCCGCCGTGTGAAGAGTCGTTGAGCGATCGCGTCTTCCTCACTCGCAACGGCAATGAGTATTGCCCTGAGGGATCGAAGCGCGACGCCATTACCAAGCAGTTCTACTGGCTGACGGGTGAATGCGACCTGCGCCGCAAGGGCGTTGGCTTCTACGCGTTGCGGCACGTCACCCAAACCATTGGCGATCAAACCGGCGACGCACTCGCCGTGAAGATGCTGATGGGGCACGCAGACAATTCGATCAGTGCGACGTATCGCGAGCACTTCGAGCGAGATCGCGTCGAAAAGGTCTGTTCGCACATCCGCGAGTGGTACCTCGCAGGGCAAAACTCAGAAATCTGAAAACTTTTGTGAAATCGTGGTTTCTAACCATCCAATTGGTATCGGATTGCGAATCATGGGATCGATGAACGATTCATAGTCTCCTTCAGGAGTTCGACATGTTCCGCCGATTTCCATTCGCATCTTTCGCACTCATTGTTCTCCTCTCGGGTGCAACACATGCCCAGAAGTACACAAGCCAGGATCGCTCAGGTCCACTCGTAAAGCCAGGTGTGAATCTTTTCCCTGACGGAGTTGCTTATCGCCAGTGGTATCGGACCGATGACGAACGAGGGTTCTATCCAACGACAGGCGAGGATGTGATTCCAGAGTTGCTGCAGAGCGCAGAGAACGTTGAAGGAACATTGGAGAACCAGAAAACGGCTCGCAAAGTCTTGAATCGGATGGCAGGATTTCTCGAGGCGCAGAATTCAGTCAGCTTCACGATCGAATATGAGCTGAATCAGCAGTTCACGATGGGAGCGGTAGGCGGCGTAAACCCTGCGTTTGAACGATTTGAGTTCAAATTTGCAAGGCCGAACCTGCTCAAGATCGTCGACTCCTACGAGAGGGATTTCCAGTACCGCTGGGAGATGGCAAGCGATGGAAAATATCTTCTGCGGTTGTTCAATGGAACGGTGAGCGTAGAGGATGCTGCACCATCTTTGGCGAAGATGCTTGGTCAACGTGGTACTTCAAGGGGCTGGGCGTATTACTTGGGTCCGCGTGAGATCCTGTCGATGTTTAGTCGAGAGACACTGTCGAAACGGATCGACGGATGGTCAATTCGTTATGGCGGCATCCGGGACTTTGGGGCTGTTGAAACCGATTATGTCGTGATCGACTATCCGGAGGAAATTTACAAAGATTCGCTCTACAAGAAACTGCATCTATTCATTGCCCGTGGTGAATACCCGATCCCTCTCATGATGGTGAGAGATGGGGATTTGGTTTACGAGAGTGGCTTCGAAGTTGACGACCCCTCGAATCGCTTGCGTTCACGCGACACTGAGTGGAGATTCAAAAACTGGAGGTTCAATTTTCCTGTTGATCGTGAATCATTCAAGCTAACGATGCCTTCTCAAAAGATGGTGGATTCGATGGGAGATTTTGAGTCTGCCACGAAGCTCTCAATGCCGCCATTCGTCGGAACAAAGCTGCCATCTTTTAGCGTCGTGAATCCGAGTGGCAAAGTGATTGAATCACGCGAACTCCTGGGCGACAAAACCACTGTGTTACTGCTATGGCACGACGAATCCAAATTTCTCGAAGATTGGAAATCCGCCTCGAAAGCGGAGGCCGAATACGGCGCGGACCAGATACAGACAGTTGCGGTTTACATAGGTTCTGGCGGTTCGAACGAGGTCGCATCTGAAATGTTCGACAGACTCTGTGCCCCGGAGGAATTGGAAAAAGCAGGAATCGTCAACGCACCTCGATTCTTTATTGCCAAGGGGTACTCGGACAGGCGATTGCTTCAAAACGAGCGATATGCTCTATCTGGTGTATGTGCGGTTATCGACGCTTCTGGCACCGTGATCGACAAGAATCCAAGCTACAGCAAAGGGCTTCAGGACTTGGTTCTCCGCTCAGCTTTGGCAGTCATCGAAGGAAGAGACTACGTCGACGAGGAGCTTCGACGAGTTGAAGATAACATCCGGGCGTTGCAGCGTAAGAAAGATGCTTGGAACAAAAAGTTTGAATCAAGCTGGAAAGGGGATTGAACCCGTCTTCTTGGCTCGTGCAAACTCGCTCAAATTTCATTTTGTCGGCGAAAGCACTGCGATGCCGAGCGAGAGTTCGACAACTGGCTTAATTTGCAAATCCTGTTTGCAATCCAACCCGAATAGTTGGCGGCCCCTCGCTCTCCATGCCGCTCTCCCCTGCATGAGCGAAGAAGACATCCGCGAGGTCGTTGCGATTCTGCTGCGTCCACGCGTGCCAAAGCCGAAAGACTCGGGGCGGATAACGAAGCTGACTCGGGTGCGGAAACTCGGGCCCAGGGCCAGTGGGGTGCTGCGTGTGATCCAGGGCGAGAAGGATCGGGAGGGCACGCTGGAGGTTGCGTGGGTGGCTGTGGTGGAACGTGAGCTCCAGCGCGCAACGTAGGAGGCGTCGTTCGTTCAGTTTCACCTAATCTCGCGCCCCTTCGTGGTCGACAGATATTCAGAGGGCGGATTTATGAACGATTCTGATTTTCAATTTGTTGTCTCGTGGGCGCTTCGAAAAGATGAGCCGCACGCCATAGAGCCATCGGTTTCGAAACTGGCAAGACTTAGCAAGCTCGCTCAAAAGCTGCTTCGAATGATCGAAGGCGAGCGGGAACCATCGGGCCATCTTGAAGAGGCTTGGCTGGCTGAAGTGAGACGCGAGGTGCGCCGCCTCCGGCACGCGGGTGCCAACGAAGAAAGCCCCATCTAGCATTCACCAGAAGGGGCTCGGTCCGACCGACCAGCGAGCGTTCTCGATCCGCTTGGTCAGACGAACCAAGAGTTCACCCGTTGGCACCAGCATTCAACGTTAAATCATGCGTTTGGGCCATGCAAGCTGGGAGCCCATCCGCGATTGCCCCTTTCGCGGACAGACCGCCGAGCAATCGGGCGAGCAGGAAACGTCGCGTGAAACCGCCAGTGTTTTTTAAAGCACCCCGCCAAGACTGGAGCGGGGCATCTCTCGCGAATAGTCCCGGCGGGGCGCAATTACCTACCTGTTCGAGTTCAGGAGACGCCCGCAGGTTGTCTTTAAAGAAAACTGCCTCGCCCGGACGGCGACCGAGCGAGGCAAACCAGAGCACGTTCCATCACTCACGTGCGTTGAATCCTAGCACCACCGTATTGCCGATCGGGGTGGACGAGGGATGACCGTCCGGTAGCTGTGTGAAACAGTTCAAAAAATAACCCCGCCAGAGCTGCTACCTAGGTCCAGCTCGGACGGGGCGATCGTGCCAATTCCATCAGCAATCTGCCCCGTTCGCGGATGAACAGTCGGGCACTGCACATGAGAGTAGCGGATCGCGGAGTTTCCCGCCAACACGAACTAAATGAACACCCCGCCGAGCCAACATCGCGATTGGGGCAGTAATCACGCGGAGGCCCGAACGGGGTGCCGCATGATGGTACTCAGGAGAGTTGTGATTCGTACACCTCGAAACCGGACCAGTGGAAAAGTGCGATGGTAAAGATGGTCGTAACGCGAGGTTTTGACGATAACTCACATATCTAAGCCCGCTGCGACTTGTTTTAGCCCTGCAGGTCGCGGCGGGCGCCCCTTTTGCCTGCCCTAATACGGACCGGCGTCCTGCGGTTGATTCCATTCCCATCGTTCAACCAATGTGAAACACGCCACTCCATCTCGAATTGCGATCACGCGGATCGCATCGGGCTCCGGATCGAGACTCAGGTAGCTTGCCAGAGTTGGGTTTAACACCGTGGCGGTCGAGAGGCCGATTTCGCCGGCGCTGCGGGCTTGCGTACCAGAAACACTCGCGGGATCGCAACTAAACAGTGCCCGAAACCAAGTGCGGCCGACGATGTCGTCGGAGTCGATCAATAAGATGATTTCCGAATCGGCATCCTCAACGAACACCGACCTTACCAACTCTTCCTCGTCCTCAGTCAGTCGATTCAACAGCATGTTGGGCTCTCTCTTTGAGGGGTTCGGCCTCACCGACGAAACTGCGCTGCCCGAGCAGAAGCGTCGGCGAGGCTTTCCCCATTCGACTTAGCTTTGCTGCTACTAATGGCTTGTGCAAAGTGAAAGCCGGGAGAAGGGGTTGATCCCCCGCTGGCGAGGCTTGCTCGTGACGGAGACCCCGCGGCAAATGAAAAGGTCCCGCTCGGGACGCGAACACCGAGCGAGGCTGCACAAGGAGCATCCGAGATTGGACGCCATATAGATTATCCCGTCATTAAAGATCCGGACCTGTTGCGAGGGAAGACCGCCTAGTCTCAACATGTAGTGCATTCTCCGCGTCTACCCGGAGTCGCCATCCAGCACGTTCGAACGTCATGCTTCCGAAGGTGTCATCGACTGGGGCAGGAAATCGTAGGTCACGCATGGTGGTGACCTCGCACGCTCGTCTGTGACCGCCAACTGGCCACAAACTGCAGCGAGTCCCCGACGGGATGAGGTACTCGCTCTGCGTTTTCCTTCGGGTCGACATATTGAATGCTATCCATGCCGCAAAGTCCTCAAGGAATCGGGGCAGATCCTTAACGAAGGATCTGCCCCTAACCGTCGCAGCGGAGCGCTTTCGCTACAACGACGTTCGCATTGCGGCGGCAACTACCCGAGACGTGCGCGCCGCCGATTGCGTCTGTTCTCTGATCTTCGAATCAGCTCGCCAGTGATCAGACCTACCCGTCGAATCAACTCGCGACGCTCTTCGCAGTCAGCCATGTCGGCAGCTTGGGCATTGAGTTCATCCGCTTGCCGTTGAAGTTCGACGGTTCCGGTCCGCAGTAATTCGGCAACGTCTTTCGGTAGCATGGGCAACTCGTGGTTTGGTTGCGTCCATGCTCACGTTGTGGATGACGAAGAAGGTCACGCGGCGGTGACAGCCTGGGCACGCTTAGCGGCCTCCTGGCGTACCGTGAGCGACCAGATGCGTTCGGACGCACCCTCGGCCTCTTTCTCGCCTCGAATGACCATCCTCACGTGTTCAGCGAGGAGGCTGTGAACCTGCTTGAGTCGAGCCAGGGAGTTCGGCTCGACCAACTCAGCAACCAGCGTTTGGAAATCGTCTTCGGACATGTTTCCGCTCACGTTCAAGGGTGGGGAGCGGAAACCGGTCGGTCACTCGCTGAGGTCAGCGTCGGTCGTGACCAGGATCGATTCGCCGCTGTTAAGGCCACCGCCGCCTCCGTTCTCGAGTTCGCAGTCCATTCGGGCCTGCTGGGCGGCGTAGAAAGCAACAAGTGCTGCCGAAACCTCATCGGCAGCGGCTTGTTCATTTGCGATTTCGTCTGCACAGGCGGAGCAGACTGCCTCGCTTGGCATGACGCCGATTGCCCGCAGCCTTGCGTCTAGCGATTCGGCGCGATCGAGATGTTCGACAGGGGTGGAGCCGATTGCGACTCCGACGCAGACAGCGATGACTGTGAATCCAAGAAATCCTGCAGCTCTTCGGTAAGCCATTCCGTGGCTCCTTTTTCTTTTTGACTCCTTTGAATGTCTGGGGTGGAGGCAATCATCTTGAGATGTTTCGCCCTAATCTCACTCCTAGTTCGAGATCCCCGGACAAGCGACTTTTCATGGTCGGATATTACTTGGCCATCGACCTTCGGCGGAAGGTCAGCCAGCAGCATACCCATGAAAAGCACTGAGGCCGCAGATGCGACAAGCAGGCCGATCTTGAGCCGTCGCGGCTTGCGTTTCGA
>JBCBOT010000064.1:0-30864 GCA_039821165.1 Planctomycetota bacterium | reverse complement strand
GCCAACGGAGGGGAACCGTGCTACCTGTCGCAAACTCGAGACCCGTCACGCGAACTTCGTTGGCGATTCTCACACCGATTCGCGATCAGCGAAGAAACGCTTTCGCCGCACCGACTCAAGGCACTTCCCAAGACGATCGCCGACACGCTACCACGCTGCATCGATGGGGAATCCAACACCACAGCAATCGCGTTGCCGATCGATTGGACTCACTACCAAATCGTTGCCGGCAACGAGTTGCACTCTTCGAAGCGCCGATGCGATGAGATGTTCGCGGCATCAGCATTTCAAAGCGTCGCTCACCTTTGCCACTGGCCTGTCGTGGGCGTTCACCACGGTCGGCCCAGCCTGGAAGACCAGTACGTGATCGCAGCGGTTTCCAAAACACTTGTGTGTGAGGTTGCAAACGCTGTTTCGCAGGCGGGCTACTACGTCGCTTCCGTCCTTCCAAACGGTGTGGCCCTCGCGCATGCCGCTCCCACGCTCACCGGGATTACACCGCAACTGGTTGTTTGGTTGGGACGTGAATCGGCGGTCGTCGCAGTTCGGCACCGGTCCGGAGTCGGCCTGGTGCGAGTGTTGCCTTCGGTGCCACAGTCAATCCTTGATGCCGAGTGCGATGATCGGCCGCTTGATCGGTTTGCTCTCCGACCGTACCTCGCGGACATTGCAAATGAGTTGAGCGCCACGATTCGGTACGCCGCTCGCGTCGATATGAATCGTCCGTCAGAGCAACCCATCCTGTTGTGCGGACCACTGGCCGAAATCCCGGGGATCGAAGAGACCCTCGCGGGAATCGCAGATGCCTCCGTCGCCGTTTGGAAATACAGCGGAGCGAACCGCCCCACAGCGACGTCGCGAGATAACGCGTTGCCGCTCGAGACTCGCCAGCGCGTTGACGCACGATACGCCACGGCACTCTCCCTGGCATTTGCCGCCAATCGATGCGGAAAGAAGGGGTATGCAAAATGACCAGCAACCAATTCACGCCCTCAACCGGTGGCGAACTCAATCGCGAGTTTGATCCTGAACCGGTGGATGAAGTTTCGCTCGAGAACTATGAGGGATGGCAAACGTTCGAACTGATCCCACCGAGTTTTCGAAACGCCCGCGATGCGAAAAGCGTGCTGACCGCATGGATGATTGTGACGACGTTCCTGATTGCGTTTTTGCTCGGTTCGCTCGTCGCGTTGTTCTTTCGTGGACAAGCAATGAGACAACGCAACCTTCGTTTGGTGGCGGATGCAACTCCGCTTGATCATCTACAAAAAACGATCGTGTTGATCGAACAGCAAAACGAAACGATCCGGCAATGGAGTTCAACGGTCGAAACCGCAAAGCCCGACGACAGCGTGCTTCAAATCCTCGCGTCCGTCGCGCACGCCACCCATCCCGATTCGGACGCTGCCCCCGAAGATCATCTCGACGTTCAGTCGCTGCACGTCAAACTGGCGTTGGAGCATTCGGGGCCGCCGAACAAGACGCCGAACTGGGCGCAGCCACGTTTTTCGCTCTCGGCACTCGCGAACACGCGCTCTTCCGTCACCCAGTGGAGTGGACGCCTATCGGGCATCGACCGGTTGGCTGAACTGGAGATGAAAGCTCCCACGTCGTTCTTTCGACAGACGCTCGTGCAAGCCAACGCGGTGCCCCGTGCAACGAGTGTTGTCCCATGATGCAATCACGATTCAACCAGTTGGCCGAGCGACTCGGAACATCGACACGCTGTCACATGCTCGGCGCGGCCGTTTCCTCGCTGTTGGTGATCGCCATTTTCTGGCTTTGGAGTGATCCCGTGCTCCTGGTCAATGATCCCAAACACAGTCCCGAGCAACTTGCCGAATCGATTCGATTGATCTCCTCAGGGTCTGCGCTAAGAAACGAGTATCAGCAAGTGATGCGGACGCGTGACGAAACGCAAGTGTTGGTCGACGATGCGCGACAGTGGTTGCCGACCAGCATTGAGTGGACCGCACTTCGCACATCGCTACAAGCTCAAGCCATCGAGCATGGTCTCGATGTCATCTCACTGGAGCGTGGGAACGAACACAAAGGAGAACGTGTTTCTGTTCTGGATGTCCATTGCGAACTCGAAGGCAGCTATCTCGAAGTTTGCCAATTCCTCGAGGCGTTGGCCGCCGCAAAGCGACCGATGTGGTGCGATGAAATTCGTCTTCAACGAGAGGACAACGAGATTCGGTCGGGCACACCCGGCACGACGAGATGCCTTGCCGTGTTGTCGCTGCGGGCTCCCTTTGCGGGAGAGGGAACGGTCGGAGAGCGGTTACTCAAGATGGAGACCATTCGATGACGCTCAACTCGGACGAAACGCTTGAATTGAAACGGTTGCAGACGAAAAAGAAGAAGCAACTGGTCGCAGTCGGAGTGCTCTCCGTTGTTTTGGTCGTGGTGCTCGTCCGTTCGGGCGACTCCAAACCACGAACGATCGAGTCGCCCAAATTAAACGTCACGCCCACATCGACGGCCGCCGTTTCTCCCGCCGCTCAAGCGGACTCCCCAATCGATGCGGCCCGATTTTCGCATCCTGAGCAACTCACTCGACTGGACTCGGACGCTCTCTACGCTGTCGATTTGTTTCGTGAGGCGGACGTTCCCGAGCCATCCACGACCGAGACGCCCTCGATCGCCGAGCCCAACGTGAGCTACGCCATTGGTGCCGTCTACGGCAGCTTTGATAGCACAGAGAAGTCCGCTTTGGTCGATGGCGACATCGTGCGTTCGGGCGATGTCCTCAAAGGCAAAGATCAGGTGCTTTCCGTGTCCGCAGAGGGGGTCACCCTTTCGAAGTGAGGCGGTTCGAGGCCCGAATCGTGGAAACGGACATCTTTTCCTTCGTTTTCGATCAACATCCGCCGATATCGCATGTGGTGATGTGTAGCGGTTGTACCGATCGCTCGACCGGAGTCATGTTTCTTGGCTCTTTTCGGCTGGGAAAGGATCTACTCGTTCATGCGACTCGGCTTGCTTGTCATTATCGCGCAGCTCGTCGCTTGCTTTCCTGGGTGTGCTGATGCGCAATCGACTCCAGGCCAAACGAGTCCGCCGCAAGCGAACTCACAACTGAAGGTTTCCACAACACCTGAGCCCACACTGGTGCCCCGACGCGGCCGTGTCATTCGTGTCACCTCGGCACCTCAAACCGCATCGAAACAGCCTGCGCTTTTGAAACCCGATGCGAGGTTGATCCGATCCGATTCACTCGCAACGCTGCAAGCGCTCCCGGATCGACACAGCGCGGCACCTGTGCCGTCGTCTGCGATGTCTAGCGACACAGAACGTGACGCGCTGTCGACAGTGCAATACGCTGGGACGCAGAGCGTCGCCGACCCGAAAACTGAACCCGCAGTCGGCAAGCAGGTTGTCTCGGCCACGAGAGCTGACTTCGTTGAAGAAGTGGGCGCACCGGCCCAAATCGCACGCGTCGCACACAGTCAAAATCGTCAGGTCCGTTCGGCAGCGGCGTTGCAGCCATTGCCAGTGGGAGCCGGCATTGAAGCACCCACCCTTCGCTCGGTCGGCGAACCCAGCAACGGCACACACGAACAGCCGGGCACGATGGAGGTGACTCGTCAGTCGCGCCGGGAAGGCGCGTCGCTCAACAAGCATCCGAAGAATCATTTGCCGGTTGTGGAATCTGGCAAGGTTGGCAAACTCTTTTTGAATCCGGCTCAAACGGTCAGAGGAGAGCAGTCGCCGTCGATCACAACTTCGACCGCGCAAATGCACTCGAAACGTACGCGTTCGCAATACACACCGGTCGGAACGGTCCCCGCGGACACGCACATGGTCGAAGCCAAAACGCGAATCCCACTCAAGCCGTTGGAGTCGACGAGAATCGGAGACGAGGAACCCGCAAGCAGTGCATCAACTGTCACGCGTTCTCGTCGCTCGACAGCGACCGTGCTCCCACCGGTTGGCGACTTGCCGATGCAGGTGCGAGTCGACCGGATGCCGCTTGCCTACCAACGACAAGAACCCGCTCCACCTCAAGTGGGTCATGGTTCCCCACGAGTCGACGTCGTTTCATCGAATGTTGTGACACCAAGCCACGATCAATTATCCGCAGCCAACCCGCCGGCAGCGCAGGTTGTTGCCGACGTCGAGCGCGTCGGGCATACCGTCGACAAAACGAATTCGACGCGCCGACAGCAGGGTCGTCTTCAACCCTCCGCTCAGGCGGTTCAGTTAGCGGAACTGCAAGTCGGGCAACTCCCCGCTTCGAGAGGGATTGAAACGGCCGCGCTTCAACAGGGGCAACCGAGTGTGGTAGTTCCCTTCCCCGAGCAATCGCCGCCGAATAACGCGAGTATCGAGCGAGCCTCGGGCGAGCTGTTTGCACTCCGCGCGACCGATACGGAACTGCGTTCCGTCTTGCGGCTAATTGCGGATCACCACCAGTTGAGCCTCGTGCTCGGACCGGATGTCAGCGGTCCGGTCACGGTCAACATTCGCAAAGCGACACTCGAACAAGTGCTCGACGCAATTGTCGGTGTTGCCGGGTTCCACTGGCACCGCAACGGCAACATGCTTTTCGTCACCGGTGGAAACGGTGGGACGCTCGACCCACGGGTCCAAGGCCGGCGGCTACAGGTCTATCCGCTCGACTACGTTTCGGCCACGGACGTCGAATCGGTGGTCAACAGCCTCCTGTCTCCGGTCGGCCAAGCATTTGTGTCGCAGGCCAGTGAAGAAGACAAACTGAAAACGCGTGAGACGATTGTCGTCGAAGATAGCGAGTCGGGCCACGCGCGCGTCTCCGAGTACCTCGCGCAAATCGATGTCGCACCGCAGCAGGTTCTGATCGAAGCACACGTGTTGCAAATCGACCTTGAAGATGACAACCGACACGGCATCAACTTGTCCGCCATTGCACGCGTCGCCGGCGCTGATGTAACACTTTCGGGCAACAACTTTGTCGATGATACCGCCGACACGCCGGGCGTCACATTGCGTGTCGACGGCACGGACATGCAAACGCTCATCGAGGCGATTCAATCGCAGACGAACTCACGCACCCTCGCGTCACCGAAGGTGAGCGTCGTCAATCGACAACTCGCGAAAGTTCAAATCGGCCAACGATTGCCATTCGCGGTCGCCACGACCACACAGACAGCAACGATTCAAAACGTGCAGTTCCTCGACGTCGGTGTCGTGCTGACGGTCACACCTGTAATTACCGACGACGGGAACATTCTGATGACCGTCCTTCCCAAAGTCTCGGGCGGACGAATCACGGAGAGCGGCTTTCCGGAGGAAGACACGACCCAAGTCGAGACGACCGTTTTGATGCCTGACGGCGGTGGACTGATCATCGGCGGATTGATTCGCGAAGAAGACTCCAACACCGAGGCGCGGCTTCCAAAGCTCGGTCGAATTCCGGTCGTCAAACATCTCTTCAGTCGGCAATCGCAGGTGACTCGACGGAACGAACTCGTTGTCGCGCTTGTCACTCACGTCATTCACCATGCCGAACCCGCAAGAAACCGCGAAGCGATCGAACTGCATCAAGCAATCCCGCCCTACGCTCAGTCCGAACTTGGTCATCGGGCGTACGCCGGTGACACGATGGGGTACGAAGTCGACCATCGGGGCGAGTCGCAGCCGATGATTCGCGTCGTCGAGTAGTCCTGCTGGCTACGAACCGACGGGAGCGGCAACGAGATCGTATCCCTGCGAAGCGACGACTTCACACGGAATCAGGTCACCGACGGACAGCGGATGGTCCTCCTCAACGCCGCTGACGTAAACGACGCCGTCAATGTCGGGCGCTTCCGCACGCGAGCGACCGATCCAGACGCCCGGTTCGTCTTCAAGCGGTGCGTCGATCAAGATTTCTTCTCGCGTCCCGACGCGATCGGCATTCCAATCGAACGCGATCTGCTGCTGAATTTGCATCAAGTGTCCCATCCGCTCAAGCGCAACAGCTTCGGGGACCCGATTCGGTAATTTGGCTGCGGGGGTGTCTTCCTCGACGGAATACGGAAAGACGCCGAGGTGTTGAAAACGTTGCTGCGTGACGAAGTCGATCAATTCCTCGAAGTCGGCGTCGGTTTCGCCTGGAAACCCGCTGATCATCGTTGTTCGCATCACGAGCGAATCGATCCGCTCGCGAAGTCGACCCAAGATCTCTTCCTGAAGCGACCGAGTCGTTTTGCGTGACATTCGTTTCAGCATGCGGTCACTCGCGTGCTGCAGCGGCATGTCAATGTACGGCAAGATCCGTTCGGCTCCCGCAAGCGTCTCGATCAATCGATCGTCGATGTACATCGGATAAAAGTACATCAACCGGATCCAATCGACCGAGTCGATCCGGTCCAGTTCTTCAAGCAGGTCCGCGAGTCTCGGTTTTCCGTACAGGTCTTTCCCGTAGTACGTGGTGTCTTGAGCGACGATGACGATCTCACGAACGCCACTGTCGCTGAGCCGGCGTGCTTCATCGACGACCTGCTCGATCGGCTTGCTGAAGTGTTTGCCACGCATTTTCGGAATGGCACAAAACGTACACAGGCGATCGCAGCCCTCGCTGATCTTCAGATACGCAAAGTGTCGTGGCGTTACGGCCGTGCGCACGGCATCCGAAAGCGGTCGAATCGGGGCGGGACGAAAAACACGCTGCTGTTCTTCGACGCCGCTTTGCAGCCGAGCGACAATGTCGACGATGTCGTTGCGACCAAAAACGCCGACCATGGCGTCGATCTCGGGACGTTCCTCCAGCAGCTTTCCCTGCTGACGCTCCGCGAGGCATCCTGTAACGACCACACCGCGGATCTTGCCCTGCTTCTTGAGCGCGAGCATCTCATCGATCGCGCCGAGGGATTCTTCCCGTGCCGAGTCGATGAACCCGCAGGTGTTGACGACCACAAAGTCTGCGGAGTCCACCGAGGGAACCATTCGGTAACCGTCTTCGTCGAGACGTCCAAGCATCTGCTCGGTGTCGACGAGATTCTTTGGGCATCCCAGTGAGACGACGGCGTAACTGCCACGTGCGTCTCCGTCCTCTTCGGTGCTTGGTGAGAGGACGGGCGATTCGGTATCAACGATCGGAAGTTGCATTTTGGTCGGCTCGAAATTACTCGCGGCAGTGGGCGAGTGCCATGAGCGAATAGGCGGTGACCAAGTTGCGGTCGCCTTCCATCCAACGTTTGTGACCCTGGTTCACCCAAGAGCCATCTTCCTGTTGAGCGGCAAACAGTGTCGCGGCCAACTCACGATTCCAAAGATGGTTTTTGCCTTTGGCGTCGGTCAGGATTTTCACGTCCGCCACATCGAGTGCTTTTGCAAACGTGTGATAGTAGTAGTAGAGGCCTTGCTTTCCCATTCCGGGATTGTCGGTCAATGAATACGTCTCTTGGATGAATTCCATCGCGGCGGCCACGCGCGGATCATCCTGAGTCAGACCGGCATAGATCATGCTCTTGAGACCCGCGTAGGTCATCGAGCCGTAGCTCCGCAGTCCCGCGGCATTCTCAGGGTCCTCCTCGACGACCACTTTCGACTCACCTCCGGCAGCCGGCGTGTAGTAGAAACCACCGTCACCCTGCTTTCCGGCAAAATCCGTGTCGTTGCCGTGGCCTTTGAGATTTTGAGTCCGGGTCACAAACCGGAGCGCTTTCTGGATGGCCTCATCATTCTCATCGTTGCCCAGATCGCGGAGGGCATCGAGCATGAACGAGGTATTGGAGAGGTCGGGGCGACCGTGCTTTGCGTAACCCGCTCCACCGTACGCGACATCTGACGATTCAATGCCCTCGCCTTCATCCCATTGCATTTGCTTTAGGAAAGCTTCGGCCCGCTTGAGTTCGCTCTCGTATTGACCCTCGGTGTTCGCCGCGACCAGGGCGCTGACGGCGACCGAAGTTTCGTAGTTTCGATAAAGCGAACCTTTGGAGTAGATGCCGCCATCGCCACGCACGTTCGACAGGATTGCCTCGATCGCCTTCTTGACTTGGGGCGAGTTCACCTCCGAGGGGCGATGATCGAGGATTGCTTGAACGCAAAGTGAGGTGACCGCGATCCCGCTTGCGGGACTGAACCGTCCGTCATCCGCCTGGGCACGGTTCTTCAGAAAGTTGATCGCCGAGTCGACGCTCTTGTCGATCGCCGCATTGAGCTTTTCAGCCGAATCGAATTCCGCGGTGGTTTGGGCAAGAACAGTTCCACCGAACGACAGACTCAGCACCAACGTCGCCAGGAGGGCGACAAACGGATAGCGTCGAAAATCAGGCTTCATGGGAGTCCCCAGCGGAGGGAAGGAGCGAGGGTGTGTTGTGAACCACACAATCGGTGCAACAGGATGCGGCTAGCACGCATTCTATCTAGGCAGGGCCCAACTGTGCAGTCTTGCTGCGGTGAATTGTCGAACCATGACAACAGTCACCGTGGCGGCGATGGATTGCCCTACCTGTTCCCTTCAATCCCTACGCCATGTCGACCCTGGGCACTCGATCGGTCCTGACGTCCCATCCGGGACGATCCCCGCGAACAGCATTTCGCCTGAAATGGGTTTCGCTAGCCGGAAACACAGGGCTGAGGCACCGCGTCGCTCCACGTCGGGCGGAGGTCCGAACCGACTCACGTTCGGGATGCCCGACGGACTACCACGCGACAGCGAACCGGGAGTCATGGCTGCGACTCCAGGCGGCCGATCTGATCGATCGGCTGACCAATTGGTCGACGCAACTTGACGAGCGAGAGATGAAACTGACGCTCCGCGAGTCGAACTTGAGCATGCGTGAGCAAAAGCTCGACGTGGAGGCTCGTCGTAGTCTTCGAGCGGCCTCGCCTACTCGGACTCGCCGGCGGTCTTGACGACCTTGTCGATCAACCCGTACTCGCGTGACTCTTCCGCACTCATGAATCGGTCCCGGTCGGTGTCCTTCTCGATCTTCTCGAGCGAGTGACCGGTGTGTTCGATCATGATTTCGTTCATCCGCTGCTTCACGCGTCGCAGTTCTTCGACGTGAATCTCGACTTCGCGAGCCGTGCCCTGCATGCCGGCGAGCGGTTGGTGAATCATGATCCGCGCGTTGGGCAGTGCGTATCGCTTGCCGGCGGCACCGGCGGTCAACAACACCGCGCCCATCGAAGCCGCTTGGCCGATGCAGTAGGTCGCCACATCACAGGAGACGAACTGCATGGTGTCGTAGATCGCCATTCCCGCGGTGATGCTCCCACCGGGACTGTTGATGTACAGGTGAATGTCAGCCTTGGGGTCATCGCTCATCAAGAAGAGCATCTGGGCGACGAGTGAATTTGAAATCTGGTCGTCGACCTGTTGGCCCAAAAAGATGATCCGATCTTTGAGCAAGCGGCTGTAGATGTCGTAAGTGCGTTCTTCGCGACCACTTTTTTCGACGACGTAAGGAATCAATGGCATGTTCGAATCTTGTTGTTTGGGGGAAAAACGAATGCGACCGATCGGCTCATTGGGCCGGGCTCAGTCGTCGTCTTCTTCGTCATCGAGAGGCTTGGTCAGAATGTCGTCAACCAGACCGTACTCCTTGGCCTCTTGGGCACCCAAGAAGAAGTCACGGTCGGTGTCTTCGGCGATTTTCTCGACCGATTGGCCGCTGTGCTTCGAGAGGATCTCGTTGAGCACATCGCGATAACGGAACATTTCAGCGGCCTGGATTTCGATGTCGCTGACTTGGCCGCCGACACCGCCCATCGGCTGGTGCATCATCACACGGCTGTTTGGCAAACAGTAACGTTTGTCTTTCGTTCCGCCGACGAGCAACACGGCCGCGCCGCTGCAAGCTTCGCCGACGCAGTAAGTCGCAACGGGGCACGACAACATTTGCATCGTGTCATAGATGGCCAACGTCGCCGTGACACTCCCGCCCGGCGAGTTGATATAGAAGTGAATGTCTTTGCGGCGGTTTTCGCTCTGCAGATACAGCAGCTTCATCACCAGTTCGTTGGCGTTTCCATAATGGATTTCACCCTGGAGGAAGACGATGCGGTTTTCCAGAAGCAAATCGCCCAGCGTCAACTGCCGCTGACGCTGATAACTCTGGTAGGCATGACTGCCGGCGATTTGATGATCGGACAGATGGTGCGCTAGCGGGGAATCCATAGGTGGCTTTCGAAGAGAGAGAAAGAACTCGCTACCGGTGATGCTCAAAATCGATCAGCGGGCTAGTGTTCGTGTGATTGCGGCATCTGACAAGACCAGTGTCGAATCATGCAAGATCACTCAGCCAAAAACGAAGTCGTCGATCACACAGCAAACCGTTTCAGCGGTACCGCGTGAGGGCAAATCAGATGCCAAAGCACAATTCGACTTGCCAAGGCCCCCTATCTTGCCATCATGCGTCAGACTGGCACACTCTGGCGGTTCGCCACAAAGCCATACTGCCACGCTGGCCGCACCTGCAGGCGTCCGCGGCGAACGAAGTAAGAAGTACAACGCAGCCGATCGATCTCAATGTCTGACCAACAACGCCAACTCAATGCCAAGTGTCCGACGTGTGGAAAATCGTTCCTGATGGACGAGACCAAGGCAATGCCGTTTTGCGGGGAACGTTGCCGGCTGATTGACCTCGGCCGCTGGCTCGACGAAGAGATTTCGATGCCACAGGCCCCTGAGGAATCACCCAAAACGATCGACCGTGACTTGGTCGAATGACACGGCTTCCGTCTTAGAAGCGTGAACCTGTCCTCTGATCGTTGAGTCCTGACGGGTGAATTTGATGCCGGAGCGCCCGGATTTTCCCGTAAAGCGGCCCGGTTTCGCGTGTCGCCGTCCATCTGTTCCGATCTTTACACGGACTGGGCCAACGGCGACACTGGAGAATTACCACGATCAGAGCCTTTCCCGTCGCCGATGCCGGGAAAGGTTTCTTTTTTTGCGATGTGGAGAGTGAGATGGTTGAATCGGTACCAATGAGCCGCGAGAGCTACAACAAGACCAAAGCGGACATCGACCACCTTGAAAACGAAGTGATGCCCGAGATCGCCAACAAGATCGCCGAGGCGCGTGAGGAAGGCGACTTGAAAGAGAACGCCGAGTATCACGCACAGCGCGAAGCCCAAGGCCAGACGCAAGCCAAGATCAACCGGCTGAAGGACCGTCTCGCTCGGGCCGTGATCGTGGATGTTTCCGAGTTGCCTCGTGATGAAGTCGTCTTCGGCTGCACCGTGACGGTGGAGGATCAGGACGACGGTATGGAAGAGGTCTTCAAATTCGTCGGTGCTGGTGAAGAAGACTACAACACCGGCAAAATCCTCGTGACCAGCCCGGTCGGCCAAGGGCTGCTCGGCAAGAAGGTCAATGAGGTTGCCGAGATCGAAGTCCCCGCGGGAACGATGCGGCTCAAAGTCGTAAAGATCGAATTCGACGAGTAGAACGTTGGTGTGTCCCTCGCATCGCTCCTGGTCCTGATCCTACAATTCGGCCATGAGCGACGAGGAAATCGATGACGACAACGCGGATCTAGCTTCCGCCGACCAGGCGGACCCGAACACGGATCCGGATCCGAACTCGAATGCGGAAAAGGATTCGGGCCCGGATCAGGAAGAGGAGCAGGGGCCGGGTTGTCTCCCGGCGGTCCTCGCAGCCACCGTTCTGATGGGCATTACGTTTCTCGTGATCTGTGCCGGCGGGACGTGGTACATCTACCAGCACCGCGATGTGATCGCGTTGCGGACGGTCGAAACGGCATTCATTCCGGCCGTCGAGCAGAGCTTGATGGAGCCGGAGGAAAAGGCGGCAACGGTCCAGTTGCTTCGTGATTTCGGGGACGAGATCAAGCGTGGCCAAGTCGAGCCGTGGCAGGCGTCCGGCGCGATGGAGCGGATCACGCGGTTACCCATCGTTGAATGGGGCCAACTCCGCGCCGTCGAAGCGTTCGCTCGCTCAAAGCCGGCCGACTTCGATGATGCACAGTTGGTCCAATTCAAACGACTTCGCAAAGGCGTGGAACTCGGGAAACTCACCAACATTGACTTCAAACATATCCTGGAGTCAGTGACCGAGCCCGATCGTTCGCTCTCCGGATTTTCATTGGTCGATCCTCTGACCGTGGACGCGGTGACAGCTGTGATCGAGCGGGCCGAGATCATTTCGAACGGGATTGATGCTCCTGCGGAGCCGACCACCGACGTCACGATCGACACAATTGTGCGGCGACAGATCGAAGCCGGACTCGACAAGGGCGGGTTTTGAGTTGCCAACGATGGCATCAAGTCCGTTCGCCAGCACCAAACTCTCAGTACCCGGCATTAGGAAATCATCGTGGCGACTCGAAAGGTAGTGGTAGTGGGCGCCGGGCCCGGGGGACTCGCCGCGGCAATGCAATTGGCCCACGCGGGCTGCGACGTGACGGTGTTGGAAAGACGTGACCGCCCGGGCGGGCGGACCTCCGCGATCGAAGCCGAGGGGTATCGCTTTGATTGCGGCCCGACGTTCTTCCTGTATCCGCGTGTGTTGAAGGAGATCTTCGCGAGCGTCGGCTACGACCTGATGAAGGAAGTGCCGATGGAACGGCTTGATCCGCAGTATCGGTTAACGTTCGGCGGCGGCGGCCAGCTGGATTGCACGCCTGACATGAACGAGATGGATCGACAGATCCGCGAATTGTGCCCCGCCGACGAAGGGTCGTTGCGACGTTACATGGACGACAATCGGGTCAAGCTGGAAAAGTTCCGGCCGATTCTAGAGTCTCCTTTCTCTTCGATGATGGATTTGATGCGTCCGTCGTTGATCGGTGCGGCGCCGCACGTCCATCCATTCCGTTCGCTCGGTCAAGAACTGGGACGTTACTTCTCGGACCCCAGGCTCGTCATCGCATTTGCATTCCAGTCGAAGTATCTCGGGATGTCGCCCTTCAACTGCCCGAGCTTGTTCAGCATTCTTTCCTTCCTTGAATACGAACATGGCGTCTGGCATCCCATCGGAGGATGCAGCCGCGTCAGTGAACGCATGGCTGAGATCGCCGAAGAACTCGGCGTTACTTTCCGTTACGACGAACCGGTGACCAGTGTCGAAATGAAGGGGCGCGCGGTCGTCGGACTCACGACCGACCGAGCTACCTACGATGCGGATGCATTTGTGGTCAACGCGGACTTTGCCGACTGGATGACACGTGTTGTTCCGAACGAGAAGCGACGACGTTGGACGGATGACTCGATTTCAAAGAAGCGTTTTTCGTGCAGCACCTTCATGCTCTACCTCGGCATCGAAGGCGTCTACGATCAACTGCCTCACCACAGCATCCACATCAGCGAAGACTACGACCGTAACCTTCGCGAAATCGAGAACGATCACACGCTTAGCCAAGATCCTTCGTTCTACGTGCAAAACGCCTGCGTCACGGATCCATCGCTGGCTCCGGAAGGTCACAGCACGTTGTACGTGTTGGTCCCTGTCACTCACCTGACGGGAGACATCGATTGGCAGGCTGAAACGCCGCGGTTCCGCGAGTTGACTCTCGACAAGTTGAGCGCAATCGGGCTCGGTGACATTCGTGATCGCATTCGCTACGAGCACATTTTGACGCCGCAGTCATGGAGCGAGGATTACGCCATCTATCGGGGCGCGACGTTTAACCTTGCGCACAACCTGGGGCAGATGTTGCATAATCGTCCCCGCAATCGTTTCGAAGACTTGGACCGCGTTTACTTGGTCGGAGGCGGGACGCACCCCGGAAGCGGGCTGCCGGTGATCTACGAATCCAGTCGTATCACCACGAAACTGATGCAGCGTGACCTCGGCATCACGCCGAAAGGTTCGGTCGCCAAGTCAATGAGCCGCGTCGCCGCGCTTTGATCTCGCAGATTTACGCCTGACTTGCGGTTCGAAAGCGGACGCCAAAGAGAGTCGATTGTCCCCTTCAAGATGTGGGGATTCAAGGGAGATCATCGCACCGTCGTGAGCCCAAGGATCTGCGTGTAGAACTCGGTTTCCTGCAGAGGTGTTCTCCACGCAGAAAGTTCTACCGAACACACACTTCCCGGATGAACCACTTAGGAAGTTGATTGATGAAACTTGTCTTTGCCGTGTGCTTGGTCGTCACCACTCTGAGTTCCGTAAGTGGTTATTCATCTGACACGACGGAATTTATCGAGATCCCCGACAGCGAACAATTTCAAAGTCCCAGTCCTGAGATCGAGGGAGAGATCGGCGCCTGGCTCGAGGGAATTGAGACTCTCCCGAATCGTGTTGACCGGATCCTTGGGGTTCTGTCAATCGACATCACGCAGGCCTTTCCACTTAAGTCTGGTGGGCCAGACATTGACCAACGATGTGGGCACATGATTTGGGCGCAGGACGCAGAAGAGAACGCGGTAAGACGCGTCTGCTTAGTGCAGTCGATGATGGATGATGGGCGCGATGGCACCGTTGCAGATGCGGCGAACTTACTCGACGTTTTGAGAGTTGGGGATAAATTTCACTGGCGTCCGGTCTCGGAGTTAAAGGTTGAAAAGGAGGATCCACTTGCGGCACGACTGAAGCGGAGCTCGTTTTTTCATCCGTTGCAACAGCCTTTTTCATCTCCAATGGAGATTTACTCCGGTGCAGCTTGCAATTTTGATCTTAGCTCGTTCCGTAAGAGTAAAGTGAAAGGCGTTCGAATCGTCGAGAAGCTTACCCATGCATTGTGGGAGTATGAAATTCGATCAGGAGGTAGTCTCGTCAAAATCGTTTCTTTCGAGGGCTCTGTTCCAGTGCAACTCACTTGGAAGGTAAGGTTGCCAGGTAATGACGAACCCATCCTAATGTCACGCTGTAGGACCACGTGGAAGAACGTCGAGCGACTTGGAAACGTGCCCTCAGCTTTTTTTGGTGTCCACGAATTCGGAAGCCAGCACTTGCAATTGTCGGGGAGTGTAAGTTGGTTGGTTGGTCATGAAATAGGTACTACGGTGTTTGAGGCGTCATCAATCCGTGGGCTTCCGCTGACCGTGACCGCCCTCGCGGATCTCGCCCAATAGGCCTCGCGGCTTCCCGCGTGTGGTCCATGAGTTTTTGCAACGCTCCGACGAGAGACCAGACGGAGAGCGACTTGCGATTGAACTCGGTCGCGCGAGAGTTTCTACCGTTCTGGTTGGTGTACTCGGCGTGAAGCGTTCCTGATTAGCGTTCGCAGATGGCTTTCTCGGCCGTGCGGGGGAAGTTCGACAGTCACGCGGATCATCGTGCTAACGGAATGAGAAAAGCAGCACGTCAAGACTAGAGAACCCGACACGCTTCTCGAAAGCTCCTCCCTATACTTCGAATAGGAGGTCTCGCGTTTCCTTCTACGCAATCCTCGATGTTCAGAAAAGCGTCCGTTCGTGGTTCGACCAGGAGGACATGCACAAACTGTTGCCGTTGCTACGGGGACGCGTTGTAGCAGCGGCCCCTGTGAACCTGAACGAAGATCCAATACGTTTCGGGGATGACCGAGTAAACGCGAGAGTCTTGCCACAGCAAACCATGATGTCGGAATTTCCGAAACTCGTCGTCTTTGACCTCGATTTTACGCTTTGGGATTGTGGCGGTACCTACTGCGATTGTCTCTCGCCGCCGTTCGCCTTGCGTCTAGGAAGGGTCGTTGATCGCCGCGGGCTGCATGTCCGTCTCTACAACGATGTCGCGGCGATTCTTGAAGCATGTGACCAAGTCGGCGCGAGTATCGCTCTCGCGTCTCGAACCGAGCAGCCCGCGTGGGCGCGTCAGTTGATCGATTTATTGGGTCTGACCGATCGAATTGCTTTCGCCGAAATCTATCCATCGTCAAAGCTCAAGCACTTTGCCTCGCTACAAGCGGCAAGTGATTTGGAGTACGAAGAGATGCTCTTCTTCGACGATGAGCGACGGAATATCGTTGAGGTCGAGACCCTCGGCGTGACAGCCATTCATGTCCATGACGGAATGACAACCGATGTCTTTCAGGTCGGCTTGGACCGGTGGCGGGATCGCGGTGAATAGGCCGTGGTCGTGTCGCGGATGTGTCAAGTTCGAGACCCGGCTAACGTCGCTACAAACTGCGCCGGTACTGACCCGGAGTGATGCCCATTTCACGGCGGAAAGCGACGATCAAATAGCCCTCGCTTCGAAATCCCGTCAGGTTCGCGACGCGAGAAAGGGAAATGTCCGAGTTGGCCAACAGGTTGCAGGCTCGATCAATCCGACGTCGCACAATTTCCTGGTGCGGCGTTCTTCCGATGAATTCATGAAAACGCGTTTCGAGGACGCGGCGCGAGACAGGGACGGTCCGTAGCACGTCGAGCACATTGATCCCGTCACAGGCATGATCGCGGATGAAGCGAACGGCCGTCGCGACATCTTCGTCATCGATCGCCAACACGTCTGTCGATTGGCGCGTGACAACCCCGATCGGATCAATCAGGTGCTCTTCCGGAACCGAGTCGCCTCGCATTAACGCGTCCAACAAACGCGCCGCCTCGCGCCCGGCTCGCTGTGCCGATGGCATGACGCTCGAGAGTGGAGGCGTGCACAGGTCACATAACAATTCATCGTTGTCGACGCCCAGAACGGCGACCTCTTCAGGGACTTTGACGGCGGCTTCGCGGCAAACATCGAGCATTTGCTGGGCCTTGATGTCGTAGCAGGCAAAGATGCCAACCGGCTTTGGAAGCGACAGGACCCAATTCGTTAGTCGTCGGCGTTCGCGGGCGATTGAAAACCCCGAGGCATGTGGGGATTCCGACTCAAAGACGACACACTGCCGGCCCTGCTCCTTGGCCAAACGAGCAAACTCCTCTTGCCGCCAGCGAGACCAGTTAAAACTCGGGTCACCGCAGTAAGCGAGATTTTGGAACCCCCGCTGCATCAGGTGTTCCGATGCCAGTCGAGCGATCTCACGGTCATTGGTTTCCACCCAGGGTATGTTCGGAATGTGGCGACCTGCGCTCAAGTCAACGGTCGGCAGTTCCAGCCGTCGAATCGACTTGGCGATGGCATCGTTCTCGATGCGGACGATCAAGCCATCGCCGTGCCAGTTCTTCAGCCATGGCGGCGGGGTGGCACCGCGCTCCTGTTCCGAGAGATATACCGACCAAGGCTCGTGATCGCGCATGTAGGACACAATGCCACGCAGCAAACCGCGGGCGTAGGCGTTCGAGGACTCGATCAACAGCGCGACCGATTTGGGGGCCTTCTGACGGGGGCTCATTCGCGTTCACGAAGCCTTTGGGTGCGGTGAAATATCGAAACAGAATAGCGGATTATTACATGTCCTACGATGGTTCCTTGCGTAGACTGGAACGCTCAATCCTCCCACTGCGCCTGCCGCTTTCTCGCGCGGACCATCGAGCGGACCTCACCGCCATCCCCGACTCACGAGCACAATCTATGAGACTGGTTGACGTTTCTTGTTGGAACCGAACCTGCGCGCGGATGACCTTTTTCGCGTTTCTTGTCTTCGTAGCCGGCTTCGTGTCGGCGGCCGATCTCTCGCTTCTTTTCATCGGGGACAACGGACATCACCAACCCGCTCGTCGTTTCCAAGAATTGGCGCCGTCGCTCGCGGGGCGGGGCATCAAGTTGAAATACACCGACGACATGTCGAGTCTGAACTCGGAAACGTTGAGTCAGTACGACGGACTCGTGCTGTACGCCAACATCGATCGGATTGAGGACGCTCAGGCCGACGCGTTGCTCCGGTACGTGGCCGAGGGGCATGGCTTCGTTCCACTGCATTGTGCGACGTATTGTTGGCGGAACAATGAGGAAATCGTCGCCTTGATGGGCGGCCAATTCCAGCGTCATGGTGGCCAGGTCTTCACGACCGAGATCGCCGCGCCGACGCATCCGGTGATGCAAGGCTACGGCAGTTTTACGAGTTGGGATGAAACCTACATCCATCACTTGCACAACGAAGCCAATCGAACCGTTCTGGAGTATCGATCCGAAGGCGAGCAAGCCGAAGGCAACAAACGCGAACCCTGGACTTGGGTTCGCACCCATGGCAAAGGTCGTGTCTTCTACACCGCTTGGGGACATGATGGGAGAACGTTCACTCAACCGGGGTTTCAAAACCTGGTCGAGCGAGGCATTCGTTGGGCGTGCGGCGACGATCCGACAGTTGTTCCCGACTACGCCGATCCGGCACGTTTCGCAACGCCGAGAATGACGAGTCTCCCCTCAGGGCTTGCTGATTTCGAGTACGTCGATGTCGGCCCCAAAATTCCGAACTACACGCCGGATGCTCGCTGGGGTGTGCAAGGCAAGCCGAAGAACCTGATGCAGAAGCCGCTCCCGGTCGAAGAGTCGATGAAGCACTTCGTCACGCCCCAAGGCATGGCGGTTCGGCGCTATGCCGACGAACGTGATTTCGAATCCAAGCCCATCGCGATGAACTGGGATGAACGCGGGCGGTTGTGGATTTGTGAAACGTTGGACTATCCGAATGAACTCGGCGGCGACCGCGACAGGATTCGCATCTGCGAAGACACCGATGGGGACCACATCGCCGACAAGTTCACCGTTTTTGCGGAAGGCCTCAGCATTCCCACCGCGATCGTCATTCATCGCGGCGGGGCGGTCGTACAAAACGGAACCGAAACGATCTATCTCAAAGACACCGATGGTGATGACGTCGCGGATCAGAAAACAACGCTGATAAGCGGTTGGTCACTCGGAGACACTCACGGCGGGGTCAGCAATTTTCGTTACGGTTTGGACAACTGGATCTGGGCGATGCAGGGCTACAACAACAGCACGCCTCGATTTGACGGCAAGCGGGCTCAGACGTTTCGCCAGGGGTTTTGGCGGTTCAAGCTCTCGCAGTCCGATCCGCCGAAGGTCACGGATCTGGAGTTCATCCGTTCGAGTGACAACAACACTTGGGGGCTCGGTATCAGCGAAGAGGGTTTGATCTTCGGCTCCACCGCCAACCGCAACCCGAGCATGTTTGTTCCGATCGCAAACCGCTATTACGAGCGGGTCCGCGGTTGGGCGCCGTCGACACTGCATTCCATTGCCGACACTCACAAGTTTGATCCGATTACTGACAAGGTGCGTCAGGTCGACCAATTCGGCGGCTACACCGCGGGCGCTGGACACGCACTTTACACCGCGCGCACGTTTCCGTCGGATTGGTGGAACAAGACCGCGTTTGTATGCGGGCCGACGGGCCACCTTGTCGGAACGTTTGTGCTTCGTCGTGACGGAGCCAACTACACCTCGACCAGCCCGACGAACCTGCTTGCGAGTGATGACGAATGGAGTGCGCCGATCATGGCTGAGGTTGGCCCCGATGGCGCCGTTTGGGTCATCGACTGGTACAACTACATCGTGCAACACAATCCGACGCCCCACGGATTCGAAACGGGGAAAGGTGCCGCCTACGAGAGTGACCTTCGTGATAAACGGCGAGGCCGCATCTACCGCGTCGTGCCTGTCGGTTCCAAAGGCGACTCCCTACACGAGTTCAAGAGTCTCGTCGATGCATCCAATGCTGAGCTCGTCGAGACGCTCAAGCACCCATCATTCATGTGGCGTTTGCAAGCACAGCGATTGCTGATCGAACGCAATGCCGAGGATGCGTTGCCGGGGCTAATCGCTCTCGCGACCAACCGGTCAGTCGACCCCATCGGCCTCAACCCAGGTGCGATCCATGCGTTGCAAACGCTGCAGGGGCTTGGTTCGATCAGCCTCGATGAGTCGTCCCCCGTTTCAACACAGATCCGTGCCTGCCTCACGAACGCACTCAAGCATCCGTCTGCGGGTGTGCGGCGAAACGCGCTGGCGGTCTTGCCAGGCGACGAGCAGGGTTTGCGATTGCTGCTCGATCATTCTGGGTTGTTCAACGACGAAGACCTCCAGGTGCGGCTGCAGGCGTTGCTGACGCTCGCCGATATGCCGATGTCTTCAAACGCCGGAAAACTCGTCGCCGAACTCGCTTCGAAGGCCGCCGACACCACATTGGTGGATGCGTTGACGTCGGCTGCCGCCGTGCATGCGCTTCCTTTTTTAGATGCGCTGTCCGGAACCGTCAGTGCTCCGCCGACTCCGGCACACCATCGCATCGCACGTCGCGTTGCCGAGCACGTTGCCCGCGGACGCCCCGACGCACAAGGGCTTCAGTCGATTTTGGACGGGCTTGGCGATGCCCCACCAAGTCTGACGAACGAAATCATCGAGGGGCTCGCGAGTGGACTACCGAAGGACATCGAGATCGCCAATAGCGAGACTCTCGATGCCGCGTTCATCGGGCTCTTCAAGAAGCTCGAGGGCCCCGTGCGTGTCAAAGTTCTGCGGCTTGCGTCACAGTGTGGAAACAAGGCTCTTGATGAATACGCCGGTGAGATCGTCACCGGCCTCAAGGGCACACTCGCCGATTGGAATGCGAAGCCAGAAGAACGAGCCGCTGCCGCACGCGATCTGATTTCGTTTCGACCGAAAGATGATGACGTGGTGGCCGACATTGTCGAACAGATCGGGGCGCAAACTTCACCCGAACTCTCCAATGAGTTGCTCGCTGCGATTCGACTCAGCCAATCCAAAACCGCTAGCGAAGAACTCGCCGAAGCGGTCCCTGGCTGGACACCTGCTCTCAAGGCGGTCGCACTCGATGTGCTGATTAGTCGTCCGGCTTGGGTCGGAACGTTGCTCGACCGTGTCGAAGAGCGAGAACTCGATCTGAATGATTTGTCGCTCCGCCAGAAACAGGCCTTGCAAGCGTTTCCCGATGCGTCGATCCGAACGCGCACCGAAAAACTGCTGGCTCAAGGTGGCGGACTTCCGGATAAGAACCGCGAGAAGGTGTTGCAGTCGTTGATGCATGTCACCGAAGTCACCGGTAGCGTTGACAACGGGCGAGCGGCGTTCAAAAAAGCTTGCGCGGCGTGCCACAAACATGGCGACATGGGAAAGGATATCGGTCCGAACTTGACCGGCATGGCTGTTCACCCGAAAGAGGGACTGCTTACACACATTCTGGACCCGTCACGGAACGTCGAGGGCAATTTTCGGTTGTACAACGTTCTCACCGCCGACGGGACGGTCGTCAGCGGCATGTTGTCCAGCGAGACACGGACGAGCCTGACCATGATCGACTCAACCGGCAAGGAAATTCAGCTCGCACGCGCAGACATCGAAGAGTTGATTGCCTCGCGGAAGTCGGTGATGCCCGAGGGATTTGAGAAGCAGATTAGCGAACAGGAACTCACGGACTTGCTGGAGTTTCTTACGAACAAGGGACGTTTCATTCCGGTTTCGTTAGACCGTTATGCAACCGCGATCAGTACGAAGGGGCTTTTTTCTGACAACGACAACGGGCCGGACCGCATGGTCTTTCGAGATTGGTCGCCGCGCGTATTCAAAGACGTGCCGTTCGTGTTCACCGACCCGCGCGGAAAGACGACACCGAACATCATTTTGCTGAATGGCCCCTTTGGACCGCTTCCGCCGAAGATGCCCAAATCGGTTTCGCTCCCCTGCAACACGCCCGCCAAGGCGATTCATCTGCTCAGCGGTGTCGGTGGCTGGAGTCATCCCTATGACACGCGAAAGACGGTGTCGATGATTGTGCGATTGATATACGCCGATGGAAGAACCGAAGATCATCCGCTCGTTAATGGGGAGCACTTCGCCGACTACATTCGTCGGGTGGATGTTCCCGGCAGCGAATTCGCGTACCGTTTGGGCGGCCAGCAAGTTCGTTACCTGAGCGTGAAACCTGAACGCGCCGAGCCGATTGACACGATCCAACTCGTTAAGGGTGACGACAACACGGCCCCGATCGTGATGGCGGTGACAGTCGAACGCTGACGGAGGAATCGTCAGGTCACATGCCTGGTGTGTAGGGTCCTTTGACGGTACGCACCACACGGAAACCGGCTGTTTCGGGATTACGTCCGAACGCGACCGTCCATCGATGCGTGCTTCGTGCCTGTTTCGGAAGACGATCCGAGCCTCCTCCTCGAAGCACGCCATTGGTCTCAGCTCGTAGAATGATCTCCTCTTGTCGGATCGTCGCGGGGTTGTTTCGGGATCCGAAGGGATAGTCACGGGCGTAAGGTTCGAGACACCATTCCCAGACATTGCCGTGCATGTCGAACAGGCCGAAAAGGTTCGGTTTCAAACAGCCGACGGGAAGAGGCCGCGACGCATTTGTTTCGACGGTAACGCCGTACTCAGGAAGCAATTCGCTCGACTGGCCAAACGAGTACTTCGTTTCAGCGCCGGCCCGGCAAGCGAGTTCCCATTCCGCTTCGGTCGGTAGTCTGTAGCCGGTTTTTTCAAGAGCGCCGGCAACCAGCACCATTTCCACGTGATAGTGTCCGTCTGCATTGGGCCGGTAACACCACTCGGACTCGGGAATGTTCTCGAGGCGGCTCAGCCAATTGCAATACTCGGCGGCAGAAAAGTAGTTGATGATGCAAGCCGGGTGCTCTTCGGTCAGCGCCCATCGGTTTCCATAATCCGCTCGCATCCTGCGGAATTGACCCGCCGTTACTTCATGAGTCGCGATGGCAAACGCATGGTTCACCTGTCGCCAATGCAGTCTTTCGTCTTGTTCATCCTCGAAATCAGCCGGCCGCGCTCCCATTTGAAAGATGGCGGGGCGAACCAGAACTAGTGTGTGTCCGTTCGCGCCGATGAGCCGATTGTTTGTTGACTGACGTTGCGTCGATTCAACGATCGCATCCTCGAGCCCCTGTGCGCGGGCAACCCATCGAGCGGCGCTCTGGACTCCCGTATTGGGACTTTGTTGCGAGATCTCGATGAGTTGTTCCTTCAACGTGCTTCGTTGTGATTCAGTCAGGTGCCGTTTTTCAAAGCCTCCCAACGCCAGCAAGATGCCTTGCACGATCGGCGTTTCGAGGACTTTTCTCCCCTTTAGTTCATCGAGCAAGAGCTCGGGATCGCAACCAGACTTGGGGACGGATGCGATCACATAGCTGCGAAGCCCAGGATCGGGCGCGGACCGTAGTAGCTGCACGACTTCTTTGGGCTCCCCCAAACGATACAACGCGACCGCGGCGTTCGCACATAGCTTCGGCATCCCCTTTTCCGTCGCCGCCTCTTCGGAGGCGACCCGACGGAGCCGTTCAATCAACGACTCACGGTGTTGGTCGGCGAGGGATTGAATGATCGGAAAAACGCGTCTCAAAGCGTTCGGTGTCGGCGCTTTCAAGACGGTTTCCAGTAACGCTGTCTCGCCAGCCGTACCGTTTTCTCCCACGCCGCCACGAAGGAACTCCTCATCGTTGTACAAGCCGACCAAGATTTCACAGACGATCGGCGAGCCTCGCTCGCAGAACATCGTCGAAAGCCTCGGTTGCAGCGAGTCTCGGACTGGGCGAAGGCCGCGTAGCCAGACGACCTTCGCTACCGGCCCACTGACATCTAATTCGGACACGAGAGCCCGCAAGAGGTTGTCGTTCGTATCCGATTCGATCAGTTGTCCAAACTGCTTGGGCGTCAACATCGAACACGCGACCGCAGCCCGAATCAGTCGCTGCCCGTTGATCGGATCGAAGAGTTCGGGTCCGAAATCGCCAACGCTCGCGTCGTGACGCCGGAGTACCGAAACCACCATGGAGACTTCGAGCGGCTCCGCGCTAAGAACGTACTCATGCAACCATGCTGAATCGAATTGTTTGAGCGCGAGAATCGCTCGCGCACGCTCACTGTCACTCGGTTCTGAATCCGAGTGTGCGGATGCCAAGAGACTTTCAAGTTTCGCAGCCGCGAGCGGCGGCAGCGGCTCCAATTCCTCGATCAATCTTGGAGCGTGGCTGGGCGATGAGATGAGCAGGCTGTCGA
Source organism: Planctomycetota bacterium (assembly GCA_039821165.1). GTDB lineage: Bacteria > Planctomycetota > Planctomycetia > Pirellulales > Pirellulaceae > Stieleria. The sequence continues at coordinate 7,121 of JBCBOT010000064.1, read as the reverse complement.
CTCTTCCGAGTAGTTCGACGCGGCGATTCGATCGCTCCCACGCAAAGACGATAAAGAGCGTCAAGCACGCCATCGCTGCGGACAAGGCGGAACGAATCGGATTGCGAGCGCAGAACTTTACCGCTCTCTCCATCACGCTCACTCTCCTTGCGCGGATCGGACGCCCGGCCAAAAAAAGTTCTAAGTCTTGAGCGACGGCATCGGCACTGCCGTACCGATCTTTCGGATCAGGGCGGAGGCATGTAATGGCAATCGTCTCGAGGTCGCGGTGAAGCGTCTTTCGGGTATCGGATCGTCTCGGTCGATCGTATTCCTGTTGAGACGGAGCCGAGGGCCGTGGCGATTCACCGGTGAGGCACCACCATAGAATCCCTCCGATCCCGAACACGTCATTGCTTGTGTGAGCTTCTTCGGCCCTCTCTTGTTCGGGCGCCATGTAACCGGGGGTTCCGATCGCAATTCCGCGCTGGGTCAGCTCTAAATCGCTGGAACTGAGTTTTGCGAGTCCGAAGTCTGCGACCTTGGGCTCACCCCGCGAGCAGATCAGGATGTTGCTCGGTTTGAGGTCTCGGTGGATGATCCCTTTCTGGTGCGCGAAGTGGACGGCATTCGCCACTTTGAGGACCAGCTGCGCAATCTCCGCAGGCGCAATTTCAGCTTGTGAATGAGGTTTGCTCGTTGAGGCATAGTGTTCTTTGAGGGATCGCTTCTCGGCGAGTTCCATCACGATGTACGGACTTGGAGCATCGAAGCAGTGATCAAAGACTTCGATGATGTTTGGATGATTCAAGCTCGCGATTGCGAGAGCTTCTTGACGGAATCTGGCGAGAGCTGCCTCGCCGAGTCGCGGATCGAAGAACTTGACGGCAACCGTCCGATCCAATTCGGGCTGACGTGCAAGTCGGACGATTCCCATTCCGCCTTGTCCGAGAGTGGCCTCCAATTCGAGTTTCGCCTTGTCAACGACTGTTGGCAGCGTTTTCGGATTCGGACGTTCCATCAACTCGTCAAAGGCAGCGATTCCCCGAACGAATTGATGAATCTGCCGATGTCGGTTCTCCGGATACTGGGCCGCAAACTCCGAAAGCGAGCGATCGGGGTTTTGATTTCGGAAATGCTCCCAGGCTTCAACAATCGAAACGAGCGAGTCGTGTTCGTCCATGGAGTTAGAGAGCATGTTCGACGCGGCTAGCGAGTGTTGCTTTGACGCGCACCCACGTCTTGCTGACTTTTCCCTGTGAGACGCCCGTCATCTCTGCAATCTCGTGCTGTGGCAATCCTTTGATGTAGTGAAGGTCGAAGACTTCCTTCTCAAACTCATTCAGCTTTTCGACGGCCTCCAAGACGCACAGTCGAGCCTCATCCAGTTGCATCGACCGCGAAGGCGATTCGTGTCGATCCGCAGCCTCAATCGGGTTGCGGTCCTCGTTTGGTTGAATGTTTCCCCACGCGATTTCGTTGCCAAAAAGCTGCCTTGCAAAGTCGACCAAGGTGTGACGCATGATCCGGGCTGACAGGGCAACAAGCGCGCGGGATGATTCAGGGCGTTGCATCTGGATGCTCCTGGGCAACTTGATCGCGAACTCCTGAAACAAATCATCAGACGTCACGAACCGACGCAAGCGGTCACCCGAATGAAACAGCTGCGATGCAAGCAGACGTAGCCTTGTTGCGGCCGATTCGATGAGTCGCTCGAGAGTCTCGTCACTCGGATCGCGATGGTATGCCGTTGCCCAGCGACCAATTTCCGACCTCGAGGCGGTCTCCGACTCTTGCTGCATGGGCTCGGCCTCGATCTCACTGTCCGAGCTTTTGTGTCCCACCAGAACGAACTCTCTTCTTTCTTCTTCGAGTGAAGACCGTCACCAAGCATAAGCCAGCGAAGGAGGCGAGCGAGGTGGGCTCCGGTACGGTCCCAGACAAGGTCGAAACCTCACTTGCAGTCAGTGCACGGTCGTAGATCAAAAACTCATCCAGACGCGTGTCACCCGTAATGAAACGTCCATGACCGTTGCGTGCCGTCGTAAAGTCGTAGGTGCCAAAGAGGAATGGTTGGTCCGGATCGAGACTGCCGAGACCTGTGATTCCAACCTCTTCTTGGAGCATACCGTTTAAGTAAAGACTCAACAATTCACCCTGGCGATCGACGACGACCGAAAGGTGGTTCCATTCGCCAAGGACACTCGTGTTGGATGCAGCCGTGAAGGATGGTCCTGAGCGTGCACCACGCAAAAATGCCGTGAGCGTGGGATCGCCGAAGGCCGGATTGTGAACTTGCGCGGTCAGGCCATGTTCGAAGTCTCCTCCTTGCATCGTGAAGATCGGCGCACGCAACGGGAAATCCGCTTGGAAGTCGTCGACGCGAAACCAAGTGGAGATCGAGAATGAGCTGAGACCCGGAACAAAACCGTTGGTGACTTGCGCAAAATTCCCTCTCGAAACTTGAAGCGATTGCGCGGAAACGGGAGAAGACGAAAAGTTCGGGCTTCCGATCGCAGTTCCGTCCGCCTGACCGACGGAGTCCGTGAGCGTTCCTTCGAACTCATACCTCGAGATGAGTCCGTTGGAAATCAGTCCCGCGACAGCAGGTCCGCCTAAAACAAAACTCAAGACGCAAAGTGGTGCCAATCTCAAAAACATTATCAACCTCGGAGTATCTAGAGCAGCCAACTCGGCTGGCACCCGTCTGGGCGAACGGATCGAGGTTGCGATTCCAACTTTTTGCAAAGAATTCGAAAATCAAGCCATGAATCGCTCAAGAACCGGATCGGGTGTGAATTCCGATCCACAAACGGTGCGCGTCGCGGCGCACGCGGGAGTATCCTGCGAATCCGGGGCGAACTCCCTGCGGCTCACGGAGCACGCCCGCATCTCAACGAGATGTTGCGCCCGATGATTGCATGAACCAGGCCGATATCCCGGGACGCGGGGGAGCGATTCTGGCTCTGTTATGATGGACCACGCGTCGTTCCATCGAGTGGCGTTGTGATGCGTTTTGAACGCCGAGAATCAGCCATCGGAGTGCTAGGTTGCCGAATCCGAGTCCCAATTTCGCCTCCACCCAGTGGACTCTGATTTGGAAAGCTGCCGCGGAGGATGCGGGACACGGCAGGCCCGCCCTGGGCGAGTTGATTCAGCGTTACTGGCATCCTCTCTACAGCTTTGCTCGTCAGCGAGGGCTCGGACGGGAAGACGCGGAGGATGCGACGCAAGAGTTCCTGAGTGGTGTCGTTCATGGCGACCTGCTCGGTGCGGTTGACCCGGCGAAGGGAAAGTTTCGGAGTTTCTTGCTCGTCGCCTGGAAGCGGTTTCTGATCGATGACTACCGGCGACGTCACACCCTTCGCCGCGGAGGCGACATCAAGCTGTTCTCGGTCGACTTCAATATGGGGGAGCGTCTCTGGCGGGAAGCTGAACCGGAAACCGAACCCGATCGACTGTACACGTTGTGTTGGGCAAGGAGCCTCTTGGATGAAGTTCGGAGACGTTTGCAGAGTTCCTATTCCAGTCGTGACCGCGATCTCCTGTTCACGACGCTGTCGCCGAAGCTCACCGAGACGCTCGCACAGAGCGACTACGAGGAACTCGGGGGGCGGCTCGATCTGTCGCCGAGCGCCGTGAAAGTCGCACTCCACCGCCTCCGTCAGCGATTCGGCCAAACACTGCGTGATGTCGTCCTTGAGACATTGGACGATCCCTCTGAAATCGATGCCGAATTAGCGGAGATGCGATCGGTCCTTGCGAGTCACTCGGCCGGACTTGCTGAGATCAACGCTTCTTCGGAACCAGAGTCGTCGCCCCCAGCCAATTGAGGCTACTCACTGTCCCTTGAATGCGCGTTTTTCCGGGGAAACCGGTGGCTAGTGATTCGTTCCGTTTCGGTTTTTTGGTTGACGCACCCTACCGCTAAAATCGTTAGCGGAACGGCGCGAGCCATCCGGTGTCACCCTCATGTTCAATTGGAACGGAGCACTCGCGCTGGTAAGCGCACTGCCGCTCACCATTTGCGGGGCAGTGCCCGTTTGAGGAACTTTTTTTTCGCGATCTGTAACCGGCAATTTTCGATCGCGAATTGTAGAGTGTTGACCCGCACTCTTTGTCTCCTGAGATCGCTCCATGGCTCATGAATCACTGTCCGGACGCTGCCCCACCTGCGGAGCCGGGCTGGAAACCTCAGGTGAATGCAACGCTTGCCTGTTCGGATTGGGGCTGGCGAAAACGGGACCGGAGCAACTGGGGAACGCGTCCCTGCCCGGGCTGGATGAGCTGAACGCCGAGTTTCCTCAACTGGAGGTGAAGCGGCTGATCGGGCATGGGGGAATGGGAGCTGTTTATCACGCGCGGCAAACCTCGCTTGACCGAGATGTCGCACTCAAGGTGATTTCCAAGCAGGTTTCGTCGGACCCGGCGTTTGTGGAGAGGTTCGCACGGGAAGCCAAAACACTCGCGAAGCTTTCGCACCCGAACATCGTCACCATTTTCGATTTCGGCCAAACCGCCAATGGCACCGCCTATCTCGTGTTGGAATATGTCGACGGGATTCATCTGCGAGAGGCGATCTCGAGCGGAAGTGTCGGCGCTCACGAAGCTTTGGAGGTCGTCTCTACGATTTGCGGTGCGCTCGAATATGCCCACTCGAAAGGAGTGGTGCATCGCGACATCAAACCCGAGAACATCTTGCTCGGCGAAGACGGCACGTTGAAGGTTGCCGACTTCGGGATCGCCAAGATTGTCGACGACTCCGTTCGGTCGCCGACGTTGACCGCGACACGGCAGGTGCTGGGCTCGTTGCACTACCTTGCCCCGGAACATCTTGATGCACCCGAACAAGTGGACCATCGCGTGGACCTCTACGCGCTGGGCGTCATCTTCTATGAGCTGCTCACGGGACAGCTTCCGCTCGGCCGATACGATGTTCCGAGCAAAGTCCGAAGCCGCGTTGATCAACGTTTTGATTCGATTGTGATGAAGACGTTGAGCCGCAAGCCAGATCTTCGGTACCAACGCGCGTCGGAGCTAGACTCTGAACTCGAGCAACTGGCAACACAGATTCGGTCGAGTGTTGCAGGCTCCGCCGATCAGGCCCGTTCTCAATCGCCGGAGACTTCCGAGCCGGAAGGCTTCAGCGCATCCGTTCCCTTCACGGTTGAGGCGAAGGACGGCATGTCATCCGCGATCGGAGTGGCGCATGTCGAAGGCGACTCGTTTTGCGCCGAGTTTCGAGTCCGCAATATCTTTGGGTTCATGGGGTCGAAAACGCATTTGGTTCGGATTCCACGTTCCAAGATCAGGCGACTCGAACTCGTTCCCGGTTTTCTGGGAGCGAAACTCGTTCTGAGTTCCCAGACACTTTCTGCACTCGGTGACTTGCCGAATTCGGAGACCGGTCGCGTTCAACTGAGCGTTAAGCGACCCGACGAGGCACAGGCTCGTGAAATCACCCATGCCTTGGGTTTCGATTCGATACAGACTGCGTCCCGCCAACCGACCGGTGGGCCGATCAACTGGCCAGATCAACCCAACGATTCCGTCCGCAATTTATTCGGGGTCGCGATGATCTTCAGCGGCGTCTTGAATGCCGGAACGTTAGCGATCTGTGAATACCTTTCGAGTCAGCAGTTGACCGGTCCATGGTTGGTCGCTTCGGTCATTGCGATCGCGCTGTGGATGGGGCCACTCGCCGTCTTGCAAGTCGTGACGGGGATTCTCAATTTGGTCGGTCGAGTTCGCACGCTGAGTCTCACGACCAGCATCATCTCGATGGTGCTTCTCACACCGATCTTTATCCTCAGCTTTCCGCTGGCGGTGTGGGGCTATCAAGCGTTCAAAAAGGGGGCCTCGTCAGTCGAATTGCCATTGCCCAAAAAGCAGAGTTGGGGATCGACGACGATGATGCTGATACGAGAGTCACGATGGGCGACTGCAACGGGGATTCTCAGCACGACCGCGGCAATCGTCATGGCTCTTGGTGTCGGCGCGTTCGAGTTTGGCTTCTATCCCGTCGAAATGGACTACCGGATCGTGAATTCGAATCCTCGGTCCACCGAGTTGGATCGTTCCGTGAGGCGTCGACTCAATGCTTTCGGTGGTTTGCGTGGTGTCGACTACGACAATAACGAGCAACCGACGATGCTTACGATCAAAACATGGGGCTACTACGAACGGAAAGTCGAGGACCTACTTCGTGTTCACGACATGCCACAGCTTGTTTGGCTTACCACATCGGATTCTGGTGAGGAATCCGCAGGGACCACGATCGCGGTGGTGCCGGGTATCGACACAAGCGCATTCAGGACGGTCCCGCAAAAACTCGGAACGGCGTTGGTCGTGTCGGGAGAATCGCTTGAGCTTTCGCCGGACCTCGTTGGCAAAGTTTCGATGACCGATGACGGCGAAGGAATTCTTGTCGAGTTAACCTCGTCCGGTCGTCAGGCTCTTGCGGAACGAGCGAGCGCGAGCAATTTGGGGATCGGTTTGGTGATCGAAGGATTGGTCGAGGGAGTTGCAACACCCGAATCGATCTCACAAAAAGCAATTACCTTTCAGCTTTCGACGTCATCGGAACACAATCAGAATTCCATTGCGGCGGGGATCCGCGGCCCCAGTCTGCCAAGTCTACTTGAGCGTTTGGATTGAATTCCGTCCAACGCGACCGTGTCTCCAGGATACAACCCAAATGGCTCGCTCCGAACGACGTCAAAAACTCATGTCGTCTCCGTCTAGGGTGACCCACCAGCTGATAGAAACCGATCGCATCCAAGAGCCTGACGGGATTCAATTCTGGTTGGAGTTTCTTGATCACGCGGCCAAGAAGGCTAACGAGGCGACGGAAACGCTACCCGAATCAGTCCGTGATTGCTTCGAGCCTTGCTTGCTCGATGCGCTTCAACGTTCGTCTTGGTCGGAGTCTTCCTCTTCCAAAGCGGCCAAGTCATTGTCGCGTCGACTCTCAAAGAGCCCGCTACCAGCGTCTCCGAGCGGTCTCTTTTGCTACCCGAGCGGTCAATGGATCGCTCGACTCTTGCAGGCGTGGATGGGGTTACCCGTCTCGGATCAGCAGACTCCTGGACATCCGGCCGCCAAACTCTACGAGTTCGCGATTGATCGCTGGACCAACGGTG
>JBCBOT010000063.1:0-30999 GCA_039821165.1 Planctomycetota bacterium | reverse complement strand
CGTTTTGTCTTTGATGCCGTTGGCATCAAAGACAAAACGAGGGAGGGTGAATTCACCAATACCGCTCAGTTTGAGTAAGCTTGCGTCTTGCGGCTCACCAAAACGCGGGTCGCGACGCTCGGGTCGACGTACCGAAGGGCTTGCGCCCTACCGCCAGAATGGTTTGCGGAACGGCGCGAGCCGTCAGATATCACACTAATGCTTCTTTGGAACAAAGCACTAGCCCCGGGCGCCAGCAACCTCGACGGCCTTGTAAACCACGTCCGAGCGACGAAAGCCGAGTCTCTCGTACAAGCGTAGCGCGCCCGTATTTTCTGTTGTCACTTCGAGGTGCATCCGTCGCAGGCCTGATGCCCGAAAACCGATCGCCGCCTTGTCGAGCAGTAGCGAGCCGAGCCCACGGCCGCGATGTGCCGGATCGATCCCAAGATTTTGGATCGCGCCCCAGCCATCTTGTGCGAGTCCTTGGATGGTCCCAACGGGAATGGTGCCGTGTTCGTCGCGGAATCGGACGAGCCAAGTCGCAGCGCTGACGAAATCGCCACGATTGGTAATCTCACGCATCAGCCTCAGGCACCCTTCCTGTTGGGCGAGACAGGGGAACACATCGGCGTCTAATTCCTGCCGAAAACTGTTGAACTTCGCGACCGCGTGATCGCGGAGCGTCTCCGGTCGATACGAAACGATTTCGTAACGTTCAGGAACGGAACACTCCGATTCGTTCCAATCGGCAAGATCGAACTCCATTCGATACCGCTTGAAATACGTCATCCCCATGATGCTGAAGTTTACCACGGAGTCAGGGGACGCAACCAAATTTGTCCGTTGTTCTTTGCCATTGACGGGGTTTCTATCATGTCGCCGATGTCCTCGACTGATGCCCCTATTGTTTACCCGCCCCTCGTCGAACGCGTGGTCGCTCTTACCGGACCCACCGCGGCGGGCAAAAGCGCGCTGGCCCTGGAAGTCGCCGAACGAATCGACGGTGAGATTCTCTCGCTCGACTCGATAGCCGTGTACCGTGACATGGACATCGGGACGGCGAAACCAAGTGCCGAAGATCGCCAACGCGTCCCGCATCATTTGATCGATCTTGTCACGCCCGATGACGACTACAGCGTGGCCCGTTACCTCCGTGCCGCGCATCAATTGGTTGACGAGTTGGAACGGCGGGGGCGCAAGGCGATCTTCGTCGGTGGAACGCCCATGTTTCTCAAGGCGGTCTTGCGTGGTTTCGATCCTGGGCCGCCACCGGACTGGGACTTTCGCGAATCAGTTGAGCGTGACCTGGAGCGTTTCGGCGCCGAAGCGCTGCGTCAGAGGCTGGTCCAAGTCGACCCCCTTTCGGCCGCACGGATTGATCCCGGGGACACGCGGCGCATGATTCGTGCGCTTGAGGTCTCGAAATCGACGGGCTCACCGCTTAGCCATCGACAGATCCAATTCGAGCGTGAGCGTGACGCTTCCGCGTGCAGCGTCTTCGCTCTGCGATGGCAACGATCCGAATTGCACGCACGCATCAATGCACGTGTCGAGCAAATGTTCGAAGCCGGGCTTACCAACGAAGTGGAAGGGCTTCTCGAAAGGTACGATCTCTCGCGAACCGCATCACAGGCCGTCGGATACCGGGAAGTCATTGAGTGGTTCGAGCGGGGGCTTGACGCCCCCGCTCGAACGGTTCGCGAGAGTATTGCGGCACACACTCGGCAACTTGCTCGCAGACAAGAGACGTGGTTTCGCTCATTCTCGGAAATCACGGGACTGCCGATTTCAGAATCGACGGGCGTCGCGGCGCTGGCCGACGAAGTGGTAAGCCGGGTTGCGACCCTCCACAGCTAGCGCGGGCGACGTCGCGTTTCTTGATTTCTTATGTTCGGTCGCTTCGTAACGGACGTCGCTGGGCGTATGTCACGCTAAGATCGGGCGGCGACGGAATCACTCCATGCCGATCGCCCCCGTCGAACTTAACTCTCAGATCCCTGATGAGGAATTCACCATGCAAACGAATCGAAGCCGCGTTTTGATGGTTTCTGTCATGTGCGTTTTCGGCGTTTTTTCTTACTCGGAAGATTCGATTGACTGGGACGCGAAGTACCGGACGCTGCTGGAGAAACGCCCCGATATTCGTAAGAAGGTTGAGGGCGGCGGTGCGACGAAAGAAGACATCATCGCCTGGATGAAGAAAGGCGGCGACAAGATGGAGAAGAAACAGCGTCGCTACTACGGATGGAAGCCCGAAGCAAAGGACCCGACCAAATTTCGTCCGAGCCAACCCGAGTTGTTTTCGGGTCCCCAACCAGGTGAAAAGCTAGCGCCGTTTCAAGTGACACCGATCCACCCGCAAGCAGACGAAGATCGCGATCCAATCACTTCGGCAGCCGGCAAGCCGTTGCTGTTGATCCTGCAAGACCATTCCGGCAGCGGCATGAAGGGTTTGTACCTGCTCTCCCCAGTACTCGAGACTATCGCCAAACGGTCGAAGAGTGGGTTAAAAAGCTCGGTGGTGTTCCTGAGCGATGATCCCAATGAACTCGATCCGAAAGAGGTGATCAATCTGAGCAAGCAGGCTCGCGTCTACGAGATGAGCCATTCCAAGGATGGGCGAGATGGCCCCGGAAAACTCGGGTTGGATCGGAATGTCAAAATGACGATTCTTATTGCGGATTCAGATGGAGTCGTGAAGCACAATTTTCCGTTCTTGCAACCGATGCTCTACCCCGACCCGCACGTCGTTGGTGCGTTGGCCGAGATCATCGGTGAAGACCGCGAAACGCTCGTCGGTTGGCTCGAGGAATACGAAAAGTAAAAGGCTAACACTGTCCCTTAATCGCCGCGGGTTTTCTCGGTGACACCGGACGACTCGCGCCGTTCCGCTAGCGTTTAGAGCGGTCGCGGCGCAAGCCCTCCGGTGCGTGAACCCGAACACTGAATTGGAACGAAGGTTGAGCGGCAGGGCGCCCTGCCGCTCAACCTTTACGGGGCAGTGCCTACTAGTTCCTGCGACGCTTGATGGTCTCGATTTTTGATTCTGTCCCGTCAACGTACTCGAGTTGAATCGCGACGAAGTCCACGTTCGGGGCTTGAAGGTGCAACGCGTTTTCGCCCATCTGGCGTTCGTCCGCTGTCGGGACGGAGTGCATTCGATCTAGCGATTGATCATCCAAGCTGTATCGGATCGAATCGATTGCCCGCCCGTGTTTCAGACAGTCGAAGTGGATGGTGCCGTCTGCTTTAAAGCGAACCCAGCGTCGCGGCGCGGCTTTCAGTTCGGCGAGCGCCAATTCGGTGCGACGAGCGGCCGGATCAAAGTCGTAGTCGAAGGGGCCCTGCAGCTCACCCCGCCCGTCAACGTATTGAACTGAAACCGTGGTTGGTTCGGCTGGCTCTTGGAAATCAAATCGGTAGTTCGGAAACGGTTGGCCCGTTCTCCCGTCGATGTTGCCGCCACGTTTTGGTTTCGTCGGCTGGAACTTCGTGTCCTTGCCGACTCGGTAGAGGATCTGCGTGCAGGGTTCATGGATATTTACCACAAACATCCACGACTTCCTGGCGGACGGTCGCACCACTGGGAATGTTACCGGCTTTTCGAGCACGCTTCTTTCGACCAATTCGGAGTTTCGGGTGAGTCGCGCGTTCGCTTCGTCAAGAAGACGGAGCGCTTCACGCTGATCCAGAAAGTGCCTTAGTAGGTCGTCTTGATCACTCAATTCGAGGAAGCGTTTAAGGCAACGTTTCTCTTCGCGAATCTCGCCGAACGTTTGATCGCCGAGATTCACTCGAGAGTACTCCTGACTCAAAAAATAGAGTGCCGGTGCAAATTCCGGGTTCAGTTCCACAATCGAACGCAGCCGAGTTGTCCGTTTGGGAGGGCTTTCCAGCAGAGCCAACGCCAGCTCGCGAGCCGGGGCATTCGGACCGGGCAGCGCGAGGACGACGTCACGTTCCTTTTCACTCGCGCTCTCTCGTTTGAGAAACTCGACAAATCTCAGGTGCGGGTCGACGAGTTGTAGCTCGGTCGTCGCGAAGTAGTCGAGGAACGCTTGACGCGCCTTGGGGTAGTCGCCTTTTTCAATGTAGACACAAGCGTTGTGATAGTGATCACCAGCCGTTTTTGGAGTCAGGAGCGCGGCGGGCGCTTGGATGGATTCAATGGCGTGTCGAACACCACCGGATTTGGATTCACTCGGAGTACCGAGAGTCTCTCCGCGTCCAATGAGTGCCTCCTGTGCGGAGTCGAGTGTTTCCGAGTCCTCCCGCCGCATCGCATTATCCCGCAGCACAGCGGCATCAATCAGTGGCCCCCAGGTGCCGGCGCGAACCGAGGTTGCTGTGCCCGCGTCGCCAGCCCCGATGTTGCGCTGACCCGTGCCGGGTTCAGCGATGGAGGATGTCGGTCGCGGCCGACCTCTTCGGCTTGAAAGGGAGGCCAGTCCGGGTGGCGGTGCCATACCGGGTCGGTTGTCGCGAGTTTGGTGATGGGGAAGGCCCGAACCGAGTGAGTTGAGCCGCATCGCAAAGTCGGAAGCCGAGTCGCTGGAGGGAGCTGCTTCGGCTGGCTCCGCTTCACGCGCGGTTCGCTTTTCGTTCGCGGCAGGTCGCGATGGACGCGGAGGGTCGTTCGTCGGCTGATGGGACACGCGATCGATTGGCGGTGATCGGTCCGGCGATTCGCTGGTTCGTTCTTGACTGCCCGATTCCTGAAACAACAGCCAACCAACACCAAGAAACAACAAGGCGACCGCGATGCCGACCCCGGCCCAATTGCTGTACTCGGGCACCTTAAGATTTGCCCCCCACGTTCTCGTTGAAATATCTCCCGCCGGATCAAGCGCACGACGAACAAACTCCGTCAGCTGAATTGAATCACTCCATGGTCGCAACTGTTCGACGACATCGGCGGGAGTAGCGGGGCGATCGTCGGGGGCTTTGGCCATCATGGTCGCGACCACCTCCGCCACACTGATCGGCAGGCTTCGACAAAGAGACGTTAGCTCTTCGGGTTGTTCGTGTGCATGAGCGACGAGTTTGTCGGAGCGGGTCGAGTGTTCCTCGCTGGCGAATGGTGGTCGACCACCAAGTAGTGTGTAGAGCGTGCACCCGAGGCTGTAGAGATCTGCTCGAATGTCGACCCTGACCTGCTCGGGTGCCATAAAGTCCGGTGTGCCCATCCGCTCGATCGAAGTGTGTTGGTCCGCCGATTCGTTACCGCGAAGGATTGCCACGCCGACATCTATCAGCTTCACCTGACCTTGTGCGGTGATCATCACATTCGAGGGTTTGATGTCTCGATGCTGCAGCTGGTTTTCGTGGATGTGTTGCAGCCCCTCAGCGACTTGGCGAACGATTTCGCAAGCGGCCCCCGTGGGAAGACGCTTCACTTTCGCAAGCAAGTCTTCCAGCGAGATCCCTTCGATGTACGGCGTCGCAATATAGAAGACCCCGTCGCTCTGAGCGGAATCGATCGTCGACACAACATTGTCGTGTTCGAGCTTTTCGATCGCGTTCAATTCAACTTGGAATTGTTGCAGACGTGATCGGTCGGATACGAGTCTTGGAGCGAGGACTTTGACCGCGATGCGGCTCTGCGATTCGGAGGGGGTTGCAAGGTAGACGGTGCCTGTTGCACCACGTCCGATTTCTTGTCGAATCTCGTAGGCGCCAATCCGATTCGGCACCGCTTCCACCAAGGGTCTCTCAGCGGTGCCGTTTGGTTTTTCGAGAGTTGCGTCACTCTTCCCTGAGCGTTGGCTCGGTTGCCGTTTCATCTCGGATCATTCCACGAGGCGAGTTTTTTGGAAATGTCACGCGAGTGAACCTTGTTGCGCAGCTAACGCTTAGGTCACGGCACCATCCATTTTCGACCAGAGTGACGACCGTGATTCGGTCCGAGTTGACGGTTATCCTCACGAGAACAGCAGATTCGATCGGCATGTCCGCCAACCCTCGATCGGAGTTCGGGTCGACGCACCGGAGGGCTTGGGCCCCTGCCGCTAGCCCGGATATTGCATCGGTAGTTATAGCGGATTTGCTTTTTTGCTTTTGGTTGGATTTGAATTGTAATTGGGGCTTGGCACTCGCGAAGTTCCAGAGCAACGCACAGCGCCCCTTACCCCAAACTCAGATCGATGCGATTTTAGGTGGCGAAGCTCGATCAGAATCTGGCCTTATCCTGCGCCGCTCAGACGCATCATCACGTCTTCGAAAATACGCTCGCTTGGATGGTGGCTCGAAAGATGGAATACCACGCGACGACAAGTTACACGGACTCGAGCGGCTACCTTCAACAGACGCAAGCGAATCGTGTCGACTCGCCAGCGACTACCCACAGTCCCACTCAAACCCAAGCGACGAACTGCGTCCATCAGAACGTATGCAAACGATGACAGCATCAAACGGAATTGATTCGCCAAGAACTTCGTGCAGCTCGTACGATCTGCAAACAGGCACAACTGCTGTTCCTTGATACGATTCTCCATCTCACCACGCTGACAGTACACCTCTTGGTAGAAATCTTTTGCGCTGACCTCGGGCTGAACAAACGTCCCAGCCTCTTTCAATTGGCGAACCTGCTTGCCACCAACACGGGGGCGATGCCAAGTTTCATCAACCGCGCCGTCTTCACTGGGAAGATTCGTGACCACAAAACGCGGGTTGGCTCCCTTGCTGCAGTGCTCTGCTTTGCCGCACACCCAGCGATGTCGCTGCCAGCTTTTTTGAGTTCGATACCGCAGCCACTTAAAGATGGTTTGTTTGCCGCCAAGTTCCTCGTGTTGCTGACGCGCGGCCTCCATTTCACCCCGCAATTTACCTTCTAAGACAGCATTCTTTTGCATCCCGAAGACGTAAAATACATCGTTCTTGTCGCACCATCGCATCAACCTCGCAATGGCATAACCACTGTCACCGCGAAGGATGATTTTCACGTTGGGCCAACGTGAACGAATCTTATTGACCAACAACCGAGTGACCGCTGGTGCATGATGGGCCGCGCCAACACTACCGGGCCGCAGGTAAGAGACCAAGATTTGATCACCGCAGAAAACGTACAGTGGCAAGAAACAATAGCTGTCGTAGAATCCGTTGAAGTACCGCCCCTGCTGATTGCCATGAACGGTGTCGTCAGTGGCGTCGTAATCGAGAATGATTTCTTCGGGCGGTTGGTCGAAGCTGTCGAGGAAAGTGTCGACCATGATTTCGTGCAGAGCGAAGATGGACTTGGAGTCGATTCTGTTTTCAAAACGCGAGTGGGTGGAAGGACTGGCGAGTGGAGCGTTGTCTTTTTCGTCGAACTCATTCTGGGCTGGCGAACGTCCGGCAGCGACTTGAAAGGCGGGATCGAGCCGAAGGGTGAGATGATCGTTGGCGTCTTCGTATCCAGCGGCAATGCCAAAGATTCTGCTGGTGAGTATTTCGTGTTGTGGATGCTCGGTGCAGGAGGGATCACGGGGATCGAAGATGGCTTGATCGATTCTTGAGATTAGGTTGAGTCTTTGATCGACTTCTCTGAGCACGAGCAGCCCGGCATCGGACGTCAGCTTGCCGCCATTGAAATCGAATTCAACGTCTTGTCTGCGTAGGCGTTTCAGAGCGGGCCGTTTTCGTTTACGCTTTGTCATCGCCGAAAGCCTTGAGTTTGGTTGCGTTGTTGTCTGGTAACTCCAATGCATACAAGACTTAAGGCTTTCGCGCTAGAGGGACTCAAGAATCTACCGATGCAATATCCGGGCTAGGTGTTTCCATGGCGAATCAAGGTGAATCGTCCGCGTTTTAGCGCGTCGCGGCGTCCTTGCTCGTCGGCTCCTTGTAGTTCAGCAGGTACTCGCGACGCCCGTCAAAGAACGCCCTGAGCGATCCGCGTCCGTCTTCCGAGTCCGGTGCATCCACTGAAGTCGACTGTTGAAACGCTTCGAAGGTATCGAGTTTTTTAGCATCGATTTTGACTTCGGGAGCGATCCTCGTGGTGTGTTCGGCAACCACAGGCTCGACTGCATTCCAATCGAGTGACTTCTCGGCGATCTCGTGTACGTATTGCAGGTACTTGGCTCGCAGTTTCGGCACGGCGAGCAATCGGCTTCGGAGTGGCATCCGAGGATTGTCGATCGAAACGAGCGGATCGAGGTCGACGCCGCCGTGTCCAGGACCGCCACCGCGTCCCGGTCCACCACCACCGTGACCACGAGGCGGCCCGCCGAAACCTCCGCGATCACGACGTTGGCCCCTGCTGTCTGGCCCCTGAGCTCTGTCGCGTCCTTCGCGCGAGAATCGATCACGTTCACGACTGCCGCTTCGCCGATCGTCGCGGCGCGGTTCCGCTCCGGAGCCTTCCGGGCGATCGTCTCGTTCCGGTGGACCACCAAATCCGAAGGCTCCAAACAATCCGCCGAATCCGCCAGGACCCCGTGGTGGGCCGCCAGGACCGCCACGGCCCGGGCCACCTCGACCGCTCTGAAACGCTTCGTTCATGTCATGTGGGATCACGTGGAATCGTTTGTCGCTATCCAAGAACAAGCTGTAGTCGCTGGCACGTGTCCAGTAGCCGTCGCTGTTGACGAGCGCCACATCCAACGCCAAAAACCGAAGGGTCTCATCGATGTCCAACATCGGTTCGAGCGCGCTCTCCAGTTGATCCAACGGCGTTTCATTCAGCGTCTTGCACAACAGAACCAGCTTGGCCCAAGCCTTCTTGCCGTCTTTCGATTTCATGTCGAAACGCTGCTTGTATTCCTCGAGGTCTTCTCCCAAGTATCGGAGTCCACCATCGGCGCCGGGGTTGCCGCTTACCTTCCAACGTGTGCCTTTCGTCGATTCGAAGTGTTCCGCCAGAAAGTCTTTGTTGTATTGCTGGACATTAACGTAGATCCCCCAGCTTTCTCCGTTGATCACGACATGCACATGATTGGCTTTCGGAACCGGGATGTACTGACTGGCGATGTGGGAATACAGCACGGTACTCATGAACGACGGGTCGCCGGAACTATTGAGCAGGTTGAGTGTCTTGTGCCCATAAAGCCGTTGATCCTTGTCCGCCAAGTCCATCGACACGTTGAATGAACGTTTGAAGCCGGTGGAGACCATTCCGTAGGACGACATCCCGCGAAAACGCATGCCGACATTTTCATAGGTCTTGCCGTCAACGGTCATTTTCGCGGCGACATCGACATCGGTCCCGTGAAAATCCTCCAGTTCCTTCTCCCAGTCTTCGTTCTCAAATTCGAAGAACAGCGTTCGCAGGGCAGCAGGCTCGTACAGGCTTGCGTTTGGGAACTGCTTGACTTCATCGACTGTCACATTTCTACCACGCTGCGCCGGTTGGCGATTGCCTAGTCCACGGGAGCCACCGGGCGGGCCGAATCCGCGTCCCCCTCCGATGCCTTGTTTCGCTGCCTCGCGTGCTTGCGCTCGCTCCTCACGATTGAGCCATCCGTTTTTGTCCTGGTCAAATTCCTCAACCAGCTTCTTTTCTTCCTGCGACCCACCGGGGCCAAACCCGGGAGGCCCAAAGCCTGGACCTCCGCCAAATCCGCCGCCTCTTTGAGGCGGTTGAGCGAAAGTCAACGATGCCGACGCGGCAAGAACCACGCACAGCGAGAGTCTTATGGGAGAGAGTGATTTCTGATTCATGAAGGATCGCCACTTTCGTTGCAGAGTCGATTCCGGTGGATCGTGTTCGATCGCAGGAGTCGTCTCCAGGTGAGTCAAGTCACTGATACAAACACCAACCCGAGGGCGTGGTACCGGTCGGATTGCATTGAGTTGTTTGGAATTTGAGATTCGAAGTCGAGGTAATGACGGTGTTCTTTAGCCGAATGACTCGGGGCCCGATTTCTGGTCTCGTTCCACCGACGGCTCATCGGCTTCTTGAGGAATCGCAGTTGTCCAGATGGTTAACGTTGCTTTGTTCTGAAGGAGGTCGACGGTTTTAACCTCAACGCGGGCGACATCCATGGCCGTGCGTTCGCGGATGTCAGCCACCAACTGTTCCCGCTTTTGGTCGCCCAGAAGATCAAGGCGGTCGTATTCGACGGTGTACTTCGGCAGTTTCTTTCCGCCATTCGACTTGCCATTCCCGCCGTTCTTTTTCACAGCCGGTTCTGCGGTTCCACCGACCAACGGACGCTTCGGCAGACGTCCAACGATCCATTCTTTCACCATCGCACCCGCGACGATGAGTGAATTGACCAACAGGACTTCGGCGTAGCTGGTTTTCTTATTTGACAGCGAGTTAATGACGCCGATGCCGATGACGATGAACAGGTAGGTCATCTCCTTGGGGCGGATCGCATCGGTGCGATAACGCAGTACACCGAAAACTGCGAAAAGCCCGAGCGCGAGCCCCAGATCGAGTTCAAGCTTCTTCATCGTGAAGCAGATGAAGAACACGATCACATTGAGCATCACCGCAGTGAATGCAAACTCCCGTTCCCGCTGACCGGGGTAGATCGCGAACGCGACAATCAGCGTCAGGAAAACCAGATTGATCGCAAAACGAACCAGCAGCTTATAAATGTCGTCGTCAAAAAAGGGGACTTCCAGAAATTCCATGGCTCATTTCGCATGCGTGGCAAGCCCGAAGATTGCCAAGTGGTTCAGCTAGTCGCGGTTGTCGATCTCGCAAAGTCGTCAGTCCACCGTGCGTAGTTCGAGGCCGATTAGTGGTAGAAACGTCCGCAAATGTCATGATCCACAGCGGAATCGGAAAAAAGAGTGCCAAGCTCGCGAAAGCTTTGGAACGCGGGCCGAAGGCATGTCTCTGGTCGGCCGAAAGTGGGCCCTTCGGGCGGCCGAAGTCGCTTTCCGGTGGCGGCGCGTCGGCAATCGGTTGCCTTCGCTTCGTTTAGACTGTCCACACATCGCCGACCATGGTCCGCACTCGCGGTCAAGATACGATGAATTGTGTCGTCTAAATCGATGGGGCGGATCGGAATTTGGCCAGTGAACGAACTCATGCTTGACCACCTGTCGATGAGTTGGGCAACCGATGAAACCATGATCTCGATCACGCTCACGACGTCACGGCGCAGTGGTGCACGATCGAAGAATCAGATGACCAAGGGCACAACAAAGGTCCGCATCACTACGGTTTGATCTCCGCTGCTGAGGACAGTGGTGCCGTCTCACTGCACCACAACTTGTGGGCACACCACGCTCGTCGTGTTCCTTGTGTCGCCCCCTATCGCAACAACGCAGCCTGCGACTTTTGCAACAACGTTGTCTACAACTGTCGCGGAGGCTATTCAGAAGACGGTCATGGCAAACAAGCCAACAGCGCGGTGAACTTGTTCAACAACTATTACCGTCGTGGCGCACAGACCCAGGAACGGCTCTATCCTTTCGCGCTGTCGCACGTGTCGTACACGTGTCCGCGACAACTACTTTGAGGACTAGGGCTATCGGGGGCACCCGCGACATTGGAAATGGGGTGGCAACGATCGAGCTCCGCGTTGGATGCAATTCAACCACAGCGGACAGGAACTCGATGCTCCAGCGCCAAGTCCGCGGATCAACGTGGTGGACGCGAGAGCGGCGTTCGATCAGGTGCTCGCAAAAGCGGGGTGCTGGCCGCGCGATCAAATCACCAGACGGACGATAAGCGAAGTTCAGACACGGACGGGTGACTGGGGGCGCGACGCATCGGCCGCACCCAGTGATCGATTTTTCCTCCAAGGTCTCGAAGTGACCGCATCGCCCGCCGACAGCGACGACGATGGCATTCCCAATCGTTGGGAGGTAACGCATCGCTTGAATCCAAACGACCCCCAAGACGCATCGCGTTTGGTTCAGCAAGGTGAGTCGGAAAACGATCGTCACTTGGGATACTCCTATCTGGAGTACTACCTCAACGACACGGCGGATCGGCTGATACGGTAGCTACTCAAACGGAGTGGTTTGTGTGAATTCACCCTCCCTCGTTTTGTCTTTGATGCCAACGGCATCAAAACAAAAGCAATGGGAGGGTCGGTTCTACTGCGGCATCTGCCCGCAAAAGACGTGTGGGCCATAACGTCGGATCGTTTGGCCACCTGTTCCTCTTAAGCCATCGGCTCGAAGTCGGTAGGGAAATGGCTTTTCGGCGATCCGTTCACCAAGCGAGCCTGAGCGTTGATTGCATTCTGCAAGATTCCCGTGATTTCGGTGGCGGTTCAGTCGTTGTCGCGAGCCATTTGCAAAAACATGTTATTCTCCTTCCCGTGACTCGATCATTTCCGCAAACCATTTGACGTGACGCCATGCGCCTGCACATCCGATTCGCCTTGATGCTTGCCTGTTCCATGCTCGTCAGTCTCAGCGTGAGTGCTGACGATTGGCCTCGATTTCGGGGCATGGCGGGTTCTGCCGTCGCAACTGATTCCGACGAATTGCCGACCACTTGGTCACCCGACGCCAACCTCGCATGGAAGACCGCTTTGCCGGGGCCAGGTGCTTCAAGTCCAATCATCGTCGGCGAGAAAGTTTTCGTCACGTGCTACTCAGGTTATGGACTTTCGCAGGAACAGCCCGGTGACATTGAAAACCTTGTTCGCCATCTTGTCTGCGTCGATTTGAAGACCGGCGAACTGCTTTGGCAACACGACGTGAAAGCGGCTCTACCCGAAGATCCCTATACGGGCATCGGCGTCACCGCGCATGGTTACGCTTCTCACACTCCTGTCTGCGATGGCAAGAACGTCTACGCGTTCTTCGGCAAAAGTGGTGTTCATGCCTTT
Source organism: Planctomycetota bacterium (assembly GCA_039821165.1). Classification (GTDB taxonomy): domain Bacteria; phylum Planctomycetota; class Planctomycetia; order Pirellulales; family Pirellulaceae; genus Stieleria. The sequence goes on along the minus strand of JBCBOT010000063.1, from coordinate 18,295 downwards.
ACGATGGACGGTGAATCGCTCTGGCAAGCCAAGGTGGGAATGGAATCGGATCCGGCCAAATGGGGATCGTCTTCCAGTCCCATCGTCTTTGGCGACACGGTGATCGTGACGGCCTCGGCGGAAAGTCAAGCGATCATCGGGATCGACGCGACGACTGGCAAAGAGAGATGGCGTCAAGAGGCGAAAGGGTTGGACGGCATGTGGGGAACACCCACTTTGGTCAAGGTGGATGAGAGTCGCACCGACCTTGTGATGTGCGTCGCCCGGGAGCTTTGGGGGCTTGATCCGACAACCGGTAAATTGCGCTGGCACGCCGATGCGACGGGGGCCCAGCAAGCTTATTCGAGTGTCGTCGTGGATGGCAAACGGGTTTACGCAGTCACCGGGCGTGGCGGCGGAAGCATCGCACTCGATGTCGGTGGCAGCGGAGACATCAGTGAGTCGAACACGGCTTGGACCGGCACCGAGAATGCCAGCTTTGCATCGCCGGTGCTGCACGAGTCAAAACTCTACGTCTTCTCGCGAGGCATTTTGACTGTTGTGGATGCGACCACCGGCGATCGGATTCGGCAAATGCGGTTGCGTGGTGCCAAACAAACCGGTGGTCGATTCGGTTCCCTCGATTATCCGTCTCCCGTCGTCGTGGGTGACCGTTTGTTCGCACTCAACGGGAGCGGCCAAATGTTTGTGTTCCAGCTGGGCGACAAAATCGAACAGCTGGCTCTCAACGAAGTTACCACGGACAAAGAGATCTTCTGGGGCTCACCCGCAGTGAGTGACGGGCAAATGGTGCTTCGCAGTGCCAAATTCCTGTATTGCATCGCGGACCGAGGAGACTCGGTGCCTCAAGACGCCAGCGTCATCGCAAAAGTCGACGCGACGCCTGAGCCATCGCCGGGACGTGAGCAGGGCGGTCGAAGCGGCGGCGGCCGGCGGTTTGATCCGATGAGCATGTTCAAGCAGATGGACACCAATCAGGACGGAAAGGTTGCGATGTCGGAGCTCGAGGGAAATCGCATGGCCGACCGTTTGAAGACGTTGGACAAAGATGGCGATCAGTCGATTTCTGCAGAAGAGTTCCGCAGCGGAATCGGATCGCTCTTCAGTCGTGGAGGTGGCGGCGGGGGAGGAGGCTACGGTAACCGAGGAACCGATAGTCGACCACAGCGACCGCAACGTCCCGAATCGTCCGGCGAATGAGTCGTTAGCCTCCGGATTCGGTTTGGCCTCGCTGTTGTCGCGGACGACCAGACATCGGATTCGCACTTCGCCAGTGCTCCGCTTTGTCTGGTTTTCCCCATGCCTCATAAAGCGTGACGAGTTGTCGTTGGATCCGCTGCCGATCAAGCGGACGAAACACAGCTCGTCCCACATCATTGATGGATCGCAACAACGTTTGCTCACAGGCCTCGAGTTCACCCTTTGCTAGGTGGCAGTCCGCGATCAGGCTTTCCAATCGCGTGATGAGGCGGAGCGGGGTTCGGCGAAGGTTCAGCTCCTTGATCGCGTCGTCGAGGATCGATTCCGCCTCGTCGAAATCGGAGGCACTCATTTTCTCGATCGCCGAGGCTGCCATTGCGAGTGATGTTTCGAACGGGGAATCACTTTCGAAGCGATTCTCAAACCGCACTGCGATTCTCTCGCGGACTTGGTCCGGGTCCGATTCGGCGAGCAGTTCGATCAGATCGATTTCGACGACCGCTTGAGTCATTTGCCCACGGAACACATTGAAGTCTGAAGCGGCATTCGCGATCGCTTTTTGGTAACAATCAGCGGCTTCTTGAGCGCGGTTCCATTCCCGGTGAAGGTCGCCGTACGCATGGTAGGCGCGGGCTAGTTGGAACGCTTCGCCCTCGCTCGCAACGATTGATTCGATGGCCGTGTCATACGCGGCCTGGGCTTTTTCGAGCTGGCCGATTCGGCGAAGTCGGAATGCGAACTCGGTGAGTGAGTACGCGAGCCGACGATTGTTTTGCGGAAAGTACTGAAGCTGAATCTGAAGTGCCTTGCCCCGCGCGAGCACCGATTCCTGATTGTCGACGCCCCGGGTCAGTGTGGCGAGACGGTGGTAGGCGTTACGTCTTGTCGTTGGATTACCGCCGGCAACGTTGTCCGCCAATGAGCTCGCTTCGCGGGCGAACTCAATGGCTTGTTCAGTTTCACCCAAATCCGCTTTTGTTTTTGCTTGCTGGATCAATGCTGCGATCACGAATGGACTGTCATTTCCCATCAGCGAACGGTATGCGTTAAGGGCGTCGTCGGCGAAGTGGTCCGCTTCGGTGTGCTGCTCCAATTGGGAGAGAACAAAAGAGAGGTGATATTTGATGAATGCGACGTCGGCATGGTCTTCCTCTCTCACACTTCGGATCGCGTCCAGCGCCTTTCGAGCGAGGCTCTCGGCCTCTTGTTCTTGGTCGAGGTAGAGCAAACGACGCGATGCTTGAACTTGATGACGCAGCGTGATCGGATGCCCCACTCCGTACAGCTTTTCTGCAACCAGCCACGCTTCGTGCATCAGCAATGAGGGTTCTTCGGCCCGATCTTGCAGCCCGTGAAGTCGAGCGAGAATGTGAAGCGATTCGATCAACTCCGTTGAGGGCGGCTCCGCGCGCAGCCGTTCCACATTGGAAACTAGCAACTCATTTGCTTCCTCGGCACGACCAAGGAAATACGCAACGCCCGCATAGTCGGCTTCGCTCTTGACGATCCGAAGGTCACCGGCCGGTAGCTGGTCGCGATGAATTGCAAGCGCGCGACGAAGTTGCGGTTCCGCTTTTTCGTAGGCTTTCAGGCTGTAATACACCCGCCCAATGAGCCTTCGGATGCGGGCTTCGACCAACGGATACTTTTCCAGCCTTTCGCCGACGTTTTCAGCGACCAAGTCCAATTGTTCACGAACGGTGAAGTCGGCGGGGTAGCTATGTTCCGGGTCGGCGACGCCGATCAATTCTTCGATGAAGTTGGCGAACTGAAGTGCTTTGGCCGTTTCCTCTTCGGCTCGAATCCGCTGTCGTTCTGCGAGGTTCTTTTCTCGCTCGGCGTTGCGTTTTTCCTGCTCGGCACGCCACCGCTCCGAAGTCGCGATTTCTAAAGCGCGCTCCGCGCGGATGATGCCCAGCCCGAGGCCGAATGCCCCGAGCAACAGCGCAATCCCCACGGCAATCGACGCAAGCACCGCCACACGATGCCGGCGAGCGAATTTTTTTGCCAGGTAGAATGTCGTGTGTGGGGCTGCGACGACGGGCAACGCGTTCAAATGCCGATCGATGTCGCGGGCAAGTTCGGCAGCGGTGTCATATCGATCGGCCGGGTTTCGATGAAGTGCCTTCGTGATGATGGCGTCCAGATCGCCCGAGAGTGCACTGCTGAGCGACTTTGGATCGGCCGCACGATCCTTGGCGACCCGTTCTGCGTTGGCCAGCATCGCGACGCGCGTCGAGGGGTTGATCGGTCGGCTGTCTTCGAGCCGTGAGCCCCACTGTTTGGGATCGCACTCTTTGAGCCAAGTCATGTCCACGGGGGTGACGCCCACCAAGAGTTTGTGGAGGACGGCACCGAGCGCATAAACATCGGCTCGGGTATCAATCTCCTGGTCTCTCAGTAGCTGTTCGGGGCTCATGTATTCAGGCGTCCCGATCAGTTTCGCATTGGTCGTCGAGGCTCCGTCGACGCCATCGGGAATGTCCGTCTTTCGACTTTCTTGCTCCGGGTGATTGCCGACGGCTTTAGCGATACCAAAGTCGATGATCTTGGGGGCAATCGAGTCGTTTTCAGAGCCGACAAGAATGTTGGACGGCTTGAGGTCGCGGTGGATGACACCACGTTGATGCGCGTGTTGCACAGCCCAGCAGATGTCGACAAACAAATTGAGACGTTCGGTGATGCAGAGGCGGCGCGAATCGCAAAAGGCATCAATAGCGTTTCCGTCAACCAACTCCATTACAAAGAACGGGCGACCCTGATCGGTACAAGCCGCATCGAGTACCGTTGCGATATGACGGTGGTTCATTCTCGCAAGCGTCTGCCGCTCGGCCTCGAAACGTTGGATCACATCCTCGGTGTCCATTCCGAGTTTGATGATCTTTAGTGCGACCGTTCGCCGAACGGGCTCAAGTTGATCAGCCCGCCAGACGATGCCGAATCCGCCTTCACCCAGCCGCTCTCTTAACTCGTATCGACCGATTCGATCACCGACGTTGTGATCGTTGCTTGCTCGGGAGAACGCGACCGCGGGGGTTTCAAGAAAATTGCCCGACGTATCATCCATTTCGAGGAGGCACTCGACGTCACGGCGAAGTTGAGCGTCACCATGACAAGCCTTGTCGAGGTACCGTGAACGCTCGGCGCGATCCGGAATTTCAATCGCGGCCTCGAAAATGTCTGCTTCGATCGACTTGTGGTTCATGTGGTCTTCGCTGTCTTTTCAGCTCTCCATGATTCACATGCGCCATTGGTCGCAGCGACTGATCACACATTTTGGAGCGATTTCAAAACTATTGCTCAGGCTCCATTTCTCGGCGGAGCCAGGCCCGCGCGTATCGCCAACCACGCTGGACCGTGGGGACCGAAACACCCAATGCGGCCGCGGCGTCTTCGAGTGTGAGGCCCGCGAAATAGCGAAGTTTAACGATGTCGGCTTTGGCCGGGTCATGCTGCTCCAGCTTGGTGAGTGCCTCGTTCAGTGCCAGTAGATCCACATCGGATTCGGGTGAGGCCGGATCCACGTCATCGAATTCCACGCGTCCGCGATCCCCGCCGCGCTTGATGCGTTTCTTTTTTCTTGCGTTGTCGATCAGGATGCGTCGCATCGCCTCGGCAGCGGCTCCGAAAAAGTGACTTCGTGAATTCCACGAGTGTCCGGCGGGACTCTCCTCCCCGCCGTTGTTTTCGCGGGCCGCCTCGTTCGAATCGGTGCCCGTCGGGGACGCATCCGCCGTCTCCGTGTCATCCTCTTTCGCGGTGTCGCTTTTCGAAGGAGGAAGAAGTCGCAGATACGCTTCGTGAACGAGTGCCGTTGTCTGCAGGGTTTGCCCGGGAGCTTCGCTGGCAAGTTTTCGAGAGGCCAGGCGGCGAAGCTCGTCGTACACGATGGCCAGCAATTCTTCCGAAGCGTCTCGGTCGCCTCGCCCAATGGCGTGCAAAATCTCAGTCACGCCGGTCATAAAAAATTTCGAATTGGGCTGATCGGTTTCTGACCTTCACGACGCACGTGTGTCAGACGGGGACATCGGCGCTCTAACGAGCAGGGGTATGCCGTGGCGATCCGTCGCAGAACCAGGCACCGCCACATAGTAGCTTACTCCGCCGAATTCTTCCAACGTGAGGCCGCGGAGACTCGATCGATACGAGAGGGAATGATCCGTGCGTCTATCCAACAAGAGTAAGTCCTCCAAACGAAAGGTCCGAAGACGAACACGACGGCCTTTGCTGCAGAACCTTGAGCAGCGGATGCTCATGGCATCGGATTGGCAAAACCACTGCAACGCCCTTGATGCAACGAACGACGGGATCGTTACCCCGCGCGATGCACTTGCTCCGATCAATGAACTGGCACGACTCGGAGGCGGAGTGCTCCCGAGTGAACGACCTGCAGATCGAAACTCGGTGGACACGAATGGGAATGGTTCGCTCGAGCCACGCGACGCGCTGCTCGTCATCAACCGCCTCGATCGGGCGGCAGCGGACTGGGAGCTGACCTTCGTGCCGACTCTCGAAGATGACACGGGTCGATTCGGCGATGATTCCTTGACGCGTGACGCGCGCATCGCCGGCCAAGTGACCTCGATCACCGGATTCGATTCGATTGAAGCATCCGTCAATGGTGGCCCACCTCTCGAGGTTGCGCACTCATGTGGTGCTTTCGTCTTTGATCCGGGGTTGGCAGCCGATGGCTCGGACGACGGAGAACACACGGTCGTGTTCACCGCTAAGAATTCATTTCAAGGTCAAGCGGACCGATCCATTACGTTTACGCTCGACACCACCGCGCCGTCGGTGACGGCTCAACTCAACGACGCCGACGACACGGGATTACCGGGTGATCGCGCGACGACAAATTCGACGGTACGTCTTGTCGGAACCAGTGAAGGCACCGCCGAGGTCCAACTCGTCGGCGGTGGCGATGCGGTGGTCGACTCAAATGGTTCCTACGAAATCTCGGATATTCCATTGGATTCAGGACCGAACTCCTTCGCGGTACGCTCCGAGGACATCGCGGGCAACGAATCCATCGTGACTTACCAGATCGTTTCGACACCGTGCGATTTCGAGGACGATCACTCAGTCGGGCTGTTCATGGCCAATGAGCTTCTTGGTTCGGGCGACGCTCACCCCGGACCCCGGCTCTCCGAAAGTACGTTGCCGCTGACGTCGGTCAACGACGAGACCGTGCAACATGCATCCGCATTGCTCGATCAGGATTACTTCACTGATCTCGTCACGCTCTCGGCATCCGACAATGAAGCGATCGTACTGCTCGGTGATGCCAATCAGAATTTGCAGCTCGACCAGACCTATCCGAGCGGTGGAACGAACCCTTCCGCTGTTGTGGTGGGGAACTTTATCGGCGATCTCTCGCCGGACATCGCCATCGGGCACCGCGACGGAACGCTGAGCTTTCTTGAGGGAAGCGGGGACGGAAAATTCGATCCTCGCCCTGAGTTGAACGTGGATGGCCTCGGCGAGATCGTGGACCTGACGGCCGCTGACTTGGATGGTGATGGCGACACAGACCTTGCGGTGAGCGGTCGTGGAAGCGTCACCGTGCTCACCAACGACGACGATCCGCAAGCCACCAGCGCCATTCGTAATGGACGGTTCTCACGCTCGTTGCTCGGATGGGATCAAGTCAGCTTGGGGGCCGCTCCGGGATCGGTTTCCGGGGTCGTCCAGTCTCTTGGCGAGGGTATTCAACTCGTTGAAAACGATTCCTTCCTCGTTTCAATTCAGCAATCGATCACCGTTCCCGAATCGCCAGAAACGATTTCCTTTGACCTCCTCGACTTCAACCTCGGAAGCAGCAGTGGCAGCATTCCCGATGCGTTCGAAGTCTCGCTGTTGGATGGTGATCGGAATTCGGTCGTCGCCACGGCAAAGAACGAGGGAACGTCGTTCTTTAACGTGACTAGCGACGGGGTCTTCAATCTTGGAAGCGGAGTCACCGTTGAGGGGACACGAGTCAGCGTTGATATTTCACAGTTGGCACCCGAAACGCAAGCGACACTCTTTTTCGACCTTCTTGGGAATGAACCAGGAACCAATTCGTCCGCAGCGATCGCCAATGTCGCGATCTCACCCACGACTCATTTCGTCGAAACGTTTAGCGCCATCGACCTGGCAGGTTCGTTTGACGAGTCAGCCGGTATCGGACACTGCGATGCAAATTTGGACGGTGTCCTGGACGTGGTCGTGGAAGACTCGTCGGGACAGTTTCATGTCTTTGAAGCAGATGCTCTTGGCGGCTTTCACTCTGCCAATCAGGCCCGCGGTCGGTTCAGTGCCCTGAACGGCGGGTTCGCTATCGGAGACGTCGTGACTGGTAACCTCGAACCGTCCGAGACATCCGATTCCCTGACGTTTAGCGCGTCCGTCGGGCAGACGTTGTTCTTTGATGCCCAACAGACAACGGGGCTGCAAACCTGGACGCTCACCGATCCAAACGGCTTCGAGGTTTTTAACCAGGGTTTCGCCGATCACGACAACCTAGAGGTGGCCGTTTCAGGTACCTACACGTTGACCATTTCCAAGTTCCTCTCCGGCGACGGACCTTACCAGTTTCAGGTCCATGACGTCCCGCAAACCGTTACAACGTCCGTCGCCATCGGCGAGTCTGTGGCGGGGCAACTCGAAGTGCCGGGACAGCAAGCGGAATTCGAATTCGTCGGAGAGTCTGGCCAAGAGCTGTTTTTCGACGCGACCGCAGGTGAATCGAATCTTGAATGGGAATTGATCGATCCCACGGGTGCTCGCAACTTTGCGGAAACACTCGGTGATCAGGGGCCCGTCACCCTCGATAGCTCCGGTGTCTACACGGTTGTCATCGACGGTTCTCTCGACGCGGTGGGCGAGTTCGGGTTCCGCATCATTGATGTCACTCCGCTTCCACCTTTGTCGCTGGACCTCAGCACCGAAGTCAACGGTTCGATCGATGCCCCCGGGAAATCGATCGCGTACACATTTGATACCGAAGGCGGACAGCAGGTTTTCTTTGATGCCCAGGCGGGGACGGCAGCCGACTTCGAGATCGTTGCTCGCCATTCGGACGGAACGATACTGTTCGAGACGACATTGTCCGACTCGGGTCCCCATCTTTTTCCGGCATCGGGAACTCACACGCTGGAGGTCACCGGCTCGGGAGATGCTACCGGCTCTTTTCGCTTCGTGCTTTGGGACGTTCCGACGAGGGTGCCCGTCGAAATCGATTTCGAGGCTCCCGTGACCGGCGCGATCGGGACTCCCGGCGAAACGAACGTTTTCGAGTTCATTGCCGATCAAGGTGACGAGTTACAGTTCGACCAGATCGTTACCGACGGCGGCATCCAGTACACGCTTCGGACGCCATCGGGCAGTGAAGTGTTTGCAGGGCTAGCCGACGAGTCTGTGGGGCCACTGACGGAATCGGGGGTCTACACCTTGGAGGTGGATGGTCTCGGCGAGTCGGTAGGGACCTACAGTTTTCGCATCGTTTCCGGTTCATCGCTTCCGACCCTTCCCCCAGCAGCGAACGTGGTGATCACCGAAGTTGTGGCGCCACGAACCGTCACCGGCAATGCGGTCGCGTTGCCGCTGGACTGGATCATTCGAAATGACGGAGAAGTCGCGATTCCGGCCGGGACCACGATCGACTTTGCGATTCACCTCTCCGCCGACAGTCGGCTCGATCAACGCGGGATGGATCCGATCCTCACGACCATCACACGGACGATGACGGACGGACTCGCGGTCGGTGAATCCGTGGCGATTTCAGACTTGGTCGATCTCCCACAAGGTCTCGAAACGGAACTTCAGGTACTCGTCCACGCGGATTCATCGAACGCCATTTTCGAAGGCATGGGCGAATCCGGCGACAACGTTGGTACGACTACCGTCTCCGTGTATTCCGCCCCACGGGAATTGGTGGGCGAACCCATACTGACGCTCGATTTCGCCGACGGCGATGAATTTCCAGCAGGTGTACCGCTCACGTTCAGTGGGAATGCTTTGGCCGAGCCGGGGGCCGTCGACGCGATCTTCATGCTTGATCTTTCTGGAAGCACACGTCTGATCACAGGACTCGATGCCAATTTCGATGGTGTCGTTGACGATGCGGACGACATGAACTCCGACGGGAGGGTGGGCGATCTTCTGGATCGAGAAATCGGTTTGGTCCTCGAGTCGATTTCACGCTTGGTCGCCACGCAGACCGATGTCCGTGTCGCGATCGCCGCATGGACGGCGTCGGGGATTGCATTGTTCGATCCCGGCGAATCGCTCGACCTCTCCTCGGATCGGTTCAATCAAGTGTTTGTTGATCCGAGTCTGGAGGAGACGCGCGTCGAGTTGGAACAGGCCGTTCGATCTCTGTACCACAACGACCAGGGAATCACGTCGCACTCGGGGGCGAGCCTCTTCCGAGAATTCTTGATCGGTCCCGGCAATGATTACGACGAGGGACTTCAGGAGCTACTGTCGGTCCTCGACGGAGCGTCCCTCGCGGATCAAACGCAAGTCTATTTCTTCACGGACGGATTGTTCGTTACGAATGAAGACGAGGTGGCGGACGAATCGACCATCGCTGAAATCGCCTCGCGTGGGATTCGATTCCGAGCCGCACAGGTGATCGGTCCGACATTCGTCAATCAACTCTGCTCCGCGACTCCATCGCCTGACTGGTGTGCCTCGGTGGATGTCGGAACCGAATTCGTTCCCGAAGTCGAACGGATTGTGGCGGGGATCAATGGCGTCGACGGTTCGTCGGCCAGTAGCGTTCTCGCGGATCGTCCCGAGGCATTGGATGATGTCCTCTTACCAGCCGTTCACATCGCGGGAGTGACCGTGAACGGTCACGGCGTTCAGGGTTTCGATGCGGCTGGCAACTTCTTTTCAACGGTCGAACTGGCCGAGGGCGACAACTCCGTCACGGTGGTCGCGATCGATTCGCTCGGTAACCGAACGCAGCGCGACGTTCGATTGGTCGGGACGGGGGCTCCTCTCGGGTTTGAAGCCTTCGAAAACGTCTCGGCGCTCTCCGAGGTCGTGTTCCAAACCGCTTCTCTTGACCGCGGAGTGAGTCGTCTGGATTCAACCGCGCGCATCCGGAATTCCGGGGACAGCCTTCTGCGCGGGCCGATCCGATTGGTAATCGATCGAATCCTTCCTCCATCGATCACCCTGAGCAGTCCTCACCAGATCGATGAAACCGGGCGGCCGTACATCGAGTTTGCGTCCGAGATTCCCTTCGAAGGGATGGTTCATGGAGAAGAGAGCTTGCCTTTGGAGCTCTCATTTACCAACGCGGAATCGACACGATTCGAAATTGAATACTCGTTGTACGCGCTCGGCAATGATGCTCCACGATTCGATTCCATCCCCGTGGTCAACGCCGAAGTCGGCGAGGACTATGTGTATCCGGTAAACGCATCAGACCTCCAAGGTGACGCTCTCCAATTCGAATTGACGCTTGCACCCGACGGGATGTCGATCGACGCGTCCACGGGATCGGTGCATTGGAATCCTGGAATGAGTGACGTCGGCACGCATTCGATTGAACTGAAGGTCCGAGATGAATTCGGAGGCTCCGCAAGCCAGCAGTTCCAGCTTCAGGTTCATGAAACACTCGGGAATCGCCCGCCGTTGATCCAATCCGTGCCGCCGGTCACGGCCGATTCGGGAGGTGACTTTCGTTATCAGGTTCAGGCATTCGATCCAGACGGCGACACGTTGACGTTCGCATTAGCTTCTTCACCGACAGGGATGATGATCGATCCGCAGACGGGGGAGGTTTCTTGGGCCAACTCGATCGACGGAGAACACGATCTGTCCATTGTGGTTTCCGATGGCGAGCATGATGCGACGCAAAGCTTCGTCGTCTCTGTCGGCGGTGTTGGAACAGGAGTCACGGCGCCACTGATCCTGTCGAGTCCAGCTCTCCTTGCAGGTGTGGGAACGCGATACTTCTACCTACCTCTGGCGCAAGACGCGGGCGATGGCACGCTCTCTTTCTCCTTGGTCGAGTCTCCAAGCGGCATGTCCATTGACGCAACCACCGGAGAAATCGAATGGTTACCAGGTGCGGGGCAGTTGGGTCATAACACGGTTGTTCTTCGAACGGAAAACGGGCGAGGTGGTGTTGCAACGCAGTTGTTCACCGTCGATGTCCTTGCCGATCCTCCCAACTTGCCACCCGCCTTCTCATCAGTGCCCGTTCGGATTGCTACCGCGAACGAACTCTATCAGTACGATTCATCCGCATTGGACCAAGACGACGACTCGCTGTCATTCTCGGTGGTGCATGGGCCAACCGGGATTGCAATCGACGGCGAGACAGGCCTCCTTTTTCTCACACCAACCGATGCCCAGATCGGCACGCATCGAATCGAGTTGAATGTCGATGACGGTGTTACCAACGGTCGCCAGACGTTCGATCTCGAAGTCCGACCTGGGCCCAATCTCGCTCCCGAATTCTCAACCACGCCCGAGACCGAAGCGGTGGTTGGGCAGACCTATTTCTACGCGGCCGATGCAACGGATGATGCCGACGCGGTCCGCTATGTATTGGAAACTTCGCCATCAGGTATGGAGATTGACGCCGATTCGGGGTTGATATCGTTTCGGCCAGAGGCGTCGCAAATCGGAAGCCACGAGATTGTTCTTGCCGCCATTGATGAACGGGGTGCACGAACGCCCCAGGCATATTCTCTCGATGTGGGCGCGGACACCGACGCGCCGAGTGTGTCCTTGGTGTTATCCGAGACCGTCATCGAACCGGGGGAATCCATCGAAATTCACGTGCTCGCTTCCGACAACGTGTCCGTGATCTCATTGAGGTTGTTGGTTGATGGAGTCGAAGTCCCATTGGATGCAAACAATCGGGCAGTCCTTGAGTCAACGGATCCCGGGCTCAACGTGCTCGTGGCAACTGCGACCGATGCATCGGGCAACGTGGGGACAGCCGAGGCGATGTTGCGAACCATCGATCCGAGCGATCAAACGCCTCCCGAGATTTCGGTCACATCGCCGTTGCCAGGAGCACAGATTACGTACTTGGAGGATATCGTAGGATCCGTCCTCGCCGAGGACCTCGAGTTCTACCGTGTCGAGTTTGCAAGGGCTGAGGAGATTGATGACGACAACCTTGGTGCTCCGAATCCGGCATGGAAAACGATTGTCGATTCAAAGGCGGAGGTATCGGATCAAGTTCTCGCGACGTTGGATCCATCCTTATTGAATGATGGTGCCTACTTGATTCGCGTGGTCGCACAGGACTTCAGTGGCAACGCCAGTATTCAAGCGATTCCGATCGACGTGGCGGCCCCCGCCAAGTTGGGCGAGTTCAGTGTCTCGTTCACAGACCTTTCGATTCCGTTGGCTGGAATTCCGATTGAGGTCACGCGTCACTACAGTTCGATTGCATCGGATATTGCCGGCGATTTTGGTTTCGGTTGGTCGCTCGGGCTCGCTGAGCCAAATATTAGCGAGTCCGTGCCGCAGGGAAGCGACGCGCAGATCGGTCTGTTCGGGGCAACGCCGTTCGTGTTTGGGACACGAGTTTACTTGGACGCTCCCGACGGGAAACGAGTCGGTTTTACGTTCGAACCCGAGCGAACGGCCAGCTTCTTCGGAGTCGCTTACACGCCCAAGTTCGTAGCGGATCCTGGGGTCGCGTATGAATTGTCGGTCGATCCCATCACGCTTGCACAACGTGAAGATGGAGCCTTTACGGCATTCTTGATCGGGTTCCCCTACAACCCCGATGAGTATCGATTGACGGCGCCGGATGGTCGGAGCTACGAGTACGATCAATCGCTGGGTTTGAGGAGCATCACCGACACGAACGGGAACCGAGTGGATGTGACTCAAGACGCGCTGGTTCACTCCTCTGGGCAATCGATTCAAATACTTCGCGATGCCCTCGGGCGGATCAGTGAAATTGTCGACCCCGCGGGACACTCGATTCGTTATTCCTACGATTCGGTGGGGAACCTCGTCTCGGTGACGGACCAAGCGGGTGTCTCGATGCACTATGAGTATCTCGATGATCCGAGTCACTACCTTGCTGAAATGAACGACCCCAGTGGACGTCCGATTCAGCGAACGGAATACGATGAGGCGGGACGCGTTGCCGCGATTGTCGACGCAGATGGGAATCGTGTGCAGCAAGATTGGGATCTCGCCAATTTCTCCGGCACCTATACCGATGGCAACGGCAACGTCACGGAGTTGCTCTATGACTCACGTGGCAACATCGTTCGATCGACGGATCCGCTTGGGTACGAGACACACTTCGAATACGCGGACGTCCGTCACCCGGACCTTGAAACACGCGTGGTGGATCGACGCGGATACATCGTCGAGCGTGAATATGACGATCATGGAAACATCCTGCAGATCATTGAGGCCGGGCACGAAGTGTCGCCGTTTGACGAATTGATTGTCACCACGTTCTCGTACAACTCCGCGGGTCAATTAGTTGGTCGAGTGGATGCGAATGGAAACACACGGGAATGGCGATACGATTCGATCGGCAACTTGATCGAGACAATCGACGCCTACGGCCATTCTTCGCGTTACGCCTACGATGATTCCGGCCGTCTGGAAACTTCGACCGATTTCAATGCGAACGAAGTCGTCTTTGAGTATGCAGATGGTGATCAGCCGACACGCGTGCTCTTCGCGGACGGCACGTTTCTGCAATTCGAATACAACACGTTCGGTCAGTTGGAACTCGAAGAGGCGTATGAGGCAGACGGTTCGCTCGCTCGGCGGATCACAGCCCGCTACGACGCGTCGGGGAAACTGATCGAAGAAACGATCGGTGTCGGCGAGGCGTCGTCGACGCGATTGCTCTTCTATACGGGAACGATGCTCGACTACGAAGTGACGGTGCATCCGGACTCACTCGACGAAAACGGGCAACTCATTGAAACTCCGGCGACGCCAACCGACGAACGCAAGAGTCGGATTCGTCGCCAGGAATACAACGCTTCGGGATACCTGGTTCGACAGACCAATGGCGAAGGAGGCGTTACCGAGTTTCGGTTCGATGCGAACGGCAACCAGGTGCTTCTTCAAGACCCCGTCGGAAACATCACCACATGGGTGTACGACGGACTCAATCGCGTCACCGAAATGCGGGATCCGCACTTCAACGAGGGGCTCTCGCTCGAACAGGCACTCGTGGCGGCGGGGCAACCGAGCGGCGCGGACTGCGAAAACGATATGGGAGCCGAACATGTTGTCCTGAGCTGCTACGACGCAGAAGGCAACGTAGTGAAGACAATCGACCGAAACGGTCGTCGGACAGAATTCGAGTTCGATCATGCCGGGCGACCTACGCTCGAGAACTGGTACGACGCGAACGATCAATTGATTCGCAGTCTTCAGTTTGGCTACGACGCGGTCGGGAATCTCGTCACCGCAACCGACCCGAACACGGATTTTCGGTTTAGCTACGACAAAGAGAACCGTCTGATCCAGGCCGACAACAATGCCAGCGATTCTTTGCCGATCGAACGTGTCATCTTGGAATACACCTACGATCTTCAAGGAAACCAGCTTTCGACGACCGATAATCGCGGAACGACTGTCCAAGCCACCTACGATCAACGTCATCGACTTTCATCGAGCGATTGGTTCGGACCCGAAATGGACACGACGCGGATGGAATATGCGTACAACGCTGCCGATCAAGCAACGGACGTGCGAAGGTACGCTGGTTCCAATCCGACGTTGATTTCACGAACGGAGCGAACCTATGCCGCAAACGGACAGACCGAAACGCTTACACACTTGGACGCGTTCGACCAAGTCTTGGCGGACTATGACTACGACTACAACCCATTCGGCGAACTCGAACGCGAGGTGCACCACGGGCAAACCTATGAGTACGAATACGATCTGACGGGGCAAATCGTTGAGACGACTCGTTCGGTCTATGGTCCTGAGCAATTCGAATATGATGCCAATGGAAACCGCAGCGGGGCCAGCATCATCGGAACCGATAATCGTCTGCTGGCTGACGACACTTATGAGTACGAATACGATGGCGAAGGCAATCTGATTGCCCGGACGGAATTGGCGACGGGCAACACGACGGTCTTCACGTACGATCATCGCAATCGACTCGTGCGTGTTGTCGAACGCACCAGCGAAGGGGTTCAACTGAGCGAAACCGAGTACGTTTTCGATGCACTCGATCGAAGGACGATCGTCGAAGAAGACGGCGAATCGACCCAGATCGTCTATAGCGGCGAAAATGCGTGGGCCGATTTCGATGGGGCGGGTGTTATCATCGCACACTATCTCTTTGGCGCTGGGCGTGACGAAATCGTGGCTCGTGCTCGACCGGGTGAAGGTACCGCGTGGCACCTCGCCGACAAGATCGGTTCGGTGCGTGACGTCACATCCGAAGAGGGGATCGTCGTGAGTCGTGTCGACTATGGCACCTTTGGTGCAGTGATCGATGTGACGGGGCCGCAATTGTTGGATCGCTTTCTGTTCACGGGACGTGAATTCGATTCACAAACGGGTTGGTACTATCTCCGCGCCCGCAACTACGACCCGACGGCTGGGCGTTTCAACCGACTTGACCCACTGGGCTTCGAAGCACGGGACAGCAATTTGTATCGATACGTCGGCAACAGCCCTTTAAACGCGACGGATCCCGACGGCGAAAACTCGGTGGTCGAGTTCAGCGTTACCTTGGCGTTCATCGGTGTTGCCCTGATCGTCGGGTTGTGCCCGGCCCTACGGTTCGTCGTCGGAGGTGTCTTGTCCATCGCGGACAGTTGGTTGATCAACCCGTTGCAGAGTTTCGGCGGTCAATTCCCAACGACGACCCCAAACCCTGTTCCGGCTCCCGGCAAGCACCCATTCTGTTACTGGTAGTGAGCCGGGATTGGAGAGCGGTGCCTTTCTCGTGGTTGAAAGTCGGCGATGCCTTGCGCAAGCGGGCTGAAACCGACGTCCGCGGTTGCTGGAAGAGTTCAGTGTCTTCGGTGAAATGACGTCGTGTGCCCTGATGTCTCGAGGGAGTCTCGCATCGCATAGACTCTACGAGCTCTGGGCTGATGCGGACGGTCCAGCAAGACGACCAGCTACCGCCGGAGTTCGATTCGATGCTTTGCATTCGAAAGCACACGCTACGACTGATTCTTCTGATTTTCGCGATCTGCCTCCCCGCGGCTGCTTGGTCCGATGAAGAATTGGCACCGAAGAAGTTGCGGATCATTACCCACAATGTTTGGTATGGATTCACCAAGAAGCCTGAACCTCGATACTCCGATTGGAAGCGGTGGATGAAGGCTCAGGGACCAGACGTCGTTTCATTGCAAGAACTGAATACCTACACCGAGCAGAGGCTCCGTGCGGATGCGGCGTCATGGGGGCACCCACATTCTGTACTGCTGAAGGAGGAAGGGTTTCCTACCGGGATCACATCCCGCTACCCGATCACCGATGTAAAGCGAGTTCGCAAAGGATTCCATCACGGTCTTTTGCGATGTCGCATTCAGGGCATCTGGTTTTTCGTGGTCCATTTTCATCCGTCCAATTTCCAATGGCGGATCGATGAAGCCGAGCTTTTGAAACAGGAGGTGGAGTCTCTGCCGGAAAAGAATCCGAAAGTGGTGCTCGCCGGCGACTTCAATGGATTCTCACCCGCTGATGAATCGCACTATGCATCGGACCCAGACTTGGTTCCTTTCTTCAAAATGCTCGATCAGAGAAACACTCGCGCACGCAACTTGAATCAAGGGAATATCGACTACGGTGGGATTCGGGCGATACTCGATCAAGGCTACACGGACGTGATTGCTTCCCGCAGATCAAAGCAACTTCCGTTCGTTGGAACCTTTCCCGGGGCTCTGGTGAATGATCAGGATCATGGAACGGATCGCCGTCTGGACTACATTTTTGTTTCCCCGTCACTTCGTGAACAGGTTCGTGCGGCAACGATCCTGCGCGACCCCTGTACCGAAATTCTCTCCGATCACCTTCCTGTGACCGCGACGATCCGGCTGCGGAAACCGGCACGGCAGGAAAGCGTCTTTGCATCCGAACCAAAACTCTTGCAGAAAACGGGCGCCGGCGAAGGGCCGGCATGGCACCCTGAGTTGGGATTGTTGACGAGCGGTGAAGGCAACATCAATCGTCGCTCGCTATCAGGCGAACAAAGTGTGTGGTTTCGCGATGCCGGGTCGAATGGCCTTCGGTTCAACGGAGAGCGAGACCTCGTGATTTGCCAATCGGCTCAGCGACGGTTGGTGAAACGGCGTTCCGATGGCTCAGTGCAAGTGTTGGCGGACAATTACGCGGGCATGAAATTCAACACGCCGAACGATCTCACGATCGATGCACAAGGACGGATCTATTTTACCGACCCTCGTTACGGTGATCGCTCGAACATCGAGATGGTCGACGAATCCGGGCGACAAGTCGAAGGCGTCTATCGGGTTGACCCTGATGGAACAGTCACGCGCATCATCACTCACGAAGTCGATCGCCCCAACGGGATTGCAATCACGACCGACAACCAGTTTCTGTTTGTTGCCGACAACAACAACAACACTCTTGGCGGGGCGCGAAAACTGTGGCGATTCAACCTGCAGCCGGATGGAACCATCGACGCAGCGACCCAGACATTGGTCTATGACTGGGGGTCAACACGAGGCCCGGATGGTCTCAAGCTGGACACTGCGGGGAGGCTCTACGTGGCAGCAGGACTGAATCGTCCGAATCCGCCTCACGAAACGGCAGACCCACCGACAGCCGGAGTCTACGTGTTTTCGCCGACGGGGGAGTTACTTGACTTTGCGGCAATCCCGCGGGATGAAACCACGAACTGTGCTTTCGGGGGCGAAGACGGCAAAACGCTCTTCGTCACCGCGGGAGGCACGTTGTGGAGTGTCCAGACAACCACACCGGGGCAGGTGTTCTAGCTCGTTCGGCGCGAGGCGTGCCGAGGATGTTGTTTGCTTCGAAACGTACCGCCAGTGTGTTGCTGTGTTACCATGGCACCGCCAACATTCGGCCTCTTCGGTTGTTGATTCATCCCCTTTTCGCATGCGGTCCCCTCGCGTGTGATTTCTTTCAAGCAAGA